>CAZMPB010000047.1:0-18814 GCA_964567775.1 uncultured Bacteroidales bacterium
TTTTTGCGCAAAACTTGTGGAGGCAATTCCGGCAAAAATGACGAATGCTGCTAAAATGAGGATTTTTTTCATAATAATTAGTTTTAATTGATAGGCAAAAATAAGGAATTTTTTTTATTTATTCAAGTTTTATAATTTTTTAACCAAAAACTGACGGATTGTCGGTATTTCCAAAAGAGGAGGAATTGGGCTGCCTAACTCTACTTCTTTGAACGTATTGATGTTTGTGCGGCAAAATGTTTGTATATTATACCGACACGCAATACGCATACCTGCTGAAAGGAAGTTCATATTCTTGCCTGCTTCACAGCATGTTGCCATGCTTCGTATAGTTGGTCACTTTCATTTTTTGCCATAACCGGTTCAAATACTTTATCGGGTTTACGCAGTTGGGTCAGTTGCTCTTTTGACCATAGTTGTACCGCCAAACCCGCAAGGAAAGCTGCTCCCAGGGCTGTGGACTCAATATTTGCCGGGCGCACCACGGCTACTCCGAGAATCCCTGCCTGAAAAGCCATCAGGAAATTATTGGAAGAGGCTCCGCCGTCAACGTTCATCACCTTCAGGCTGATGCCCGAATCGAGCTGCATGGCATTCACCACATCTTTGGTCTGAAAGGCCATAGCTTCTAAAGCGGCTCGGATGATATGTTTTTTTTGCGATGAAAGGGTAAGGCCGGAGATAACCCCTTTTGCATCCATATCCCAGTATGGGGCGCCAAGCCCTGAAAATGCGGGAACAAAATATACCCCGCCGTTGCCTTCGGCATTAAGCGCATAGGATTCGGATTCTGCTGCCGAACCGATCATCCGGATATTGTCGCGCAGCCATTTGATCACCGCGCCGGCAATAAATACGCTGCCTTCGATCGCATATTCCACTTTTTTGTCGATCCCCCATGCTATGGTCGTTAACAGCCCGTTTTGAGATCTTACAGGCTTGGTCCCGGTGTTCATCAGCAAAAAGCAGCCGGTGCCATAAGTGTTTTTTACCATGCCTTCTTCAAAGCAGGTCTGTCCGAACAGGGCTGCCTGCTGGTCGCCGGCAATGCCTGCTATCGGGATTTTTGCACCGTCAAATACAGCAGCATCGGTATAGCCATAGACACCAGAGGAATCAACAACTTCCGGTAGCATACACAATGGTACGCCGAAAAGTTCGCAGAGTTTTTTATCCCAGCACAGTTGTCTTATGTTGAACAGCATGGTGCGCGAGGCATTGGAATAGTCCGTGATATGAAGTTTTCCGCCGCTTAATTTCCATGCCAGGTAAGTATCTATCGTGCCAAAAAGTAATTCTCCGTTATGCGCTTTTTCTTTACTTCCCGGAACATTGTTCAGTATCCAGTGCAGCTTACTTGCCGAGAAGTACGAATCTATAATCAAGCCTGTATTTTCGCTTATATAATCAGCCCAGCCATCGTCGCGTATTTGCTTGCAAAAGTCACTGGTGCGCTTGTCCTGCCAGATGATGGCATTATACACGGGCTTGCCGCTATGTTTATCCCACACCACGGTGGTTTCGCGCTGGTTGGTGATGCCAATAGCAAGTATCTGGTCTGCCGGAGGCGTATATTTTTTTATTACTTCGCGTGCCACCTGAAGCTGGTTTTCCCATATTTCCATGGCATCCTGTTCCACCCAGCCGGGCTGAGGGTATATCTGAGCGGTCTCTTTCTGTTCAATACCGACCACATCAGCATTTTCATCAATTAATACGGCTCTTGAACTTGTAGTTCCCTGATCGAGTGATAGTATGTATTTTGCTCCCATAGATGTGTGTCAAAGTTCAAATTTATAAGTTTTATTCAGAAAAATATCGAAAAAAAGAATACCCTCCTTAATAACTTGCAGATACAGAATGCAGGGAAACAGTATTAGACCTGACCCTATTCTTCCTGTTTCAAAGGCTTAAACCCTTCTCCTAATATCTCACTCGCATTCAGAACGGTCATGAAAGCATAAGGATCCACTTTATGTACATAATCTTTCAACAGGGCCAGTTCCTTTCGGCTGACAACGGTAAAGATGATTTTTTTTTCAGCTCCGTTGAACATGCCTTTTCCCATGATAAAAGTTCCTCCGCGGTCAAGGTCATGGATGATCACGTTTCTTATTTCTTCGTGTTTCTCTGAGATGATGAACAGCGTTTTTTCATAACTAAGGCCCTGAATAACGGTATCTATTACTTTTCCGCAAATAAAGATAATCAGCCATGAGTACAAAGGTATTTTCCAGTCCTGAAATACGATAAGTCCCAAAAGAACAATAACCGAGTCAACATAAATAAGAAGTTGTCCGACAGGTAAATGTGTGTATTTTGCCAAAATCATGGCGATGATGTCTGATCCTCCGGAAGTGGCTTTGGACCGGAACATAATGCCAATACCGAAACCAACGAGAACGGCGCCAAATATCGCAGACAAAAGGGGGTCGCCTTCCACAAGCGGGTTGTCTCCTTGAAAATAGGTAAGCAGCATGATGAATTGCGAAACCGCAACAAAACCAACCACCGTTTTTATTCCGAACTTGGGGCCGAGAATTTTTGTTCCTAATATGGTCAGCGGGATGTCCAGTGCCAGGCCCATCAAACCTACCGGGATGCCTTCGGGAGCGATGGCAAATAATCCTTTGGTCATCCAGTGCACCACGATGGCTATGCCGTAAACCCCGCCGGGCACAAATTTATAGGGTGTGATGAAATATACAAACCCCACCGACATGATAAAGGCTCCCAAAATGATCATAAAATACTCGAGAAGCCGGCGGGGAGTAATTTTTTTTGCTGGTTCGATAAGTTTCAGGGGCACTGAGGTTATTTTTTGTTTTGGCATATGCTATAGTTTTAATATCATCAGGCAAAAGTACAAAACAAGTACCGGGTAATCAAATTTTATAATGAAGCTGGGTGTATTTGTAATAATCCTGAATTATGTAGTGGATGTTTGTATTATTTTTCGGTTAGCGGCTTATGAATGCCCGGGCCACACCGGGCAAAAAAATAATCTCGTTTTTTTATTTTATGATAGATATTATATTATTTTTAATTTCAAAAAAAGAACCACTTATATGGTACATATACGGCTGACGATAAACGGGTATGTGTGATTATGTGTTAGATATAAAGGCGTTACAAGCAAGCCGAAGAAAAAAGACAGCGACAGAATGACAATGATATTTTTGCTGCATAAAGACAGAATAAAAAAAATGAATACCCACCGCACAAATGGCACATTTGCTTTTGCCCCAACACACAAAGCCAACACTTCGGCAAAATCAAAAGAGCCATTTTTTTCAACGCTCTAAAAAAGAAATTTTTCGTATTTCATAAAATGTTTATATATTTGCACGAAATGCTAATAAATATGAATAATAAAGCAATTAACAGGTTGAAAGCAGTTTTAGCAGAGCAATCCAAGACAAACAAATGGTTAGCGGAACAACTCGGAAAAAACGAAACGACAATATCTCGTTGGTGTACTAATGAAATTCAACCATCAATGGATAATCTTGTAGCTATTGCAAAGTTATTAGGAGTTGATGTTAGGGAATTAATTAACTCCACAAAAAACACAAAGTAATTATGCAAGTAGAAATAAACGGAAATAAAATAAAAGCACCTCTAAAAGGAAAAGACGTTTGGTTGGTGCTGACACCTGAAGAAAAGGTAAGACAAGAATACATATGTCGGCTTGTAAATCATTATGGTTATAGTCTTGACCAAATGCACCAAGAAGTAACTGTTGCCGAAGGCAACAAAAGAGGCACTGGCAGAGCCAGTGCTGATATTGTTGTTTGGAAAAATAAAGAGGATGTTTGGAAAAAACCACCAGTTATTGCTGTTGAATGTAAAGCTGACAATATCAATATTGTTGAAGGCGACTATTTTCAAGGTTCGCACTATGCAAGATATATGAAAGCTCCTTTTTTTGTCACGACTAATTTGAAGCATACAAAGGTTTTTAAAGTAAATCTTGAAGGATTTCCAAAAGATTTGGAAGATGAGATTTTAGATATTCCTAGTTGCCAAGACTTAAAAAATGAAAAAAGAATAAAGGATTTACTTACTCAAACAAAAGCATTCACAAGAGACGAATTTAGCAACCTACTTTTCAGATGTCATAACATTATTCGTAACAATGACAAACTTTCACCAGAGGCTGCATTTGATGAAACAAGCAAAATCTTGTTTATGAAAATACGTTATGAGAGAAATCCAGACGAAGAAAATATTTTTTCATTAAAGCAATTTCAAAAACAAGAGGCGCACTACGAAAAAAACATTCGACCTATTAATGTGAAGCGAAATGGACCTAAAGACGATATTCCTTATATGGATTATTGGTTTGAATTAACAAAAGATGAGTTTAAAGATGATGATTTGTTTGACCCAAATGAAAAAATAAAGATTAAACAAGCCAGTTTTGAAGCCATAGTAAAAGCATTAGAGATATACAATTTATCAACAACATCAGATGATGTAAAAGGTATAGCATTTGAAAAATTCCTTGGTAAAACTTTCAGAGGCGAGTTAGGTCAATTTTTCACTCCTCGTACTATCGTTGATTATATGGTCGAAGTACTTGACCCACAAGAAGGCGAGACAATATGTGACCCGTGTTGTGGTAGCGGTGGTTTTTTAATTAAAGCTTTTGAGTATGTGAGAGCTAAGATTGAAAATGAAATCAAAATAGCAAAAGACAAAATTAAGGCTCAATATTACAATGATGATTATAATAAATTGTCCGAAAAAGAGCAGGAAGTAATTGACCAAAAAGTTAACGAACAATTCAATCTATTAAACTCCGAGTTAGACATAAACAATCCTGACAGCAGAATCCGTAAACTTTCTTTTGATTGTATTTTCGGTACAGATGCAAATCCACGAATGGCACGCACTGCAAAAATGAATATGATAATGCACGGTGACGGGCATGGTGGGGTGCATCATCACGATGGTCTTTTAAATGTGAATGGAATATTTGATGGTCGCTTTAGCATTATTCTTACAAATCCACCTTTTGGAGCAAGAGTTGAGAAATCTTTAAAAATTACCGAACAAGATAAATACAAAGACACTGACAGAATTAACAAATACACTGAGCGTTATGGTGATGATTATTTGGTGGCATTAGGTCAAATTAATAACAACATTGGTAATTCAGTTTTGAGTTTATATGATTTGGGCGAAATGAGCAGTTTAACAGAAGTTTTATTTATTGAACGCTGCTTAAATTTGCTTTGTCATGGTGGGCGAATGGGTATTGTATTGCCCGAAGGTGTTTTGAATAATACAAAACTTCAAAAGGTAAGAGATTTTGTTGAAGGGAAAGCAAAAATAATCAATATAACCTCAATTCCGCAAGATGTATTTATTGCTTCCGGAGCAACAGTAAAACCAAGTTTACTATTCTTTAAAAAGTTTACAGAGGACGAAGAAAAGAAATTCAACAAAATAAAGGAAGAAGCTACAAAAACTGCAAATACTAAACACAAAGCAGAATTAGAGGAAGTTGAAACACAATTAAAAGTTCGGGGATTAAGTAAGGAGGAAAAGAAGGAATTAAAAGATAAGCAGAATCAAATTTTTCAATTGATTGCTGATGAAATAAAATTGGAAATTAAAACAAAATTTGATTACGAAATTCCAATAGTGGAAGTTGAAAAAGCTGGCATCAGCACTACTGGTGCACCAATAGAAAACGAATTATTGCCAGTTGCTATTGAATTTAAAAAGTATCGTATTAAGAAGAAACTTTGGAAGGAGCATTTTGTAACAGTCAGTTATGATATATACGATAACAAATTTCAAAGAGTAGTTGCGGCTGGTGAACCCGAAGTGTTTTATGGAAAAAATGCACACCATGACTAAGGATACAACACGAAACTGGATTAAATTTCTTTCGTTCCGTGACGTTGTGTTATGGGATGTGAAACGGTATGCTTCGGAACGAATAAAATCTGATTATCCAATTGTGAAATTAGGTTTACATATTCAGGAAGAAAGCCATAAAGTAAAACTATTTGATTTTCCCGAAGAAGAATTTGGAATTTTAGGCGTTAACAATAAAATAGGGATTTTTGATGCTTACAAGGAAATAGGTGCAAATATAAATCAAGCTTATAAGAAAATGGAAGTGGGTTGGTTGGCTTACAATCCTTATCGTGTAAATGTTGGCAGTATAGGTATGCGGACGGAAGAACAACAGCATGAATACATTAGCCCAGCATACGTTGTCTTTAGTTGTAAAGAAACTTTATTGCCCGATTTCCTTTATAAACTTTTCAAAACGGAACGCTTTAATAAAATAATTAACGAAAGCACTACTGGCTCAGTTCGGCAAAATTTGACAATTGAGATTTTAAAAACATTAGATATTGCTTTGCCATTTATAGATGCTCAACGAGAAATTCTGAAATTATATTATCATAAAGCAGTTAAAGCTGAAAATGCTGAAAGAAAAATAATTGAAGCTAAAGAAAAAATCAAAACAATACTAAAAACAGAATTGAAATTAAAATTTCCAGAAGGCAATGGAAAACACAAGGGGCTTTCTTTTACAAAATATTTGAATTTAAATAGATGGGATTTTCAAAATACACTTTTGTTTGAATCAAAATATCCGCTAGTAAAATTATCAAGTGTTTTGAAAAATATTAGTACTGGTACTACTCCTCCGACAAGTAGAGTTGAATATTTTAACGGAGATATTAATTTTTATACTCCCGCTGATTTAGGTGAAGAAATTTACTTAACAGAATCAGAAAGAAAAGTATCTCAGTTAGCCGTAGATGACAAAAAAGTTAGAATATTTCCTAAAAACACATTACTTTTTGTTGGAATTGGTTCAACCATAGGGAAAGTTGGATTAATAGCCGATGAATTCGCAACTTCTAACCAACAGATTACAGGATTGTATTTAGACGAAGAGCAGATATTGCCTGAATTTTTATACTATTATTTTGATGCTTTCAAAGAAATTACAACATATGAAAAAACTCAAGCAACAATTCCTATAATTAATCAAGATAGAATCGCTGAAATTCCAATACCTCAAATTAGCAAGAAGGAACAACAGATTATTTCTGACAAAATATTAATTGTACGGGAAGAAATAAAAGCATTAAAAGAAGATGCCGAACTGAACCGAAAAGAAGCCATAAAGGAATTTGAACAAGCAATTTTTAAAAATTAATAATATGCAGTTAAAACACTTGTATTTAAAGCAATATAAAAACCTTAATGAATTTAGGGTTGATTTTAATAAGCCAATTTCGGTTCTTATTGGCAGGAATGGTTCAGGTAAATCAAATATTCTGGAAGCAATCACGGAAATTTTCAGAAACCTGTTTTATACTGAAAGCTTGCCAGTTCCGTTTGCCTACACAATTGAATATATTGTTGGAGTAAATAAAATTTCAGTAAGTACCATTGATGGCACCTACAAAATAAAGATTGATAACAAAGACGTTGAATTAAACGAAATTCAGAAAATCTCAAAAACTTGGATTTATAAAAAAATTCCAGAAAAATTAGAAGGTATTTTGCCCGACAATATTTTATTGTATTATTCTGGTCAATCAACAAGAATTGATTATCACTTTTCTAAAATTGAAGATGATTATCAAAGTGCATTAAAAAATGGCTTTGATATGGGTTTTAAACCATTGTTTTTATTTCACCCTATTCACTATAAGTTTATTTTACTTGGTTTATTTGCCTCAAAACTTGAAGACATAAAGAAATTCTTGAATGAAAAATTCGGAATAACCGAATTGGTTTCTTTTGATTTACATCTTAAAAGGCCCGATTGGAGTACAGGGAGTAAGGCAAAACTTGAAACATTTTGGAATGCACAAAAAATTGTTTTTGAATATTTGTCACAAATAAAAATGGTGGCAATGGACGAAATAAAGGTTTCAAATGATAAGCTTGTATTACGTTTTCCGTCTGCCGATAAACTTGACCAATTAATCAACTTGCCAATAATTGGGTACGAAAGCAATTTGGTGAAACTGTTAGATTCTCTTTATACAGCGGGCTTTATTGAAGATTTAGTAATCAAATTTAAAATTAATGAAGGTAGTAGTGAAATATCAAGTGAAAAATTAAGCGAGGGTGAGCAACAATTGATTGCTATAAAAGGAATGATTGAGTTATTGCGTGGTCAAGAAACATTATTTCTTTTAGACGAACCTGACAATTATTTACATCCTTCGTGGCAAGAAAACTTATTGGAAGACCTTTCTGTTTATGTAAGAAATACGAGTTTTATAATCACTACACATTCTCCTCAATTATTAAGTAATGCAAATCCAGAGAATTCAGAAGTTCAGATTATCGAAGATGGAGAAATCGTTAAAATAACTCCAAAATATTATGGTCGTGATATAAGCACGATTTTATATGAATTAATGGGCGTTGAAAGAAGAAATAAAAAGATTACAAAAGAATTAAGCAAATTGTTCTCACTTATTGATGATGAAGAATTAGAAAATGCAAAAACAGAATATCAAAGACTTTCAGACTTATTGGGTGTAGATGACCCTGCCATTATAAGAGCTAAGACACAGTTGAATTATTTAGAAGAAGCAAGTGATGAAACAAATAACTAAAATACAAGAACCACAGTCTTTGGTGAAACATAGAGCAAATCAACCTGCTTTTTATCACAACTTGCCTCTAGCTGCCATGAATGATTTAAGAGCAAATCTTTTATCAGAGCAAGGTCATATTTGCTGTTATTGCATGAAAAGGATTCCTCAGAAAATTGAAAAAGACGGGACTGTTTCATATGAAATGAAAGTCGAACATTTCAAATGTCAAGACAATCATCCAACATTGCAATTGAATTATAGTAATTTATTAGGTGCTTGCACTGGCAATGAAGGAAATCCAAAAAAACTTCAAACTTGCGACACAAACAAAGGGAATGTTGACATTATAATAAATCCTACTTTATCAAATCCAAATTGTGAAACACAAATTAAGTATCTTTCAAATGGTGAAATCCATTCAGACGACCCAGTATTTGAAAAAGAAATAACAGAAGTTCTAAATCTAAATATGCAATCACTTGTTGATGGTCGAAGAGAAGTATTTTTAACTGTTCAAAAGAAAGTCGAACTTGAAAGTAAAAAATATGTTGACAGAACCATAAGAACAAAATATTTTGAAAGAGAGCTTCAATGGTGGCTTTCACTTGATGCAGGAAAGTATAAACCGTATTGTATGGTGGCAGTTTATTACTTGAAAAAGAAAATTCGACAAAATCAGAATTAATATGCCAACATTTGCAAGCACATAGCCAAAGCCCCACGAGCTAACGCTATAATCAAAGCTTTGTCAAAGAGCTTGCAAAGCCAACGCACTGACAGAAAGACAATGCAGCAAAAATGAAAGACAGAATAACGAAAGACAAGAACGGCCAGCTTGTAACAGGCGGTTGCTGTCAGTGGCGGGGCAGTGCCTCGTATGACAGTGACGTGTATGTTGAAACCGTTGTCTTTCGTGGAAAGTTTAGTGATGAGCCACCGAACAGCACACCGCCAAACCGTTACCGACTTATCCTCCTTCTATTCCTGAACGACCTTGAAGGATCATTTTTGCCTCTTGCATTCGCACCGGGATTGTTCCGCTGTGTGTGGGTTGGCCGGGTTCGCACTTGTTTCGGTGGCTTTACCGGGTGGAGGTCCACCAGCGGATAAGGATGCCCTTCGACGACAGGGATCTTTTTCCCGATCAGTTTTTCAATGTCGCGCAGGTACTCTTTTTCTTCTGCATCACAAAATGAGTAGGCGGTGCCTTCCGCACCTGCCCTTGCAGTACGGCCAATGCGGTGGACATAGGTTTCGGGCATATTGGAAATTTCGAAATTGATGACGCATTCCATGTTTTCCACGTCGATGCCGCGTGAGGCAATGTCTGTCGCCACCAGCACCCTTGTGGTCTGAGCCTTGAAATTAGTAAGGGCATTCTGACGGGCATTCTGGCTTTTATTGCTGTGGATGGCTTCGGCTTTGATCCTGTTTTTCGTTAGCAGCTTCACCACCTTGTCGGCGCCGTGTTTGGTACGGGTGAATACAAGCGCGGTTTTGATTTTTTTATCTTGCAGCAGGTCTAGCAGCAAGGCAGTTTTATTTCCTTTGTCAACAAAATAGATAAACTGTTTGACGATTTCTACGGTAGAGGCCGATGGCGTAACTTCGACCTTTAAAGGTTTATTCAATATAGAGTTTGAAAGTTTTACGATCTCGGGAGGCATGGTGGCTGAGAAAAACAGCGACTGGCGTTTTTGCGGCAGCACGGCAATTATTTTCCGCACATCATGTATAAAGCCCATGTCGAGCATGCGGTCGGCTTCGTCGAGCACAAATATTTCCACATCGCGCAACGATACATATCCCTGGTCCATTAGGTCGAGAAGCCTGCCGGGGGTTGCGACAAGGATGTCCACACCCTGGCGTAATGCTGTTGTTTGCGGGTTCTGGTTTACACCGCCGAATATCACGGTGCTCGTTAGCCCGGTAAACCGGCCATAGGCATTGAAACTATCGTGGATCTGTATCGCTAATTCGCGGGTGGGGGTAACGATCAGGCTTCGTATTTTTCTTTTTCTGTCGTAGGTTTTTGTCTCATGTAAAAGCTGGAGTATCGGCACTGCAAAAGCAGCGGTTTTTCCGGTTCCTGTCTGGGCGCAGCCAAGCAGGTCTTTACCGTTTAGTACGATGGGGATGGCTTCTTGTTGAATGGGTGTGGGTGTTGTGTATCCTTCTTGTTGTAATGACCTAAGGATAGGGTCAATAATGTTTAATTGTTGAAATTGCATAAATTTAATAAAGTGAGTTTTTTCGAACCAAAACCTGGCTATTGTAGGGAGGGAAATGTTGAAAAGTGAATTTCGAGCTGCAAAGATACAACTATTAATTGGTATTACAAGTATTTAAATCCAATTCAAACATTCGCAGATTGCGAACCTGTATTAATGGCATAGGCGGGCTAAGGTATTACTTGGGTCTATTTCAACTTATAGCAGGCAAGTTATGTTTGTCCTGATGTTCTATGCTCCGGGAAGGATTTGTGCCATTATTAGAACTAACTGCTCCCCTTAGGAATCGTGCAGTGCAATGTTCTGCATGTGAACGGATACTAAAGCGAGTTTATTTGTTTATGTAGTAATTTATCAGCTGTAATCTATAAATCGTATCCATCGCCACAGTGTCTATCGTATAATGAGACGCTAAGCCAATATCCTTGATATATTCTTCGGTAGTGACCTTATTTATATTTGGGCCCCATACCCAATGCCCCTTTAATATGATGACAGAGTCCTGGTCGTTATTTACTGTTTTTTGTGCTACTGTTACATGTTCCCTGTAATCACCGTAGCGCGTATCTTCCCAGTTTCTTACAAATTCAAAACCTATTGTTTCTGATAAAATCGGCCCGGGTGCGTAATAACCCCCAAAAGGCGGTGCGATATATTCAATTTTGTTGTATTGATAAATGGGGTTATTATTAAGAAAGGGAACATATACCGTGTCTGAATAGTGCTCCACATAACCATTACCGTCCCACCCTGTGTATGTAAGGTAACTGTGTGGCAAATAGCTTGAAGAAGTTGTATAAATAACCGTATCCGAATCATTTTCGAGATATTTCCAATAGGAACCGGGGTAGACTGGGTAATAATTTAAAGGTTTTAAAGTGTCATAGCTATTCACATTATTGACTGGATCAGGCTCTGTAACAGGAACGTCTTTCTTGCATGCACATAAAAAAACAAAAATTAAAATGATGAATGCTGAATTTTTCATGAGGTTGATGATTTTGTCCAAAATTTTTAATCTGAAGCGCTCGTTTTTTTGTCTCAGGGACAAATATAGGGATAATAAGTTGGATATATGCAATTGTTGGTTTTTTTGTGTTGACCTCTGGTATCTCAGGCAGGGTGTGAACTGCCTGTCCGCGGAACCCTTTAACTTGCCGGAATTTCAGCTTTATTGTAAAAATTATTGCTTTATAAACTTTTTAAAGAAAACCTCTTTATCCGTTGATAATTCTACGATATAAGAGCCTGCCGGGAAATTTGAAATATCCAGCTTATCAGTGTAGTTTGCTATTAATATTACTGCGCCGGATTGATTGTAAATTTTAATTGATCGTATTATGTTGTTATTTCCTGGGGCTTCAATATTTAATATGTCGGATGCCGGATTGGAGATAATTTTAAAACTGCTGTTGCCATTAAATTCAGATGCAGACGTGATCAGGGATATTTCAAAATTATCTATTTGCGTCAGGGGTGCAGGACTATTTATTCCTCCACACTTTATTGTTACATATAATGCATTTATAGGCGCAATAAATGATGCCGTTCTTTGAGTCCAGACATTCGAAACTGGGTTTGGCGCCGTATAAACCTGGTTCCCGAAACTATTGCTGACATCTGAAACTCCAATAAGGACAGGAGAACCCAGCACATATAAATTGCAGGCGCGATCATAAAATGTGATGGTGTACCCGCTTCCGGCAATTAATGGTGATGATAATTCTAATGAAATAGCATCTGTTCCTCCGCTTGTCAAAGCCACATACCAATTATTGTTCTGAGCCGGGCCGCAGTATAAAGATGAAGTGATAATATCCATGCCTCCTCCGTTGGGCCCTCCACTATTATAATCTCCAAAAGCTGAAGAGTTACTCATGAAATTATTGTATTGGGAATTAGTTAGATTAATATGATCTGTTACCGCAGTATTATTCTCAAAACTCCCATTTAAAAAAGTTTGGCAAAACGTTTTTGAGCTTATGGCCATGGATAATATAATCAGGATAAAAACTATTGCATTATTCATATTTTTTATTTGCTCAATTATACAAAAATAACAAAAAATACAGGCTTTTCAATGCAATTTGTAACTTTACCCTTCATTTCTTTTATATGCTGAATAAACTACATGAATTGAATCTTGCGCTGGAGGGCGAATTGCACACCGATGAATCCTGTCTTACCATTTACGCCACCGATGCCTCGCTGTATTTCGACCGTCCGCTGGCAGTTGCCGTTCCCAAAAATGAAAAAGACCTGGAAAAACTCATTGCTTTTGCTTCGGCGAACAACATTCCGCTTACCCCGCGGGCGGCAGGCACTTCGCTGGCAGGGCAGGCCACGGGCAGCGGCATCATCGTTGACATTTCAAAACATTTCAGGAAAATACTGAAGCTCAACACCCGCGAACGTTTTGTGATCGTTCAGCCGGGTGTGGTCCGCGACGAGTTGAACAAGTTTCTGGAGCCTTACGGGCTGATGTTCTGCCCTGAGACGTCCACATCCAACCGCTGTATGATAGGAGGGATGATAGGCAACAATTCCTGCGGGGAACATTCCCTGATCTATGGGAGTACCCGCGACCACCTGATCTCGGTAAAATGTATCCTCAGCGACGGCAGCAAAGCTGAATTCAAGCCGTTAAGCCCGGCAGAATTTGAAGAAAAATGCAAGGGCGATACACTGGAAAGCCGCATTTACCGCAAACTTAAAGAAACACTGGGGAATAAGGATGTCGCTGCTGAGATACATGCAAATTATCCCGAAGCGGGTATCCGGAGGCGCAACATGGGCTATGCGCTCGATATACTGTTGGACTCTGAGCTATTTACTGCCGGCAGCAACGAAGTTTTCAACCCGGCAAAGCTGATCTGCGGCTCGGAAGGCACGCTGGCATTCATCACGGAGGCCAGGCTGAATTTAGTGCCCATACCTAAGCACAAGAATGCCTTTATCTGCGCCCATTTTGAAACACTGGAACAGTCGCTCAAAGCCAATCTTGTGATATTGAAACATCAGCCGGCATCTGTGGAACTCATTGATAAAACAATAATTTCTCTCACAAAAGATAATCTCAGCCAGCAGCAAAACCGTTTTTTTATTCAGGGCGAACCGGGGTCCATACTGATTATTGAACTGACGCATGAGGATGAAAATACCTTGTTGCAAAAAGCTGATGAACTTGTTGCCAGCCTGAAAAGTCAGGGACTTGGATTTCATTTTCCGCTCATCACCGGAGCAGACATGGCAAAGGTCCGCAACCTGCGCAAAGCCGGGCTGGGGGTGCTGACGACCATAACCAATGATCTGAAACCCCACAGTTTTGTAGAAGATACTGCCGTGGCTCCCGGTAAACTTCCGGCTTACATTGCCGGTTTCCGCGCGATGCTTGACAAATTCGGCGTCAGTTGTGCTTTTTACGGGCACATCTCTACCGGCGAGCTGCATGTAAAGCCCATGCTGAATCTCAGGACTGACGAGGGCGTAGAACTGCTGAAAACGATCGCTTACGAGACAGCCCTGTTGGTAAAAACATACCGTGGCTCGCTGAGCGGCGAACATGGCGACGGCCGCCTCCGTGCTGAGTTCATTCCTTTGGTGCTGGGTAAAACAGTTTACCAATGCCTGACGGAAATAAAAAATGTGTTTGACCCGCAGCATATTTTTAACCGGGGAAAGATCATTGAAGCGCCCTGCATAGCTATTGATCTCAGGGAGCAGCGGCTAATGGTTGAGCCGTCAATAAATACTTTTTTTGATTATTCAAAAACCAACGGCTTGATGCGGGCCATCGGACGCTGCAACGGTTCGGCCGACTGTCGCAAGAGCCACTACATAGGCGGCTTGATGTGTCCTTCGTATATGGCTACCCTTGATGAAAAGAATTCCACGCGCGCCCGTGCCAACCTGTTGCGCGAAATCCTTGCCGGTACTAAAAGCAAAAATCCTTTTAACAATAATGACCTCCATGATATCCTCGACCTCTGCCTGATGTGTAAAGGATGCAAGATTGAATGCCCGTCGGGCATAGATATGGCAAGATACAAAGCCGAGTTCCTGCAGCACTATTATGAAGCCCGTCATGTGCCGGTGCGTACCCGCATGATCGCCGGTATCACTACGATCTATAAGCTAGCTGCTTATGTCCCAGGCGTTTTTAATTTTTTTGCCGGGAATACGTTTTTTTCTTCTTTATTGAAAAACATGCTTGGATTTTCAAATCGGCGGCAAATTCCATGCATAGGGAATACAACATTAAAAAAATGGGCTAAGTCCTATTTAAAAAAATCGAACGGGAAAGGAAAAAGAATACTTTTTTTTGCTGATGAATTTACCAATTACGTAGATGTTGAGATCGGCAAAAAAGCGGTCATGCTGCTGGCCCGGCTGGGATATCATGTAGAAATGGCGCCTGTTGATGAAAGTGGAAGAACCTATTTTTCAAAAGGGATGCTCAAAAAGGCAAGAAATATTTCCGAAAGAAATGTCGGAATTTTAAGCAGGATCATCAGTGATGATTTGCCATTGATCGGGATAGAGCCTTCGGCTATATTGAGTTTCAGGGATGAAGTCCCAGATATTGTATGCAAAGATATAAAGGCCGATGCTGAAATTATCGCCCGGAATTCTTACACCATCGAAGAATTTATTGTAAAGGAATTTGATAAGGGTAATTTCAGTTCTGCCATGTTTTCCCTTGACCATAAAAAGATAAAATTGCATGGTCATTGCCACCAGAAAGTTTTGTCAACCACCTTGCCAACGAAGCGAATGTTGGAGATTCCGCAAAATTTTGCTATCGAAGAGATCCCTTCGGGTTGTTGCGGAATGGCCGGGTCTTTTGGTTATGAAAAGGAACATTATGAACTTTCGATGAAAATAGGGGAGATGATTTTGATTCCTGCCGTGAAAAAAGCCGGTGCGGAAATTATCATCTCAGCACCCGGCACCAGTTGCAGGCAGCAGATCAAAGACGGTACCGGAAAAACGGCATTTCACCCGGTTGAAGTGCTTTTTGATGCGTTAATCTGACTTATTTTACTTCTCAGCATTAAAAATTTTTTTTAAAAAATTTGGTGAATCCAAATTTTTTTTTGTACCTTTGTCGTTGAAAAATTACTTTTGGTGTACATAATCGAAACAATAACGACAAAAATTTAAAATTATAGCAGTTTTCAATATTGTTTTAACACAAAAATCCATACGTATGAAAAAAATCGTGTTCATGGTTTTCGCTCTTGGTCTGCTTGCTGGATTGTCTGGTTGTCAGAAAGAATATCATTGCACCCAGGTAATCACCAAGAAGGTGAATGACGTTCAGATTGACCGGAAGGAGAATATACTCTATTCTGAAAACTGTCTGGATGGCACTTGTTTTAACTATGAACAATGGTCAAACGACACCGTAACCATCAGCAAAACAACGTGTAAGTAGTGTTAGTTTGAAAATTCTAATAACACTTTTTCTGAGTTTAACCTAAAAAAATTTTTCTTATGCTGATGCTGACAATCGGGTTATTAATCTTTTTATACAAAAAAAATTCCACGAAAATCTTATTGACTTTAACCGTTTTTTCCGGAAAAAAACCCTGTATAAAATTTCCATAATTTTTTAGCCTGCCTGGTACTTTTTGCTGCAATTTTTTTTCCTTCATATTCGTTTATATCTCACATACTAACCTTAAGAGATATGCGAGCGATATTGATAATTTTGACGGTGGTTTTTTTTCTTCCTGCACGGGCTCAGGAATTGAAAATAAAGAAAACACCTGCCGGGATTTTTTCTTTAGGCGCCCGGAGCAGCATCGGACTAGTAAACGATGGTAAATGGCAGCGAGCGGCATTCGGGACCGGGGGACAATTCCGGATTCAATTTTCCGACAGGGTCAATACCGAGTGGTTTGCCGACCACCTGAAAGCCGACCTCAGTGATTATGCCTGGCGGGCCGATACGCATATTGGCTGGAGCGTGATGTATTACCTTACAAAAAAACCTGAAGCAATCGTCAGACCTTATATACTTGCAGGGCACTGTTTTGAGTACCTGAAATTTACCGATAATACCGACCGGTTTAATAATGCGGAACGATGGAGTGCTTCCATACAGGGCGGTGCCGGGACTCATTTTAATATTACCAACCGCTTTGATGTCTCACTGACTGCACAATACATGCTGCATCTAGGAACAAAGATCGCGGCTTCAAACAGTGAAGGAGTTAGCAGTTTTACAAAAGCCAAAGGGGCCGGAATTCACGATCATATTTTATTGCATCTTAGTATCAACTATAAAATAGCTGACCTATGGTAAGAAAAATTTTTTTTGCAATAGCTTTTTTTGCAACATTTCAAAGTATTGCGCAGCAAAAAGAAGATACTGAAAGATCGGGTTTGTTAAAAGTCAACCTTTCTTTCAATCAAAGTTTTATGCTACATCATAAAGCGAATAATGTGTATCTCGGGGGCAACCTTGAATATTTTACAAGTAAGAACCTGAGTTTCCGTGGTGATTGTTTCTGGTACCTAGATACCCGTCAGCAAAAACCTGTTTTAAAACAAAATGCTATCGTTCTTTTTGGTGCATTGCTGCATTTGCCGAAAGGAAAAAGCGACTTTTATGCAGGGCTGCAACCTGGCTTTTCAATAACAAGGCCTACTGCATCTTTATTGTCTGACCAAAGTTATCCCATAAGGCTGCTGCCGGCTTTAGACCTGTCGCTTGGATACAGCCTGTATTTTTCAAAGTTCTGCCATTTCTTTATTGGGGTAAATTACCTGTTGTCAAGATACAGAGGTGCGGAAACAGGTTCAATAAAACTTGATGAATTTATGGTTTCGGGAGGTTTGGGGTTTCACATAAATACCAGAAAACAAAAGCCGGTAAATTGATACCGGCTTTTGTTTTTTATTTACTGGCTTTCCCGTCCACAAATGGCGGATCGTATTAGCCTATTAAACCTGAGTTCCAAACACTTATTTTTTCATCGGTACAGGAAGAACGCCTGACATATCGCCAATCACGTTGATCAGTTCGGAATTAGATGGTACGACGATTTTTGCGTTGTTTTGAAGTGAAGTCTCCAACGTTTCCAGCTTGCGCAATAATTGGGCATTACCGGTAAAAAACTTGTCAGCGGCCTCGTTAACAAGTTTAATGGCTTCGGCTTCTCCCTCGGCGTGCAATATTTTTGCCTGTTTTATACCTTCGGCTTCTTTGATCTTCGACCGTTTCACGCCGTCAGCAGCAGTTTCTGCAGCAGTAGCATAGTCGATAGCGGCGATTTTTTCGTTTTCAGCTTTAACGACTTTATTCATGGTTTCCTGAACATCTTTTGGCGGGTCGATCTCTTTCAACTCGGTACGCACAATGTCTATTCCCCAGCTTTTTGTTTCTTCGCATAGCGTTTTGTGAAGCTCGGCATTAATTTTTCCTCTTTCGCTGTTTGCCGATTTCAGTGTCATTGTACCGATAATATTTCTGAGTGTGGTGCGTGCCAGATTCACGATCTGCCATTGATAACGGTTTACATTGTACTGTGAACTTTTCACGCTTACTTCATCATCCTTTACCTTGAAATAAACCTGTGCATCTACACGCGCATTCAGATTATCATTGGTGATGATTTCCTGTGGCTCAGCATCTACCATTGTTTCGGTGATGTTGACCTGATACATTTTTTCAATAAATGGGATGATCCAATGGAAACCCGCATCGGCAAAACGGTTATATTTTCCAAGACGCTCAATCAGCCCGCGGTGTGTGGGCCTGATAATGCGGATACCCATAAAGAAAAGCAAAAATACCGGAATCCCGATATAAACAAAATACATAATCATAAATCCTCCTTTTTTTAGTTGACAATAAAAGTACTAAATTATCAGATACAAATTAATGTATTTTTAAACAAATTAACTTTTTTTTGTAAGTATTAATCTGTAACTTTTTTAAATACGGGATATAAAAATAAAAAAAAATCGCACAAATAT
>CAZMPB010000048.1:0-18576 GCA_964567775.1 uncultured Bacteroidales bacterium
CCCCTTTGAAGCCTGTAAGGTTTCGGAGGTTCGTCCTTTTCATCTACATAATAAGGAAAAGAAACCATATCAGAGGATTCATCATATATGGCAATATAAAAATTCTTAGCGCGAATGATCTGGTTGATGATTTTATGAATGGATTTATAAAAATCATCAATGTTGTCGACGGTATGCGTAAGCTGAGAAATTTTGTAAACGGTTTCTCGGGCTTTTTCAAGTTGTTTCAGCTCCGTGATGTTGCGGTTGAAATTCATGACGGCTATGGCCCCGCCGTAATCAACCGTTGAACTGTTGACAAGCATGTTGAGTTCCTCGCCTTTACTGGTAATATGGATAGTTTCAAAATCATTTTCGATGTTGTGACCTAATAACAGATCCATGTGCCGGCGGTCGATGTCGTAGTCCATGGCAATTTGTGACATGGGCATGCCAGAGAGTTGTTCACGGGTATATCCATAGGTTTCGGCGGCCTTTTCGTTGCTGGCTATGATTTTATCGTTCCCGGGATTGATGATCAGTATAGCTACACTGGAATTCTCGAATATAGCCCTGTATTGGGCTTCGGAACGCTGTATGGCGAGCACGGATTTTTTTTGTTCGGTCACATCCCTTACGATACGTCCGATATAAAATGAGTTTTGAGTTTTAATCGGGAATGTAGTAAAGTTAACTATCTTTTCACTACCGTCTGCCCTGACAATGATGCCATCGGTATTACGTAATTTTTGTGGAATTTGTTCATTTTTTAAAATGGCCAACATGTTATTTTTCATCGCAAGCAGAAAATCCCGGGTTTTCTTTTCGGGTATCATCAGTAGAGATTCCAAATCCCAGATATATTTTCCAATGGCTTTCCCTTTTGCAATTCCGGTAATTTCAGTCAAAGCATCATTCCATTCAATAATCCTTCCAAGATTATCGACTAATACAATACCTTCGGTTGCCTGTTCAATCACACTGCGGAATTTATCCTCCTCCTGGATCAGGGCATGCTCGGTTTTCACGCGCTGTCCTATTTCATCCTGAAGTTTTTCAATAGTCGTCGTCAGCAGTCCTGTCCGGGTATTTATTTGTGCTTCGAGTTCTACCTTTTCCTGATTGATAGAATTCTCAATATTTTTAAACCCGGTAATTTCATTAAAGGTGCCGATGATATAAGGCGTGTGGTGGATATCATGAAATACGGACTTGGTTGTCAAGACAACCCGGCTATGTCCCTGGGGGTTTACAATTTGTACTTCAAGTGATGTTTCTTTACCGTTTTCCAGTATTTGACGGTCCTGCTTATAAAATATGTCCGCTTTGTTTTTTGGAAAGATCGCATGGCTGGTTTTTTGATAAATGTCCTTAAGGTTAACTTCGAAAAATTTGCAAAAAGCCCTGTTTATATAAAACCATTCGCAATTGCTGTCTTTGATGAAAAAAGGAACAGGCAGTTCGTACAGCAGTTTATATGGCCTGACCGAATTGTCCTTAAAAAACTTTTTTACCGCTTCTGGTAATTCCTGTTCAGCGGGTAGAATCTCGTCGTCCGTCCAGGGCTCATCAAGCAGCAACCTACCCTTAGTGATTTGATTTTCCAGATCAGCAAGTAGTTGTTTCAGTTCTTTTTTATTTGAAAATTCGTACTTCATGTATTAAATTTTTATTGGTAAAGTAAAAGAAACTGTCGTTCCAACATTTTCCTCACTTAGTATGTTCATGGTTCCTTTGTTTTTTTCCACAAGTTCTTTGCAAAGAATGAGTCCAAGGCCGCTACCTGTTTCTTCTTCAGTGCCCGATGTCTTGATTTTATGATCTAATTTGAATAATTTTCCCAGGTTCTCTTTTTTTATCCCGACTCCGTTATCGACCACGGAAATTTCAATAAAATCAGTTTTTGACTTTTTATCAGAGACATTCGCAGTGGAAATTTTGACAAAACCGTTGCGGCGTGTAAATTTTATGGCGTTTGAAACAAGGTTGCGGAGTATGGTCTTCGTCATGTTCGGGTCGGCGAAAATACCGGAAGAAGAATCATTGTCAGAAATCAACCGGATCTGTTTTATTTTCGCCTGATAATGCAGAAGATCCATGGTTTCTTTTATGACTTTGGTGATATCTAATAATTCCGGTTTGTAGACCATCCTTCCTGTTTGTGAGTTGGCCCAGTCGAGCAGGTTTTGTAATAAACGCGACAGGGATTTGGACGATAACAGAATGTTGTTTATATAGTTTTTCTTGTCCTGTTCCGAAAGCAGATCATAATTTCCTGATAGGATTTCAGAATAACCCAGAATAGCATTATGCGGGTCTTTTAAGTCATGGGCGATAATGGAAAAAAAACGGTCTTTTGTGGCATTAAGTTCATACAGGTCGTTATTTTGCTTTTGTAACAACTCTTCCATTTTTTTTCGTTCTACGATATCTCTCGAGATAGATAATAAATGCGGAATACCTCTAATAACAATTACTTCAGCGGACATGTCGATGATCCTTTTTGTTCCGTTTTTATTTTTTACAACTAACTCCAGATTGTGGCAGAATCCCTTGGTTTTAACTTCATGTAGTAATATATCCCTGTCTTTGGGGTTGTCCCAGATGTCAATATCTAAGGTAGATTTACCTCTTAGATCATCAGGTGTATAGCCTGTATACTTGGTAAAAGTTTTATTTGAATCAATATAAAAACCATCTTCTATCCTGGTCAGTAGTATGGCGTCAGGGCCGTTGTCAAATACGATTTCGAGCTGATTTTTTGCTTCCTCAAGCTTTTGTTCCGTCATTTTCAGTTCGGTAATATCGAGTACTTGGACGACTACGAACTTTGGATTATCATTTATATCTCTTAATACCGAAGCAGATGTTATAGCCCAGATAACCGAACCGTCTTTTTTGACATACCTTTTTTCCATGTAGGTATGTTTTAGGTTTTGAGTCAGTAAATCCCGTATAAATTGTCTGCTCGCTTCAATATCTTCCGAAAAAGTGATATCAGAAAAATTAAATTTTTGTAATTCTTCCTGCGTGTATCCCATCATTTGGCAAAAAGCCTGATTTACCTGGAAGAAATTCCCGTTGATGGTATTCAGGCTCATCCCGATGGGCGCATTTTCAAAGGTAGTCCTGAACTGCTCTTCGCTCTCTTTTAATGCGATCTCTGCGGTTTTTTGCTGGCTGATATCCATCACTAATGAGGCTATCCCGAATATTTTTCTGTTTTTATCAAACAGCGGGGTGTAGGTGCCAAACACATGAAGAATTTTATCTTCTTTGTTGTGAATTTCGTTGGAAACTTCAATGGATTTACCAGTACGAATACATTCATCAAAATAATCTTTGTGTTTTTTATAATCCTTTTCAGAAAAAATTTCCCTCATATTATGTCCCTCGATGCTATAAAGCGGCCTTTTGAAAAATTCTTCGTGAAATTTATTAGCAATAAAATACTTGCCGTCCAGGTCGATGGCAGAGATCCATATTTGTAGAGAATCTATCATCGTCCTCAATAACATCCGGCTTTTACGTAGTTCTTCTTCGGCATTTTTCCGGTCAGTAATGTCTTCGAACAGGCATAGCACCTTGTCGTTGACAACAACACCGAAAATGATCATTGTTTTAACAGAACCGTCTTTGCATGTTACCTGGTATTCTTTACGCTCGATCTCTTTATTTTCTTCTATAGCCTTATTAATCAGGCCCATCCATTGATCCAGTGCTTCTTTACGGTATTTTTCATCAGGGTATGCCTGTGCCCACCATCGTTCCATAGTTGGTATGTCTTGATGTTCATAGCCAAATGTTTTGACGGCCTGCTGATTGATATATTCAATGGTGCCGTCAAAAGCAACGATGGACAACGATATGTTTGCCAATTCAATAATGTTACGGAAACGCCTTTCGTTTTCAAGGATTTCCTGATTAGCTTTTTTTATTTCTGTGATATCCAATAAGGACGCAATGCTATTCTTTGTACTTGGGATTAAATCTATAAAAAGCAGGATGTTTTTAATGTTTTCGCGTACATCTTTCAAGCTGAATTCATAGGACCTTAATGCTTTTGAAGGATCAGTCCTTCGTAAATTGTGCATGATTTTCATTTTTTCAAGATCTTCCGGCACAACAAATTCCGTCCAGCTTCTTTTGTGTTCAATTTCTTCTTTAGGCAGACCAATAAGTTCTGTAAATTGCGAGTTGACCAATGAAATAGTCGTGTCCTCGTCAATAATAATTGAAGCCGTTCCGGTATTTTCGAAAATGGCTCTGTATATGGCTTCCGATTCTTTTATTTGTGTTTCTGCTTTTTTTCGGTCAGTTATGTCCAGAAGAGATGCCAGGCTTTTTTTTGTACCCGGAATCATGTCGGCATAAACCAGTATATTTCTTATTTCGCCCTTAGCATTTTTGAATTTGAACTCATACGATTTTGATGCTTTTTCGGGGTTACGCAATCTGAGTTCGTGAATTTTGACCGAATAGTCAAGATCTTCAGAAGAAATAAACTCCGTATAGCGCCTTTTGTTTTCAATTTCCTCTTTCGGAAGGCCGACGAGTTCGGCATATTTTTGATTGATAAGGGAAAGTGTGGCGTCTTCCTCGCTGATGGCAATGGCGGTTCCGGTGTTTTCAAAGAAGGATCTGTATTTGGCTTCCGATTCTTTTAAAAGCGTTTCTGCCTTTTTTCGGGCTGAAATGTCATTGAATACTGTCAGTAACATCGTTTTTCCTTTAAAAACTATGGGAAGGCTTGATACTTCAACAGAAATAGGTCTTTTGTTAAAGGTCTGATAAACTAATTCGACGACCTCTGAGGTGTTGTTTTCTGTTAAGGATTTATTAATTCTTTGAAGAGCAATATCCTTATAATCGGGATGTATAAAATCATATGCATTTTGACCTAAAATCGCTGTTTTTTCAGGTACCTCCATAATGACAGAGGCGGTGGTATTTGCAAATTCAACTTTCCCATTGTGGTGAATGACAACCCCTATGGGAAGAAGTTGTATGAGATTGTTCAGCCGTTCTTCGCTGTCCCTGATTTCTTTTTCAGCTTGTTTTCGGGTAGTGATATCGTTAAATACGGACATGACTGAAAGCCCCTCTTTTTGTACCAGAGGCAGGCTTGTTACTTCAACCGATATTTTCTTTTTGGTAAAAGTCAAAAACTCCTGCTCTACCAGTTCATTTTTAATGGTTTTGGACACAGTTTGTTCGATCCTTTTAAGGGCTAACTTTTGGTAATCGGGGTGAATAAAATCAAGGATGTTGTACTCTGACAGGGATTGATTTGCCGGAAACTCCATGAGTTTGTGGGCAGCAGGATTCGCAAAAAGTATTTTTTTATTACTATGGATAACAACCCCGACAGGAAGGCTTTGAATGACATTTTGTAATCGTTCTTCACTATCTCTGAGTTCTCTTTCAACTTTTTTTCGTTGTGTTATATCCCTTGCAATACTCTGATATGTTTTGTCGGGCATCATTTTAGAATGCATTTCAACTTCACAGGTATTTCCGTCTTTTTTTAATAATGTTCTTTCATTTTTTATTGTAATGCCTTTATTAAGTAAATCATACCTGATGGGCTTTTGGGTAAGTTCTTCTTTTACAAACAATATAGACACATTTTTTTTCAGTAATTCTGCTTTGTGGTATCCGGTCATTTCAAGCCCGCTGGCATTGATGTCAATAATAGTTCCATCTTGGCCAACGCGTATAATGCCGTCGGCAGCTTGTTCGAAGAGTATCCGGAACCTTTCTTCGCTTTCACGTAATTTTTCTTCAGCAATAAGGCGTTCCTGCCACATTTGTTTTTTTTCCAGGGCGAGAAGAATGGCCTGGCGCAAACGTATGGTATGTTCTTTTATCACATAATCAACTGCCCCCGCCTTCACAGTTTCGGCGGCTGTTTCCTCGTCAATGGATCCGGTGAAAATGATCACGGGTGTCAGCGGGCTATGTTTCTTTGTGAGTTTAATTACCATCAGCCCGTCAAAATTTGGCATGCTGAAATCGGAGACAATGATATCCGGTTTGAAATTTTTCAGGGAATCAACAAAATCTTTCTCGGTGCACAAATCTAAAAATTCAACAGATTCAAGAACGTGCCGGATCTCCCTTTGCGCAAGTATGACATCGGGGGGGTTATCTTCTACTATAAGAATTTTATAATGTTCATTCATAATTGTATTATTTCTGTGGTTGGTTAATTACAAGCCAGTACATTCCAAGATTATTTATGGTTTCTGTAAAGTTACAGATATCAACGGGCTTGACAACATAACTGTTGGCTCCCAATGCGTAGGCAGCTTTGATGTCAGGATCTTCGACAGAGGATGTAAGCATAACAATCGGGATGTTGCGCAGGTTGTCATCATGTTTGATCTTTTTTAAAACCTCCAGCCCGTTAATTTTAGGGAGCTTGATGTCAAGAAAGATTACCCGTGGGGGGGTATTCTCCCTGCCAGCGTATTTTCCCCTACAAAAAAGATAATCTATGGCTTCTTCACCGTCTGTAACAGTAAAGATGTCGTTAGCAACATGATGTTTTTTTAGTGTTCGAAGTGTTAGTTCCGCATCCAGGGGATTATCTTCGACAAGTAAGATGTCAATACT
This sequence comes from uncultured Bacteroidales bacterium, assembly GCA_964567775.1. Classification (GTDB taxonomy): domain Bacteria; phylum Bacteroidota; class Bacteroidia; order Bacteroidales; family CAIWKO01; genus CAIWKO01. The sequence goes on from CAZMPB010000048.1 coordinate 6,598, forward strand.
GTTTCCGTTCATGATATTATTTTTTTATTGGTAAAGAAAAAGAAAATTTCGCGCCGTTATTAATTTCACTTTCTGCCCATACACGGCCGCCGTGCCTTTTAATGATGCGCTGGACGATAGCTAGGCCTACCCCGGTTCCATAGAATTCATTTATGTTATGAAGCCGCTGGAACACTCCGAATAATTTATCGGCATATTTCATGTCGAATCCGGCGCCATTATCTTTGACAAAGTAAACGATTTCGTCGGAATATTCATAACAACCGACCTCAATTTCTATGATTTCTTTTTTAGCGGAAAATTTAAAAGCATTAGAAATTAGATTTATCCATACCTGCCTTATGAGGCTAACATCCACTTCAGCAGGCTGAAGGTCTGCCAGGTGAAAATTAACTTTATTGCCTGGATATTGATCCCTTACTTCATCAGCAACCTGCTGAGCTATCAGGGTCATATTGGCAGAGGCTGTTTGCATCGGCGACCGGCTGAGCCTCGAAAAAGCCAGCAGGTCATCAATGAGCTGTCCCATCCGTAAGGCTTCATGCTGAATAACGCCACAGACCCTTTGCCCTTCAGTATCAAATTTTTCGTAATAATCTTCGAGGAGAATATTTGTAAAACCGTTGATGGCTCGCAAAGGCGCCCTCAAATCGTGAGATACGGAATAAGCAAAAGCTTCCAGTTCTTTGTTGGCATTTTCAAGTTGCGTTGTGCGTAAAGCGACCTTTTCTTCAAGCTCTTCGTTGAGTCTCATGATCTTGTTCTCAATCAATTTCCGCTCTGAAATATCATTGGAAAGAATAAAGACTCCTTCGGGCACAGGCTGAATACTTAACTCAAACCACCCGGTAGAACCGTCGGAGTGCATAAATTCGTTGATCATATGCTGTGCTTTGCGATCTTTTATGCATTTTTTTATCGCGGGAAATACAGCCGTATTTTCAATGCCCGGATATGCCTCCATCATCGTATGCCCAAGCAGTTCCTTCTTTGTTTTGAGGCCCTGTCTGGTAACAGCGTCGTTGACATAAAGGTAGCGGAAATCGAACCCGATAATCTGGCCTCCTTCCAGCATATTGTCCAGGGTTAAACGGTAGCGTTCTTCTGTTTTTTGCAAGGCTTCTTCAGCCAGTTTGCGTTCTGCCAGCTCGGTCTGTAATTGTTGATTTATGGCATTTAAATCACTGGTCCGCTCCAGAACCCTTTTTTCAAGTTCCCGGTTCGCTTTTTTCTTGCTCCTGTATAAAATAAAAATAGCCGCTATCAGCGCAACAAAAAGTATGACGATGATCACAAGCCAGGACAGAAAAAACCGCTGACGGGAAAGTTTTGTTTGCTGTTCTTCAATAGATTTAGATTTTGATGAAATTTCAGCATCATGTTCTGCTATTTCAATTTCCTGCCGCGCCAGTTCATTTTTCTGATTTTGTAACTGTTGTTTCCCTTGTTGCAACTCGGATTTTTGGGTTGTTAATTGGCGCGATTGCTGATCATATATCTTTTGCTGTAACAGAATCTTTTTTATTTGCCCCTGAAGTTCATTTTTTTGCTGATAAATCAGTTGGGACTGTTCATCAAGAGTTTTTTTGTGGTGCAGTAATTCCAATGTTTGAAGTTTAATGCTGTCTTTAGTTGATTTGAGTTCCATCGACCTGATTTCAAGGTTTTTTTCAAGCATGCCGAGGTTATTGTTCAAGGTGTTGATTTGGTTCTGAAGGTTCCGTATTTTTTGCTGTTCTTCGTAAAAAAGCGCCTGCACATCCACATCAGTCCCTCCCAGCAGGATCATATCCGGCATAACAGTAATATGATGATTGCTGATGTTGAGTTTGTTGATTTTGAATTTTAGTGAACCTTCCTGTGAATCGTAGAAATTGATCATTATGATGCGCTCGTCCTGGTAACTATCGCTCACCAGCAGGATATTTTTTCCTTCGATCATATCGTTGATCTTGCCAAGTTTTTCTTCATTTCCCTTAGTAACAAATATTAATTGCACATTGTCAATATCTGTTAAAACCGAAGATGATGAAACTTTTATGGTTTTTTTTCTGATGGTTTTGAATTTCAACGAATTTTTCATCTCATTAATGAGACTTTCGTCGTCGCCTATGATGAGAAAGTGAAAGTCTTTGATGGCATCCTCGTTTTGCCACTCAACATTTTGGGCAAACTTATAAATATATGCACTTATTGCTTTGTGGCGGTCTGTTTTCTGTGCAAAACAAATATTATTCTGTTCGAACAAACAAACTAACAATATACCTGTGAACAGAACTATTTTTCTCATGAGTAAATAATCGGATACAAATTAAAAAAATTTAAAGCAGGGTGAATAATTATTTTTTGCGATAAGATGGTTTTCATAATACTACATAAGCCCTTGAAGGGCTTTGGCCTTTTAATAATTTGAAACGGAGAATAGCTGAAGATCATGGTTGTTGTCCTTTTCTGTTAACATGGTTTAAAGAATAACCCACCGAAAACATAATGGTAAACTGGGGCTGCCGGTATCTTTCAGGATCCCTGTTTGACGTATGGTAATATTCACTGTTCAGAATATTTTTTGCGATTATCTGGACCGTTATGCCTTTATAATTTAACAATGATAATGCGCCATCAAATAAAATATAGGGTTTAACATAAAATTCCTTTATAGAATTAATATATTGGGGGTTTCGCCTTTTTCCATAATAATTTGCGCGAAGGTTTATTTTTATGTGGTCATTAAAAGAATAGGTAAAGCTCGCATTGGCAGTATGCATGCTTATTTCCGGCACCATCAGGCCATATTCGTCAATGCTGTAGGAAAACGTATAATTTAATGAAGTTTTGAATTTCTCGAAGTCGAGCCTGAGAAACAATTCAGCGCCGGAGATGTCAATTTTTCCCTTATTTATCCATCTGTAATTATCACCCGGGCCGTCTTTGGTAATGGCGTGAAACAGTTGATTTCTGTACCCTACAATATCGATCTTGATTTTGTCGATAAATGACATGGTAACTGCAAATTCAATTGATTTCATCTTTTCGGGAACCAGAGATGAATTGCCCTGTCCATCATAATAATCCCATGGTTTGGGCGCCCTGAAAGCCTCGGCATAAGATATCCGTATAATTTGTTTTCGAAAGTGATAACTTAATCCCGCGCGCGGCGTAAATACCTGATCGTAAATACTGCTTTGGTCAAAACGAATTCCCCCGGACAAATAAAAGTTTTTGAAGATAACAAATCTCGGTTCGGCATAAACACTCAGGAGGTAATTATTGAGCATATTTGGCCTGGGAGGTCTTGGCGGTCTGTTTTCCGGCGAATCACTGTACGACATGGATGCCTTTTCTGAAAGTCGTTCAAACTCAAATACCAGACCTCCGGTGAATGAGAAAAATTTCTTGGGATAATAATTTATAACATTTTCCAATCCTGTCAAATTGTTGGGGCGGTAATAACCGATCTGGGCGGTATCAACCACATAATAAACGGAGTTGCTGAGTACCGTTGTATTTCGATTGTACAAAACAGCAGACAAACTGAGTTTTTCGGAAAATTGTTTAGTATATTTCAGGTAATTATTAATAAATTGAATATTCCACGAAGTTCCGTGGTCATTGTATATGGTGCCAATCGATTTGGTATTGGTGGTAGTTGTCGGTTGTTTGAACAGATAATTAGTCCCCAATGTGAATCCTTTATAATGAATTTTTGCATCAAAAGAATAATCGTTTTCGAAATTATCCATTTGGTCCGACCAGTTAAAGTCGCCGGCCTCTCTTTTAAGATCGGCCTTTTCAGATCTTTTAAACATGCCGGATACCCGCACGCCAAAAGTTTTCTTTTTATTAGCATAGCCATAACTCACGTCTCCGGCAGTCGTTTTAAAGTTGCCGATAAGGGTGTTGATCCCTGTTTGTGTTTCAAGGGCGTCTTTGGTTTTGATGTTGATAACACCGGATATCGCATTTGTCCCGTATGCAACAGATGCAGGGCCATATATAACTTCTATCCGTTCTACATTCGACAGGTTATATTGAGCTCCGCCGTAAAAACCACCGGAATTCAGCTCGTTTATCTGTACCCCGTCAATTAATATTAGTGTCAGGTTGTTTTGGTTCGGTATCCCGCGCTGAAAAACATAACTGTTCAAGCCAAGCGTATTTCTGAATTGAAATCCCGGTAGATCCGATAAGGCTTCTTCAAGTGTGAAATATCCGTTTTCTTTGATGTCCGCCGCTGTAATAATGTAAATAGTGGCGGGAATTTCGCTGATACTTTGAGGCGCCTTTGAAGCAGATGAGATTTTTAGCTGGGATAATTGCGACAGGTTCATATCATAAATGTCGACAGTGTCGTTTTGAGAAAAGGTTTTGTTTGTAAAAAGGGCCAATAAAAAAAACAGGCAAAAAAAAATTAACTTATTTGCATAGATAATTCTATTGGTTATTTCTAGTTTCATATAAAATACGCTATAAGACACCCGTTTTGCGTTGCAATATACAAAATAATTCGGGGGTTTTTTAACATTGTGAAAATATTTTTAATCATTAAGAATATTAATATTATTAACAAAACAGAAACATTGCAAATGAACTTCTAAAAAACAATGACGTATAGTTAAATATCTGCTATTAAGAAAATTAGACTTTTTCTTTTTTTTTGAAATATAAATTTCAAATAATCAGATTGTAATCAATAAATTTTTTTTGAAGAGAAAAGAACCCGGGAAGAAAAAATTATAATTTATTTTTCAGGTGGGGGATTATGGTTTTTTTCCAGGAAGAAAAATCACCTCCGGAAATATGCAAGCGTGCTTCTTTCACCAGCCACAGATAAAAAGCAAGGTTGTGCTGGCTGGCGATCATGGCGCCTAATATTTCGTTCGATACGAACAGATGCCTGAGGTAGGCCTTGCTGTAATTCGTATCAACGGATGAACAGCCGTCCTGGTCAACAGGCGAAAAATCGTTTTTCCATTTTTCGTTGCGGATATTTATACGGCCGTTTTTCGTGAAAAGCCAGCCATTGCGTCCGTTACGTGTTGGCATCACACAGTCGAACATATCCACGCCCAGCGCGATGGATTCAATAATATTTGCCGGAGTCCCGACACCCATCAGGTAACGGGGTTTGTCTTTGGGTAAAATGGAACAGACCTGTTCGGTAATTTCATACATAAGCCCGGCAGGTTCGCCCACCGAAAGCCCGCCGATAGCATTACCGTTCATGTTATAAGAAGATATTGTCTCTGCGGAGATTTTACGCAGGTCGCTGAATGTGCTTCCCTGTACGATAGGGAAAAGAGACTGTTCGTAACCATAAAGGCCTTCGGTTTCGTTGAAGCGCTGCACACAGCGGCCAAGCCATTTATGAGTCATTTCCATGGATTTTTTCGCATACTTGTATTCGCAGGGGAAAGGAGTGCATTCGTCGAAGGCCATCATAATGTCTGCACCTATCCGGCGTTGTATATCCATATTGTTTTCAGGCGTAAAAACATGCTTCGATCCGTCAATATGTGACTGAAAAACCACGCCGTCTTCTTTTATCTTTCTTATCGTTTTCAGCGAATATACCTGATAGCCTCCGCTGTCGGTCAGTATGGGCTTGTTCCATCCGTTGAATTTATGAAGGCCGCCTGCATCCTGCAGAATCTCCAGGCCGGGGCGCAGGTACAAATGATAGGTATTGCCTAAAATAATCTGTGCCTTGATGTCTTCATTCAGATCCTTCTGATGAATGGCTTTGACACTTCCGGCCGTGCCAACGGGCATAAAAATCGGCGTTTCAATGATACCGTGAGCAGTTTCTATAATGCCGGCACGTGCTGATGATGCCTTATCTGTGGCGGTCAATGTAAATTTCATGGTACAAAGGTAATTTTTTTATACGTTCTTGTTACCCTGAAGACCGTTTACTTGGAAATAAACAAAAAGTATGTGTATAAGTTTTTCTATGGATGAAATCTGTAAAAAGAGAAAGAATTATTTTTGCATCATATTGGTGTTTTATGTTCTTAGATAAGATTATTCCGGATCCGTTTCATTTATACCTGTACATTACTTTTCTCAGTCTTTTTCTCATACAGATGATTTATTTCTGGGGAGTGTTTTCCCGGTTTGCGTTCAGCCGTAAAATAAAAGGTTCTGAGAAATGTTTACCTGTTTCAGTCGTCATCTGTGCCCGCAATGAATATTATAATCTTGAAAAAAACCTTCCTTTAATTCTTGAACAGCAGTATCCGGATTTCGAGGTTATTGTTGTCAACGATGAGTCGGATGATGATACCAACGACCTGCTTTGCGATCTGGCGATAAAATATTCCAGGCTGGTTGTATTGAAAACACAGAAAAATAAAAATTGTTTCCCCGGGAAAAAATTTTCACTTTCACTGGGAATAAAATCTGCACATAACGAGATCGTTCTATTGACCGATGCGGATTGCAGCCCGAAAAGCCCGGACTGGATCAGGGAGATGCAGGCTCCGTTTTCGAACCCGAAAACCCAGATCGTGCTGGGATATGGCGGGTATACCCGGAAAAAGGGCCTGCTGAACAAACTCATCAGGTTCGATACCGTTTCTATTGCATTGCAATATTTCTCGATGGCAAAAACCAGGATGCCCTACATGGGTGTCGGCAGAAATCTTGCCTACCGCAAAAGCCTGTTTCTTCAGTCAAGGGGATTTGTCAGTCATTATAATATCAGTTCAGGTGATGACGATCTGTTCATCAATCAGAATGCCACAGGGAGGAATACAGCCGTAGTGTTTTCACCGCAAAGCCACACGATGTCTGAACCCAAAACCGACCATGGTTCATGGGTGTTTCAGAAAAAAAGGCATATGACTACCGGCAAATATTACCGCTGGTGGCATAAAATCGTACTGACTTTATTTCCAGTTACCACACTGGCTTTTTATATCTTAGCGGTATTCATAATTGTGTTCAATATCGATTTATATACTTTTTTTATTGTATCTTCGTTTTTATTATTGCGTTTGTTAAGCCAGTTATTGATTATTAAAAAAGCGATGAATAGATTGCAGGAAAAGAATTTATTAGTATTTTCGCCTTTTTTTGAGGTATACCTTATTATTTTCAATGTATTGATGATGATATCCAATACCGGAAAACAGCAAAGCAGATGGAAGTAAACACCAACCTTACCGACAAGGCTCAGCGCGATTGCAGGCTGGTGGAGCTTGCCATCAGCAATGGCGACCAGAAAGCTTATGCGGAGCTGATGGGCTTTTATAAGGATGCTATTTATTTCCTGCTGTTAAAAATGACCAACAATCCCGATGATGCCGACGACCTGACCATCGAAGCCTTTGGAAAAGCCTTTAAAAAACTTGATCAGTACACCCCCGATTATGCGTTTAGCACATGGTTATTTAAAATCGCCTCCAATAACTGTATAGATTTTATCCGCCGCAAAAAAATGGAAATGCTCTCTATCAACAAGACGGTGATGGATGAGGAAGGCACCGACATGTCGCAGATGTTACCCTCGCATACCCTCGATCCTGAAGAAAAAATGATAGAACGGCAAAAAATTATGATGATGCGCGAAGTGGTCGAAAAACTAAAACCCAACTACCGCCGCCTGGTGCAGTTGCGTTATTTCGATGAATACTCCTACGAAGAAATTGCACAAGAAATGGCAATCCCTATCGGCACTGTAAAGGCACAGTTGTTCAGAGCGAGGGAGTTTCTGTACAACATTATGAAGAACGCTGAAGGGTCGATTTAGTCGTAAACAGTAAGCATATTGCAATTATCAGCCACGAAGGGGAGCCTTGGAATTATCAGTCAGCACAAGGTTAAAAAAAATGAAAAGTTGTTTGAAAAAGTTGTATATTTGAAAAAAACAAACCATGAGACAGATTTTTGACGAAACCATCAAAGAGACACTCAATCAAAGACTTAGAAAATTGGAAGAATATTTCAATGCCGATGTCATTTTTCATTATGGTGAAATACATCCATCATTAGAAAAAGCATTTCGTGACTTTATTGAGCAACTAAAAAAAGATACAGAATTTGACAGAAATAAATTAGTGGTTTTTTTGAATACACCTGGAGGCAGTGCTGAGACAGTTGAAAAAATGGTTTCAGTTATTCGTTTTCACTATAACGAGGTTTATTTTGTTGTGCCAGATTATGCAATGTCAGCTGGAACTATCCTATGCATGTCAGGGGACAAAATATTTATGGATTATTCTTCTTCTCTCGGTCCAATTGATCCACAAGTATATAATGGGAAAAATTGGGTTCCGGCTTTGGGGTATTTAGACAAAGTAGAAGAACTTATTGGGAAGTCTGCAAATAACCAACTTACAGAAGCTGAATTTATGATTCTTCAGAAAATAGATTTAGCAGAATTAAGGAGTTATGAAATGGCGAGAAATTTAACTGTCGCCTTACTTAAAGATTGGCTGGTGAATTTTAAATTCAAAGATTGGGATACTCATAATTCAAATGGACTAGAGGTTACAAAATCTGAAAAAGAAGCAAGAGCCGAAGATATTGCCAATAAACTTAGCAATAATAGTATTTGGCATTCTCATGGAAGGTCTATAGGAATTGAAACATTGACTAGTTTTTTAAAGTTAAAAATTGAAGATTATTCCAATAACGAAGAATTAAGGGAATTAATAAGAGGTTATAATGACTTAATTTGTGAACATATAATAAGATTAGGTGGTAAAGCATTTGTCCATTCAAGGGTATTTTTCTAAATTTGTAGCAAAATGGAAACAAAATCAACAACCGAACGGCTTGCAGAATTGTTAGCAAAAGAGACGAAAAATTTTGCTGAAAAAGAAAATTCTTTAAAGGAAACCTACTCTAAATTTTTGAAAATAGGTATTGACACTAAGTCAACATACAGTTTTCCTTTAAAAGATACAATTGGAAAAACATTTAGAGAACAACTGCAATATATATCCACAGAACAAAACCCAGTAGATAGCACAGGCTATATGCAATAATAGTTTCAGTGGTATTTCATGCATTTTGCTCCGATTAAAATTTCATATAGGGGGAATGAGTTATTACCGTTGTTAGTTTTTATAACAACGAAATATTCGATTTAAAAAGCATCATTAAACCGATCCGGCAATTATTCTGGTAATTTCCACAAACTCTTCTACCCCAAGCTGTTCAGCCCTTTTGTCGAAAATGGATCCAGAGAGTTTCAGGTTTTCGCTACTAAACGAACTCAAGGCATTTCTTAAGGTTTTACGCCTTTGGTTGAAAGCCGTTTTCACAACGCGGACAAAGAGTTTTTCATCGCAGTTCAAAGATTCTACTTCATTTCGCCGGAGCCTGATCACAGCTGACTGTATTTTGGGCGGAGGATAAAACACATGCGCGCTTACCGTAAAAAGATATTCGATATCATAAAAAGCCTGAAGCAAAACACTCAGAATCCCATATTGTTTTGAGCCCGGAGGCGATGCAATGCGCTGGGCAACTTCTTTCTGAAACATTCCCACCACTTCGGGTATCATATCATGGTTTTCGAAAACCCTGAAAAGTATCTGGGTCGAAATGTTGTACGGGAAATTTCCTATGATGGCAAAAGGCTTGTCAAACTGGCTGTTGATATCAAAATTCAAAAAGTCGCCGTAAATAATATTTTTGTTTTGTTCCGGATATTTTTCGGCCAAAAAGCCATACGCATCCCTATCGATCTCGATGAGCGTGGTCTGATAATGTTTGGATTCAAAAAGGTATTTTGTCAATACTCCGGTGCCGGGGCCAATCTCGAGAACTTGTTCATAGTTTTTATGCAGGGTCAGGCTTTCACATATCTTATGCGCGATATTTTCGTCTTGCAGAAAATGCTGTCCCAGGTGTTTTTTTGGATGCACGAAAGCCATTTCAGTTTATTTTATCCCCTCTGAGAAGGCGGTAGTGTCTGCGCGCATCCACAACGTATATGCTGCCTGGGTAATCGGTCAGTATCCGTTCAAAAAATTCCATCGCCCGTGGATAATTTTTGAAAATGTTTTCATTAAGCTCACCGAGTTTAAAAAGTGCATCGTCGGCAAGAATATCTTCCTGATAGAAGTTCGTAAGTTTTACCAGTAAGGTATCGGCTTCGGCATATCTGCCCTGATGTATGCGTATCTGTGCCTTTTTGTAAAGCACCTCGTCGAAAAGAGGGTGGTATAATCCGAGCATATTAATGGAATCAAGGGTTTTAAATGCCTGCTCGTCTTTGTTTTGAAAAAGGAGTAATTCTGCACGGGCATATAATCTCAGGCCGTTTGTGGCGCTGTCTTCATCAAAGTTGTCGCTGATCAGCAGCGAGAGTTCCATGGCATCGTTGGCGATGAGCTTGGATGTGGCGGCCTTAAGGATATTCAGTTGTGCTTTGGCGTAGTCAAATTCGTTGATATAAAAATATAGCCTGGCGTTGCGGAATTTTGCTTCAAACCCTACGACGTCATTTTTAAAGGCTTTTTCGACCTGAGAATACAACAGGCTGGCCTCCCATACATCACCCGTGAGAAGAAGGATGTCGGCAAGTTCTGTTTTGCACTGGGCGATAAGTTCTGCCGATACGGCTTTGTAAAGAATTGCCTTTTGCAGCAGGTCTATGGCCTGGGGCGATTTATTCATATAAAAAGCCTGCAGATGTGCCAGGTTTTTAATAAGCTGCAACGCATAATTATTTTCATTGTTTTTGCCGATCAGGTCGTAATATTCTTTTTCCAGCAGATAGAGTTCCTGTGGGGCGATGTTAGGGGTATTGGTAACTTTAAGGTATTTGGTGTTCAGTTTCTCAACCAGCGATGACTGGAAATAAGGCGAAAAAGCATCTTTCGAACTTAAAATATAATCATAGCAACTTATGGCGTCGTCGTAGAAACCATTTGAAACGGCGATCTTCGCCAGCTCATACGGCCGTTGACCGTCCTCGCCGAAGCGCTTGTCGATAGCTTTCGCCTGGATAATAGCCGCGCCAAATTCTTTTTCCTGAATAAAATACCAAAGCAAAAGCAGGGGATAAGACTTTATATCAGGCTCTTTTTTGATGCGTTGAAGCAGGGCCGTTTTAAAAAGATTATTCCTGATATTTTCGGGATCGTTTATCAACAGATCCTGTAGTTGCGACTGCACCTGGTCCAGCGAATTGGGGTAGCTCTTCGCGTAATCAAGGAATTGGTTCAGCGCGGAACTGAAATCATTTTTTTTCAGATAGATCTCAGCAAGTTCAAGGTTGAAATTGTAGGTATTTTTTAAAAGTTTTTGTCCCTGTTCATAGGTTTTTATGGCATAATCGGGCTGATTGCGCAGCATAAAAGCATTGGCGATGGTAATGATCTGGTCGTTGTCGGCATTCAGCGATTTGATCGTATTCTCAAATTGTTTTTTTGCTTTTTCGGGTTCATTTTCTAACTCATAAATATAGCCAAGATCTACAAGGAGTGCAAAATTTCCGGGATTTTTCCTGATGACCTTAGCGGTAAATTTTTCGGCTTTATTAAATTCTTTCAGTTCTACCAGACAACTCAGATAATAATCATAAATAAAAGGTGTCGGCGCTTTATTATAAATTTCTTCAAATAAAATGACAGCTTTATCAAACTCCTTATTCTGGAAATATTGTATGGCAAGCTGTTCGTTTGTGTTAGGCTGGGCGTTGCTATGAAGCTGTATGGCCAGCACCCCCAAAAAGACAATAGCAAGCCGGACAAAAAGCTTTTGCATGAATGGTCTGTCTGTTTTTTTGTGCCCGGCCAACATTATAATTTGTTTTATTTTTCTGAGGGTTTGTCCTTAGGATATGTTGCTGCCAGTTTTAGCAGGTAAGGCTGAATGGTATCAAAATTCTGATACTGGTACAAAACACTTTTTACCTGACCATTAATTCGATAAGCCAGATCATTTACCGAATGTGCCTCTATAGTAAAATAACTCCTGAATTCACTATCATCCAACAATTTTTTATCTACATCATGTCTCAGG
>CAZMPB010000049.1:0-18401 GCA_964567775.1 uncultured Bacteroidales bacterium
TGCAGCAAAAAAGACGCATAAAGATATTAAAAGATAAAATCAAAACAATTTCTAAAACGCTATTCATAAATAAATATGGAATAAATCTCTTGAAAACAAATATAATATGGTAGCATTTCCGGCAGATGCCATGTAACAATAACTTTTAAAAAGTTTTAAAGAAATGATTTTTATACGGTCAACGTGGATGATTTTGAATTAACTTTGTAATAAAAATTCAAAGCATGCTGAATCCTGATGAACTGAAAGAAAAAAAAGAGATCATTACCCGATACCGGAATTTGTTGCGGGTGTGCAAACCCAAGACTTCTCAAAAAGATAAATTACTGATCCGAAAAGCATTCGAACTTGCTGTTGAAGCCCACAGCGACATGCGCCGCAAATCAGGAGAGCCCTATATCTATCACCCCATAGCCGTTGCTCACATTGCAGCAGAAGAGATCGGACTGGGAACCACCTCTGTAGTATGTGCCTTGCTCCATGATGTGGTGGAAGATACTGACTACACTTTGGAAGATATAAGTGGTTTGTTTGGCGAAAAAGTAGCCAAGATCATCGACGGACTGACAAAAATATCCGGAATATTTGATACCCAAACAGAATCACTGCAAGCGGAAAACTTCCGCAAAATGTTGCTGACACTTTCCGACGATGTCCGGGTAATCCTCATCAAACTTGCTGACAGGCTAAATAACATGCGTACTTTAGATTCGCTTTCAAAAGAAAAACAACTGAAGATCGCCTCGGAAACTTCATTTTTATATGCTCCTCTTGCGCACCGCTTAGGCCTTTTTGCCATAAAAACCGAGATGGAAGACCTTGCGTTCAAGCACATGGAGCCTGAAATTTACAATACCATCTCTTTGATGATCAAAGAATCGGAACCGGAGCGTAAACGATTCATCAGTAAATTTATTTATCCTATAAAAAAAGATCTTGCTGATAAAGGTATTGAGACGACCATTCTTACCCGGGTAAAATCAATTTATTCGATTTGGGAAAAAATGCGGAAAAAGGAGATTCCTTTTGAAGAAGTTTACGACCTTTTTGCCATCCGGATAATTGTTGATGTCCCTTCAGAAAAAGAAAAAGCAGCCTGTTTTAATGTTTATTCAATAGTCACCGACCATTACCGCCCCAACAAAGACCGTTTCCGCGACTGGATCTCCATCCCGAAAGCAAACGGATACGAAGCCCTTCACACAACGGTGATGAGCCACACGGGGAAATGGGTCGAAGTACAGATACGTTCGACACGCATGGACGAAATTGCTGAAAAAGGATTTGCGGCGCACTGGAAATATAAAGACGGAACACACGGCGAAACCGGGTTGGAAGAATGGCTTGCAAAAATACGCGAGTTGCTCCAGAGCCCCGAATCCAATGCGTTGGATTTTCTCGAAAATTTTAAACTGAACCTTTTTTCTGATGAAATTTATGTATTTACACCCAAGGGGGATCTGATTACCATGCCGGCAAAATCGACCACACTCGATTTTGCATACAACATACACTCACATTTAGGCAACAACTGCATCGGGGCAAAAGTGAACCACAAACTTGTACCACTTGATTATACATTGAAAAGCGGGGACCAGATCGAAATAATTACCTCAGAAAAGCAAACGCCAAAGGAAAAATGGTATGATTATGTAACTACCGCAAAGGCTAAATCGGCGATAAAAGCTTTTGTAAAAGAAGAAAAGAAAAAACAGGCTATAGAAGGCAAGGCCATGATTAAAAGTGCATTCGAAGAACTTAAAATCGAATTCAGCACCGCTAACCTTAACAAGTTCATGCACCATCTATCCTATTCAAACCCTTCAATTTTATATGTGGATGCAGCCAACCATGTTATCGGGATAAAGGAAGTAAAATCCTGTTTTTTTGAAGCAGACAAAGAAAACTGGTTCCGGTATTTCAGGCTTCCTTTCACCAAAAGCAAGCATCCTGATGTTAAAAAAGAAGTTGTTGAAAAAACACCTGATTCAAACGAAAAGGATAAACAGCCCTTGCTAAGCCCTCAGGTAGAAAACATAAAATATAATATTGCGAAATGCTGCATGCCTATTTTGGGCGACGAAGTCATCGGACTGATAGAAAAAAACGGGGAAATTTCCGTACACCAGGCCAATTGTCCTGTTGCCGTCGAGTTTATGACAATATACGGCAAAAAAATCGTGAAATCAAAATGGCTGAACAATGATTCGCTTCAGTTCCTGGCAGGAATATCCATCAAAGGCTTTGACAGGTTGGGAATGATAAGAGATATTACCGATGTGATTTCAAAACAACTGAATATCAACATCCGTTCGTTAACGCTTGAAACCAACAGCGGAATTTTCGAAGGAGTCCTCACCGTATATATTCAGAATACCAACCAACTGAAAAATCTTATCGACAATATTAAAACGGTCAATGGCGTTGAAAACATCAGCAGAATCAACTAGGCAAAAGGTCGAGATGTTGAATTATACCGATACCACATTCAATATAGTCCAATTTCGACTGCGTCTTATTGTGCTATTTTCATGTAGCATCGGCATTACCATTGTAACTTATTTTTTAGAGGATAGACTAAAAAATAATAACAAATGGTATTATTACAAATTGTTTATTTAGAATCAATAAAAATTTGTATTTTTATGCAAAATTATATCTTATGGTTTTGAAAGAACAGGCTTCCGAAAATTTTGAAGATGTTAAGCAAATCTTTATTGCTTATCTTGAAAAAAATCAGCACCGCAAAACTCCGGAACGTTTCACTATTCTGAAAGAAATATATGCTTTCGACGGGCATTTTGATGTAGAGACCCTTTACATTAAAATGAAAAACAACAAATACCGTGTCAGCCGCGCCACACTTTATAACACCATCGAATTACTACTAATTTGCGGCCTGGTGGTGAAACATCAGTTTGGCCAGAATTCTGCTCATTATGAAAAATCATACAAGTTCAAACAACACGATCATCTGATTTGTATTGACAATAAAAAAATGATCGAATTTTGCGACCCCCGTATTCAGGAAATTCAAAAATCACTCGAAAAAATGTTCAATGTTACGATTACGCACCATGCGCTCACCTTTTATGGAAAATGTAATCAACCAAAAGAAAAAAAATAAAATCAGGACACTTATCTATCAATACTGTTATGAAAGTTGATGTAATTCTAGGGCTTCAATGGGGCGACGAAGGAAAAGGCAAAATTGTTGACGCCATGACACCCCGCTATAATATCATTGCGCGTTTTCAGGGTGGCCCGAATGCAGGCCATACCATTGAATTCAATGACAACAAAATCGTTTTGCATACCATACCGTCAGGCATTCTCCGCGACAATACCCTTAACATCATTGGCAATGGGGTAGTGATGGACCCTGTCATTCTTATGGCTGAATTAAAAATAGTTACTTCACATAACCCCGCTGCTGCAAAAAACCTCAGTATCTCAAACAGAGCACACCTGATACTTCCAATCCACCGGGCATTGGATGCGTGTTATGAGCAATCCAAAGGCTGTGCAAAAATAGGTACCACACTGAAAGGAATTGCTCCTGCATACGCTGATAAATATAACCGCGTTGGCTTGCGTGCCGGTGAAATTTTCTTTACTGATTTCGGGGAAAAATTCCGCAATCTCACGAAGGAACATTTAAAGATTATCCACATGTATGATTTTGATATCGACAACGTTCAGATCGACGGTTTGCCTTTTAAAGAGTATGAAAAACAATGGTTGCATGCCATTGAAGAAATGAAATCCCTGGACTTTATCGATGCAGAAATTTCCATAAACAAGGCTCTTGAATCAGGTAAAAGCGTACTTGCCGAAGGCGCTCAGGGAACGTTGCTTGATATTGACTTTGGCGCCTACCCTTTTGTAACATCATCAAACACCATATGTGCCGGAGTTTGTTCAGGACTGGGAATCGCACCGGGTAAGATCGGAAGGGTTTATGGCGTTTTTAAAGCTTACTGCACAAGAGTTGGCAGCGGCCCTTTCCCAACTGAGCTTTTTGATGAAACCGGAAAAAAAATGCAGGCCATTGGCAAAGAGTTCGGAGCAACAACGGGCCGGGCAAGACGCTGCGGATGGCTTGACCTGCCTGCGCTGAATTATGCAGTAACCATCAATGGTGTTACTGATCTTGTGATGACAAAAGCGGATATACTTGACACTTTTGAAACAATTCAAGCGGCACAATCATATAACAACAACACGCTGGATTATTTGCCTTTTAATATCAACAACCAGGCAATGGCCCCCGACTATATAGAACTGCCCGGATGGAATACCCCCACTGATAAGCTCGAAAACATAAACGAACTGCCTAAAGAACTTCTTGATTATATAAAATTTATCGAAAAATACGTTCATATTCCGGTATCTTTTTTATCTTTAGGACCTAATAGAAATCAAACATATCAATTATAAAAAATCATTATTAATGAAAACGAGAACCATCCTTTTTATCTGTTTATTATTATTTGCATTTTATGATGTAAATGCTCAGAAAATTTCTGAATCAAAAGTCCCGCAAGATGTAATCCTCAGTTGCAGATACAAATACCCTGATGCCACAGTGAATTATTGGGAAAAAAGCAATGATAATTATGTGGTCAGGTTCAAGATGAACAATCAGACCGGCAATGCTGAGTTTAATGAAAAGGGCCTTTGGATAGAGTCAAGATTTGAAGTTAAAGAAAAAGAATTGCCCAGTTCCGTGATTCAATACTACAAAGAAAATTATGCCCCCAATGAATACATTATGTCTGTTATCGAACTGCATAAAACCAGCCAGGGCAAAGCCTTTTATGCTATCCAGCTAAAAGTAGAAGGTGTTACCCGGATGCTTCCTGTTGATCTGCAATTTGATCTGGCCGGAAACCTTATCTATAAAAATGATCCCGCCGAAGGGAAAGCCAAACAAGAAGGCAATACTCCGAACAATAACAACAGCAATGTTGTTGCTAAAGAACCACAGGATGACGGCTCAAAATATTTAGTTGCCGATAATAAAGTCCCCGCAGCCGCCATGACCCATTTTAAAAGCAAAAATAAAAAATCCTCCGGTGCAGCCTGGTATTTTAAGGATAAGAAATATACCGTAAAATTCAATACTGCCGGCAGAAACGGACAAGCTTCCTACACCAAGGAAGGCGCATGGATTGAAACCCGCCTTGAATCAAGCGAAGACAAACTGAACCAGTTGGTTATTAACTACCTGAAAGATAATTACCGGCAATACAAAATAAAATCAATAGAGTATGTTACCCAACCAAAAGATAAATCTATTGAAATCGGCATATACGACAAACGCAGCAAAGCCGTGCCGCCGCCAATCACGAAGGTATGGTTTACATCAGCCGGCAAATTTATGAACGTAGAAAAACCGGAGATCTCTGATCCACAGGAACTGGAAGCACAAAAACGCCGCGATGCAAAAGACAAAGAATTTATGGAGGATGTTGACAAGAGTGGTGCTGTATTTGAAGACGCTGAAAATTATAACGACAAGGTCAGCACAAAAGAGCTCCCTTCATCCATTCTGGCCTATGTAAAACAGAATTACAAAGAACATGTTATCAACCAGTCCAGATTGGTCAGCGATGATAAATTAGGGAATGTTTATAAGGTCAGAGTTAAAATTGAAGGCGCAAAATACGGCACGCAATTATTTTTTGATCTTGCTGGTAACTTACTTAAAAAATTCGATGAGTCGGAAAAAAGAATGACTGATGAAGATATTGATTCCGGGGATGAAAACAAAGGTGGTAATAATCAGGTATTGAAATACGGAACCCCCGAAGAGAAGATTTCTGAAAATGAATTACCTTCTGAAATTACAAAGTATATTAAAAAGAATTATTCCGACCACGAAACCCAGGAACTGTATTTCAAAACAGATAAAGAACTTGGTAACTGCTTTCTGCTGATCATGAAAAAAGCCGGAGAAAATAAGATCACCAAATTGTATTTTGATCTGGACGGCAACCTGGCAAGAACATTAAAAGAAAACCTTTAAAAGTTAATACAAAACTTTAATAAGCTTTGCTGCTTTCTTACGAATCCTCTAAAATGAAACGCTCCACAACGTTTTTATTGTTTTTATTGATCTCGGTGCTTCCATTATTGGTTAAAGGACAGGGAATAAAAAAAATAGACCTCGTGAGCGCGGAGAACATGATTTACGACCAGGAGAAAGGGGACTATACACTCCTGATCGGAAATGTGATCTTTCAGCACGAAGAAGTCATGCTTTACTGCGACAGCGCTTACCTTTACGATGCCACGAACAATCTCGATGCCTTCGGATCTATTCATATCAAAGCAAATGATTCAACAAACATCTACGGCGATTCCTTAAAATACAACGGAAATACAAAAATTGCCGAGATACATAAAAATGTCCGGCTTATCGATAACCAGATCACACTGACCACCGAGCACCTGACCTATGACCTCAAAGCAAAAACCGGAAAATATTACGACGGAGGAAAAATTGTAGACCCGGAAAACACACTTACCAGCAAAAAGGGATTTTATTATTCTGAAATAAAAGACTTTTTATTCAATGATTCAGTGGTGCTGGTCAATGTTGATTATACCATCCTGTCTGATTCTCTGGTATACAATACCGCTTCAGAGATATCCCGTTTTTACGGGCCTACCACCATTACCAGCAAGGAAAACTTTATTTATTGCGAAAAAGGATGGTACAACACTCAAAAAGACATTGCTGAGTTTACCAAAAATTCACTTTTAAAGAATAAAAGCCAAAGCCTTATGGGCGACAGCATTTATTACAACCGCATCAAGGGCCTCGGGCTTGCATACCGCCATGTTGTTATTATTGACACATCAAGAAATTCAGTTGTTAAGAGCGATTTTACGCTTTACGACGAAAAAAATCAATACAGCCTGGCTACAGGCAATGCCATTTTTATTCAGATCGACGAAAATCAGGATTCCTTGTTCTTACATGCAGATACCCTGATAGGAACTTTTGACACCCTTACACAAAAAGCAAAGGTACTTTTTGCATTCCACCATGTAAAATTTTTCAGGGACGACCTCCAGGGCCGTTGCGATTCGCTGATCTACAATTACACGGATTCTACCATCCGGATGCTTTACGATCCGGTCATCTGGACCGAAAACAACCAGCTATCGGCCGATACGGTGATTGTTCAGATAAGCAATAGCCTGATTGATAAAATGTACCTGCGAAAAGCCAGCTACGTTGTGTCCAGCGACGACACCACCGAAAGCCGTTATAATCAGGTAAAAGGTATTAATATGACCGGTTATTTTACCAAGGGTGAATTAAAAAAAATACATGTCTCCGGAAACTCAGAAACCATCTATTTTATGCGCGACGGCAGCGAACGGAAAATAGGAATAAACAAGGCAATAGCAACCAATCTGGACATTTATATCACAGAAAACAAAATCAGTTCCATTACATTTCTGGAAGATCCCGAAGCAACGCTGTACCCCGACAAAGACCTTTCTCAAAAAGACCTTTTTCTGAAGAATTTCAGATGGCTTGAGAATTTCCGCCCGAAAACAAAAACAGATATTTTCAAATTCTGAGTTATATGCATCTTTTTTATTCTGCCCAAATCGATCCGGAATATCATGTGTTAAGCCAGGAAGAATCGAAACATTGCAGGGTATTACGCATCAAAACCGGTGATTTTATTTATCTGACCGACGGCAAAGGAACCATGTGCAAAACCATAGTTACCGATAACACGACAGGGATTTATCACACAAAAATTGTTGAGCAACATCATGAGTTCAACAAAATGCCCTATTATCTTCATATAGCCATTGCACCAACAAAAAACAACGACCGCTTTGAATGGTTTATGGAAAAAGCGACTGAACTTGGTGTCAGCGAGATCACCCCGCTGATCTGTGAACATTCAGAGAAAACACATTTGAAATATGAAAGACTTCAAAAGGTGCTGATCGCTGCCGTCAAACAATCTTTCACGGCCTATCTGCCCAAATTGAACCGGTCGGTAACTTTTTCAGACCTCGTTAAAGCAGACACCGCTGACCAGAAATTTATTGCTTACTGCGGCGAACACTCTAATCATTTGCTCACAGCCTGTATCCCTGGAAAAAAAGTCACTATTCTGATTGGACCGGAAGGAGACTTTTCCGAAGAAGAAATTTTGCTTTCGAAAAATGCAGGGTTCATTCCAATAACACTTGGAAAAAGCCGTTTAAGAACTGAAACGGCAGGCGTTTTTGCCTGTAGTGTCGTAAATACTATTAATATCGGACATTATGAATAGACCTTCCCGATCACTATTTTTTTTATTCATCTTTTTATCCGCATTCAGCGTATCATCCCAGAATGTTCAGATCGCATTAATGAAATACAAGGGCGGCGGCGACTGGTATGCCAATCCGACATCTCTGACCAATCTTATTAAATTCTGCAACCAAAACCTGGGTACAAATCTCAACAGTGACTATGCTACCGTTGATGTCGGAAGTGACGAGTTGTTCAATTATCCTTTTATTCATCTTACCGGCCATGGCAATGTGGTTTTCTCGAACCAGGAGGCCAGTAATCTCCGGAACTACCTTATTTCCGGCGGATTTTTGCATGTTTCTGATAATTATGGAATCGACCTGTTTATCCGCCGTGAAATGAAAAAAGTATTCCCTGAACTCGATTTTGTCGAGTTGCCATTTAATCACCCTGTCTATCATCAGAAATATGATTTCCCGAATGGTGTCCCCAAGATCCACGAGCACGACGATAAGCCGGCCCAGGGCTTCGGATTGATCTACGAAGGCCGCCTGGTATGTTTTTATGATTATGAATGTGATCTGGGTGACGGCTGGGAAGACCAGTCCGTACATAAAGATTCAGAGCCCACCCGGCAGAAAGCACTGCAGATGGGGGCCAACCTGATACAGTATGTTTTCATGAAATAAGTTTGCTTTATTTCGTGAATAATTCCTTACTGGCTTTCGATCTCTGAGCATTCAAAATGAATAAGTGATGCAGGGTGGTTTCGACAGCCCTCCGACTTCGCTCTGGGCAGGTCTCAACCACCACCTTACTTACTTTCTATCACAGCTTGTTGGAATGTTTCCTTTTTGAATTTTGCCTGGTATTAGCGCCAAATAATTTCAGAATATCCAAAAAAAAAGAGGCAGACAAATGCCCGCCTCCTTTTATGAATAAACTTAAAGATTATTCAACAATCATTTTCTTGGTTAAGAATTGGCCATCTCCAATAAGTGAATAATAATATACACCCTGTGATAATTTTTTGCTTAAATTAATCACATATGTACCGGCACCCTTATAACCTTCGTCAATTTTTTCTACAACTTTTCCAGTGTTATCAAGTACCTGTAATGATACATTCATCGGTTTATTTACTGAATAAGAAATTGAAGTAACACCATCAACTGCCGGGTTAGGATAATTCTGTGATACCTGCATACCTTCGATATAATCATTTCCACCAACTATTCCGGTATAATCATCAGCTACAACAAACATTGTATACATTTGATGATAGTCACCAAAAAATATGTATTGACCCCATGTTGGATCATCAGTTCTCTTATATGATGATAATTTTGGAAATCCTGCCGCAATATCAACTGTCATCCATGCCGTATCGTGGTTTGCTTTAAAACTTCCAGCTGAATCAAAAAGACCAACGCAAACCCCTAAACAAGACCCTGAGAAAGTTGCTTCAGCGCCGCCTGTAAGAGGAATAACTGTGAAGAAATTAGCAGTATCAATATCATTGATAGAAAAAATGGTAGAATCAATCCTGGTATATGAAGTGTCAACATTAATATTATATAAATTTAATTTCTGTGCAGATGGGTATCCTGCATCCCCTACTATAGCTAATTTCGCAAAATATATAAGAACCTCATTAATGTGATAATAACCAGTATTCATAAGTTCACTAAAATAATATTCCTGAAAAATTCTATTAGTACAACCATAAAAAGTCCCTTGAATATTAATAGAATCCCCCATACCAGGTTCTGCATAATATTCATTAACATCAAACATTAAATTCCAAAAAGCCAAACCTATAGTATCAGAAACAGCTTTATTGTTTGAAAAAGGAATTTTTACATGATCAGCTTTTTGCAGATTAGTAATTTGCATCTTTTTTGCACCAAGCCTTCCATTTTCAGTTTTTTGACCGACAGCAATCCCTGTTATTAAAAGGAATGCAATAATTGTGTAAATTTTTTTCATTTTTTAAATTTTTTGGTTAATAATTAATTTTGTACAAATTTATCATTTTAAATTAAAATTCAAGCAAAAATAAGCTTTATTTATAAACAAACAAGAATAATCAATTAAAAAATTAATAAAACCCTGAGATCCAAACCCTTTCATTAAAAGCCAATTTTCCTTTTGTTAATAAATCCATTGGATTTTTCAACACTATGAAAGAGGCATTTTCCGATCCGGCAGAATTTACAAGGTACAGCCAGATATTTTCAGCCACGGGAAACAACTTGAAAATACCGGATAACTGACGGGAGGTCAAAGGAAAAGAACCTGAAAGATCAGTTTTCCCGCTCACGAAAATATGCTTTAGAACAAGGCCATCTTTTTGAATAACCATATCTGCGCAATCAGAAGTCCCTATAGCGCAATTGTCGGGTCCATCAGCTTTTTTAAGTATATTTTCAATGAAGTTGCAGCTCCACAAATGTATCTTTTCCAGATCATCGTCAGAATAAATGTTCTTATCGTCCGGGGTAGTTGTCGAAAAGGCAGGTAAGAGCGCTGACGTGTTCGCGGCAGAAACCAAGTCCGGATTGAGGTCCAAAGATTTATTCAGGTGAAAATTTTCTTCAGCAGCCGCCCTGTCGGGAGTAACGGCAGGGTGCCAATCCAGATGCTGCATAGGTATTTCATGCATTTTTTCTTCAATTCCCAACAAATTGCAGAGTTTGTCCTTATCTGAATCTGAAAATTTGTATAAAGCAGAAATATCGGATTTATGAATCTTTTCAGCCGATGCGATGCTATTGTTTTTTAAATATATCCAGTTTTTATTTTTTAAAAAATCTTTAAAACCCTCCGGAAAAAAATCATAGGGCTTTGATAATAACATCCTGCTAAATGACAAAGACCTTTTGAACGTAAGGTTCATTAAAAAGTCTTCGAATCCCACGACCTCCATAATTTTCTCATCATGAATTTTAAATTCAGGAAACTTTCTGACACCCGTTTCTTCTAATAATAATTTATAAGCGTCCTTAAATTTTTTATTCAGTTTTTTGAATAATTCTTTTTCTACCACATAAGCCGAACCCTCGCCTTCAAAATAGCCTGCGATTTCTGTCGAATAAAAATATGATTCATCCGGCTTTTTAAAAAAAGTTTTTCCTGAAAAATCAAAAGACTTGCAATAAACCCAGGACATTTTTTTTAGCAACTCGACAATTTTTTCTTTTCTTAAAAGGGAAACAGAAATAGTTGCTTCAAGAATTTTTTCTATTGATCTGACATATTCTTTCCCGAATAATAACGGCTGCCTATCAAGCCATGGAATGACATTAAATTCTACGTCATCAGCCATTTCGGGTTCGCTTATCCCCACATCTTTAAAAAAAGCCTGACATTCGTTATCGCTCAATAACTTTTTATTTATTACCGGTAAAAAACATTTTTTTTCTGTGGGTAAGAACACCCTGAGCCTTTTTTCCGCATCAAAAGCAGGAGAAAAAGAGTTGTCCTGTGTAAGAATAATGGCAGCAGTTCGTAGGCTATAGTAATCTGAACTATGCTGCGCATCCCACAACAACTGATTTTTATGAATATATTTATAAAATTTCCGCAGCCACTCCAAATTTTTATTGTGCAAAAAACTCGTGTCAATCAACAATCTGAAGCCAAAGCTCTGAGCATCGGCAGTTTTGATTTGTAACACTTCCGTAAAATAATTTCTTACTTCATCAAACTGTTTTTCATGAATACGGGGATCGATAAAGAATTTTTTTTTATATAATTTCTGCAGATCAGAAGAATCCAGAAGCCCGGCAATCTCTTCATGATGAGGAATCAGCACGTCGTCGTTGCGGGCAATTTTGTTTTCTGCCACCGGTACGGCAGCTTCAGTTTTAAAAAAATTTAATAATGCATCAAAAAAAGCCTGATATACCACCAGATCATGTGTCCTGTTCACTTCGCTGTTTTGCTCAAATGTCAATGGGAGTATGGATATCAGATTGAGATCAAGCCATTTTTTTTGTTTTAATGTTTTTAGTGCCGATAAGAATAAGGCCACAGCCTCACTCAAAATGCGAGGGTTTTCGGGCGCCAGATGGGTATCAAAAGGAATGTATTCACGCAAAGGGCTCGTGGTAAAAGGGGCGTTCAAAATAAAATTCAGCCGACTGTTCATTTTTGTCGGGAAATAAACAAAAACAGGGGCCTGGCAGATCGGCATGATACGCAGGCCATCGCGATCTATATCAAATTTAAAAGCCAGTTCGGGCTGTTGTTTCTCTGACAGTGGCTGTTTTGAGAATATAATATAATTCGAGGTTTCTTCGCCATAACTCGGATCAGATGATATTTTCCCAACACGGATCGTCCGGTAATTTTTATTTGTTTCTGTGGTTTTTCGATTAATGCTTACGGATAAATCTCCGGAAATGTATATTTCAATGCAAGTGATTTTTTTGAGAAAAAGCAGGGAGTATTCGTTCAGGGTTTTCAAGCCATTGCTCACGGCATCAAAACATTCGGTTTGTTTTTTTTTCTTAAACGGCAGTATGATCAGCGTATTGAAATTTTCATCCGGTTTTTCCGGCCTTGTATCTTCAAGTACTTCAAAATCTGTGATCGAATAATGATAAGGCTCACAATGAATTTCCGGGGCATCGGTAATGGAGAAAACGGATTTAAAGCCAATGCCAAATTTCCCTATCTGATTGACCGCGCTGTCGTTTTTTTTGGTTGTATGCGCAAATGTGGTGATTGACATCAGGTCGGCTTCATCAAAATCTTTACCGTTATGATGTATTTCAATTCTGTCGCTGAAAAGTTTAAACCGGATTTTATTTTCGGTTCCTTCAGATTTTTTCCGGGCATACGCGTCTTCGGTGTTTTGCAAAATCTCCTCAATAAACCGCGACGGCTGTTCATACATGGTGGCAAACATTTCGGCATGCCGGTTGCCTTTTGCCTTATTGGCAGCAACTACTTCACGGCTTTTGGCAATATGTTCTGCTAAGGTCAGCTTCACAGGAAGGTTTTTTGCAAATTTAAGGTATTCAAACTTATGTTTATCATTCAAAAAACGAAAAACTGTAAAATGCTGTCAAAACAAAATATTACTTTTGCCATATGACAGAACAAAAACACAAGAGGACAGAATTGACGGAACTGGGTGAATTCGGGCTGATCGATCGCCTTGCCGCAGGTATTAAACTAAAAAACGCCTCTTCGGTAAAAGGCATCGGCGATGATGCTGCCGTGATTGACAACGGGGATGTGTATACGCTGGTATCTACGGATCTTTTGGTTGAAGGCGTGCATTTTGATCTCACGTATACCCCGCTGAAGCATTTGGGCTATAAGTCCGCAACAGTAAATTTCTCGGACATCTGCGCCATGAACGGCATTCCACAACAGCTTACCGTCGGGATCGCCGTTTCCAACCGTTTTTCCTTAGAAGCCATAGAAGAAATTTATTCGGGCCTCAGGATGGCCTGTGATAAATACAACGTTGACCTTGTCGGAGGCGATACCACGTCGAGCTCATCAGGCTTATTTCTGTGCCTGACCGTTATCGGCACCGTTCCGAAGAGCGACGTCGTCTATCGCAGTACGGCCAATGAAAACGATCTTATTTGTGTCAGCGGCGACCTCGGAAGCGCTTATGCCGGCTTACTTTTACTGGAACGCGAAAAAGCCGTTTATGTCGCTAATCCAGACATGCAGCCCGACCTGGGCGGTTATGATTATATCCTGGAGCGGCAGCTCAAACCCGAACCGAGAACAGACATTGTCAGCCTGTTTAAAGAACACAAATTATTACCAACATCCATGATCGATGTATCGGACGGCCTGGCTTCTGATATCCTGCACATTTGCACGACTTCCGAAAAAGGATGCGCCATTTACGAAGAAAAGATACCTATTGATTTGTCAACGATCAATTTATGCGACAGCGTAAATATAGACCCCACGACGGCTGCGCTTAACGGTGGTGAAGATTATGAACTGCTGTTCACTGTTTCCCAAAAAGATTATGAAATACTGAAAAACTTCACGGAAGTGAGCATCATCGGGCATATCACCGATAAAAATTCCGGCACGAACTTAGTTACGAGAAGCGGCCAGTTGGTCCCATTAACGGCACAGGGCTGGAATTCTTTCAGAAAATAAAAGCAGCAAAAAAATTTCCAAACCGGCCATGGGCGACCCTTTGGGGAAGGAGTTGAATTTTAAAATAACAGATCAAAAGTTCGACTCCTCTGGAGTCGTATTGTGTTTTTTGTTATTCTCTTTTACAAATATGTCACTCCTCCGGAGTGATTCTAATTTAGATGCTTAATTCTACTTTTTGAAAGTCTCCTTATTTGGGTTTAATCGTTATAATATTTAAAAGTCCAGATGGCAGCGATGGTGCCGCATACCAGAATACTGGCAGCGCTTCCGATCGCGGCATTCACCAATTTTTTGCGCCGGGCAACAGATTTAAAACCGTCGACATAATATTCATCATTCAGTTTTTCGGGAGGGAAATATTTTTTTGCTTTTGGATAGGTCGGCATGGCAGAAATAAGCCCGACATAAGCGGCAGGAACGGCCACTCCCCACATGCCGATATAAAACATTCCCGCACCTGTTGCCGCTCCTATGGCTGAAGCCCAGGGAGCATGGTATCTGTATTGAGCAAGGTTCTCTCCTGCCACAAAACTCTGCATTTCCTCTACAGTCATGGGTTCTTCTTCCGTAAGCAGCGGCGTATATAACACCCTGCTGATACTATCCTTGTAATAGATGGCAAAAATATCAGCTTTCTGAAGATCCTTCGTTTTTAACTTATGCTTTTTCTGAACCTGAAATCTTAATACGGTCTCGGCCTGATTGAATGCCACAGCCTTCCCTTTGTAATGTTTACCATTGTTCATGATGAGCGAATCCTGGGCAAAAACCCCTGTAAAGGCAAACAGTCCACATAATACAACAAGAAATAATCCTTTCGGTAAATTCATTTATTTTGAAATTTATTGCAAATATAAGCGATTTTGCAACAAGCTTTTTTCTATTTTTGATTTTCCATTTTTTCATTTGAGCAAATCATTATTTTTGTAAAAACTTTCCCATGAATATTAAATTTGGAAATATAAAAAAGCTCGTAGTGGTCGGCGACAGGGTGCTGATAAAAAAAACAAAGACCAGCGACCGCACCAAAACAGGTTTGATACTACCACCGGGAGTTATTGAGAAAGAAGATATTCAGAGCGGGTATGTCATAAAAACGGGCCCGGGTTATCCGATACCCTATCCGCAGGAAGATGAAGAAAACTGGAAAGAAAAAGACGGGAAAGTCAGATACCTTCCGCTACAGGCGAAAGAAGGCGACCTCGCAATCTACCTGCAAAACCAGGCTTACGAAATAGAATTTGACAAAGAAAAATATTTTATCGTGCCCAATTCTGCGATACTGATGTTGTATCGGGATGAGTGATTTTTTTTAGCCTTAGCAAAAGGCCATTATCTGTGGCAGACAATTTCATGACTGATTTCTATTACCAGTTTGGCGCTTGCTTTTTGGAGACGAAATATATTACAACATTAACAACAAGCTAAATATTTTAAATTGCGACCGTT
The DNA here is from genome assembly GCA_964567775.1 of uncultured Bacteroidales bacterium. Lineage (GTDB taxonomy): Bacteria > Bacteroidota > Bacteroidia > Bacteroidales > CAIWKO01 > CAIWKO01. The sequence goes on from CAZMPB010000049.1 coordinate 15,875, forward strand.
CTTTCTAACATTTCACGGCTCGCCACTGAAAACAAACGTATATAAGCCGTTTTTTTGTTGATTTGTTAATAAATAAAATGAATGTCACTTGTTTTTTTGTGTTAATATGTGTTACTTTGTGTCAAAATGCTCAATATGATGTCAAATGATTTTTTAACAATAGAAGATGTGGCAAAAACCTTAAAAGTCACACGTCAAACCGTATCAAAGTATATTAAGAAAAATGAATTAAAAGCTGTAAAAATAAATAAAAGTTATCGTGTACCGTTCAAAGAGTTTGAAAATTTCTTAACTTCAAATTCAATGCTATTAGAGCCTGAAACATTATACCAAAAGAAAAGCAGAAATTGTTTTTTAGATTATTTAGGAAAATCTAATGAGTCTGACATTCTCAATCTCAAACCTCTTGGTATTTTGAGGCAAATTGAAACAACAACTAATAACATCAACAGATTGATTTTTGGCGATAACTATTTTGTTTTAAGATCACTATTAAATGAATTTGAAAATAAAATAGATTTGATTTATATTGATCCTCCATTTGGCACTGGACAGGACTTTGCTAATGCAGATAACGACCATGCTTATTCAGATAAAATAGTAAATAGTGAGTTCTTGGAATTTCTTAGGAAACGGCTTATTTTATTAAGAGAATTATTATCAGAGAATGGTAGCATTTATTTGCATATTGATAAAAAAATCGGACATTATGTTAAAATCGTCATGGATGAGGTTTTTGGATATGAAAATTTCATTAATGATATAACTAGAATTAAATGTAATCCAAAGAACTTTGCGAGAAATGCTTATGGTAATTATTCGGATATGATTTTATTTTATGCAAAAAACAGGGATAAAAATATCTGGAATGAAGTAAGGGAACAAATAACAAAAGAGGAAGAAGAAGAAATGTTTCCTAAAATTCACCCCAAATATGGAAGATATACAACTAATCCTATTCATGCACCAGGCATTACCATAGATGGAGATACAGGAAAGGAATGGGAAGGCTTATTGCCTCCTAAAGGACGGCATTGGAGGTACAGTAGAGAAGAGCTTACAAGATTGGACATGCTTGGGTTAATAGAGTGGTCAGATAATGGAAATCCAAGAAAAATGGTTTTTGCAAAGGAACATACAGGAAAGAAAGTTCAGGATGTTTGGGCGTTTAAAGATAAGGGACTGTCATACGTATATTATCCAACCCAAAAGAATCATGAACTATTAAAACGTATAATACTAAATTCTTCTAATGAAAATTCCATCGTTTTAGATTGCTTTGCTGGTTCGGGAAGCACCCTATATGTTGCAAATCAACTTAAGAGAAGCTGGATAGGTGTTGATAATTCAACTCATTCTTTTGATATAATAAGAAAAGTATTTAAACAGGAAAAAATAAGTTGCAACTATTTTGAATATGTCCCACTTGATTAAAGAAACCTTTTAAAGTAGTCATCTAACAATATAGCGCTAACAATATCATATTCAGATTCTTGAATATTAACAGCTTCTTTATTATTTACTAAACGATGGTTAACGTTAAATATTGACCATGGAAAACCATCAACTACACCAATTCTAATAACATTACCACGTTGATGTTTACAAAAATTTAATACTTCTTGAACCTGCTTTTCTTGATTACCTCCTGGTTGTCCAATCCATTTTGCTTCGCCAATAAGTATTTGATTATTTATCTTGGCAATTAAGTCAGGACGTTTAAGCAAATTTTGCTTTAATGTATCATTAATGAAAGATTTGCCTATTTCTTCGCTGGAATCAAGTACACAAATCCCTCTTGTTGACAATTTAAATGCATCTAGCTCCAATAGATTAAATCGCCTTCTTAACCAGCCATTGAACATTGGCCCCATTTGGGTATTTAATTTTGGAGCTGCTTCAAGTCTCACAACAGTTTCTTCTGCGGTCATTGAATAAAGAGAATCTGCAATTCTTTGAATTTGTTTTGGGTTATTGTCAATACAACCTTCGACATTTTTTAATAAATACCAAATAGGGTCTTCGTATGGAAATTTAGTCAGTCCTTTTAATATTTCAATAAGATCTTTTGTCCTTCTTGCCTGGTGAGCAGTAATTATGCTACGTCTAATTCCAGCTTCTAATCTTTCTGGAGCAGCAATTTGAAAAGGATAAATCTCTAAAATCTGATCAAGGTAATTTGAGGTTCTGAAGAGTTCAATGCTTTTTTGCACCCATTCATTTAATTTCTCAGGATTATTCTCAATATCTATAGTTCTGTCCATTATTCTTATTATAATAAGGTTTATGAGTTGATAAAATTTAATTAACCATAATCATGATTATTATTATTGTAAAATATTTAATTTCAATGCTATGTGTCGATATTTTTTGTAAAGATAATAATTCTAAACCAATAAAGGTTAGCTAAAGAAATCAATTTTGCCATACTTAAGTGAATGGCTTATGACTATTACCTCACCCCACTCCCCAGCAACTTCCTGAACTGCCTGTTCGATTTTCTTCTTTGCACTTTTGCCCACAGTTC
>CAZMPB010000050.1:0-18287 GCA_964567775.1 uncultured Bacteroidales bacterium
TCACAGTGTCAAAGTACCAGCCTATGGTAAAAAACCCAAACACATTAGCGCAGCAGCTACAGCGTCAGAAAATCAAAAACCTTTCACTGGCATTGCAGCCATTCAAAGACAATGTAATTCCCCTGAACTTCAAAAACAATCATGGCCGGTCAACTGCATGGGCCGAAGCCATCAGGAAAAACTATCCCGTATTGGATGACTCCGGAAACATCAGTTTCAGTGAAATGCTCCTCTCCGGTAGCAACATGGTGCCCCCGATGATCCTCCGGGCAGCTTACGACCCTTTTATAAATCAATTTTACATTGAATACACACTGATCAACTCGGATGAAATTGATCCCAATTCCATCAGGCTAACCGCTATTGGAAGGAAGCCGATTGATACAACCTTCAATACTGACAATATCTGCAAACTCCCGTTTAAAAATATCTTCTCAACTTACATCCATGAAGTGAATCTTCCCGAATGGCCAATGAACTATGACTTCAGTAATATCTGGGCTGAAGGCATGTTCTTTTATAACATCATCAATGATCCTTCTCGTGATGTCAGGTCGTACCTGCCGGCAAACATCATGAACAGTCCCTCTGTGGGTGCGTATTTCACGGCCAACATAGATGATGTGTATTTCAATTTTAACATCACAAAACGTATCATCCTGCCGGAAAACATTCATGCAACCGCGTTCCAGGATGCTACAGGCTGGTACCTCAAAATATCTATTGATGATTATACTAAGTTCCCTGAGCTTAATCCCGATGATGTCATTCGTGTTATACCTCAGATACTCGTATCAAATGGAAATAGCTATGGCGGTAACTATTCATTTCCTGCTTCAGGGCAGTCTGTTATGATACCAATCAACGAAGGAGATCAGGACATGCCGTTCAATATTCTTTATTATATCACGGATGTAATGGGAAAAAACAAAACCACAGCCACAAGGTTTGGCTTCAACCATCCGGACACTCTTTCATATTGTGAATTGCTTTTCAAAAATGGACTGATTCATCCGGACAGCGTGAAAATTCATCATCCCCACACAGCAATCTGGGGTGATTTAAAAGACTTCATCCCCGGTGACCTGCTTGCGACCGTTCCTTATAAGGTTATTTCAAAAAACACTTCCACCGGAGAAACAAAAGAGCATGTAATCAGCTCCGACTTTCTGTTTTTCTGCTCCAAACTCCAGCGCAATCAAATCTACACAATTCAGTTTATGGATGCAAATGCCATCGTGAACGAGTTTGATGTGATTGGTATTGATGGTGATTATGATTTCTCTGTTGAAAAGAAACGCCCCAAGAAGGTAGTGAAGTTTAAAGCCGGCAACGAACTGGCCTCAAAAGTAAAATAGTCATCAACAGGTCAAAGGACTTAAACCCCTGCATCCAATGTGATCAGGGGTTTATTATTTTCCGGGTATCTTGACACCATTTTTGCACCATATCAGCACGCCCCAACTATTCCCCTGGTATGCACTTCTTGTTCCCTTTTTGTAATAAAATTCGGGGTTGACAGGGCTTGTTCGCAGCTTATACTTTTTTGATTTCGGCTTTGACACGGCTTCGTTGCAGCTTTTTCATTTTGTGTTTATGCGTGTAACAATCAAACAAAAACTATAGTTGTTTTCTTATTTCCGTTGTATGTATAAAAGTATGTATAAAAGAAAAAACCCTTTTCAGCTTATTGCTGGAAAGGGCTTATTGACTTGCTCCCCAGCCTGGACTTGAACCAGGGACCCTCTGATTAACAGTCAGATGCTCTAACCAACTGAGCTACTGAGGAATTATTTAAATTGGAGTGCAAATTTAGCTATTTTTTTGATACTTCAAAATTTTTTTTAATTTTTATGCTTACATTTACCGATATTTTATTTTTGGCCTTTGTCCTGTTTTTGTCCTGTTGTTGGCAAAATAAAACGGTGTTTACTTGGAATCTCCGAAAAGTATCTGCCAGACAATATGTTTTATAATTATCATTAATTAATAATTCGTGATGAAAAAAAAACTTCTTGTATTTTTTGTGCTTCTTTATATAAGTAATTTCGGCAAATCTCAGGAATTAATCACTGATAGACATTTTCAGTGGGGTTTTTTTGTAGTAAGCCCCAATGCCAATATTGTTCAGGGGAATATTCAGTTTAACACCTCCATTGCACCCTATTGGCGAGTTTGTCAGTGGAACAGTCAAACTTCGCTGATCAACTTATCGCCGGTGGTGCTGCCTTCGGGTTTTCATCAATGGGCTGATAACAATAAAGATTTCCGGTTCGGACCCCAGGGGGCAGAAAATTATGATTTGTACTTTGCGGCCAATTCCGAAAACGAATACAACGGAATTTACCGGCAACAGGGAGAACCATGGCCTCACCTGTTGGTAGAACAATCTTTCCAAAATTGCCCTACACTAGCCCAGATGAGCAGCCTGAATTTCTCTGCGGATGTTCAGTTACTTTATTCTAACATAATTGTTCAACCTGGTTATGACCCAGGACTGCATGCGGCTCAATTCCTTTGTTATTTTACGGTTCAAAATCTAAATCCATCAAATCCCGGATACGGGAAATTTATCTGGTTAGGAGTTCCTATGTATGATGACAGAAATGCCACACCCGACGAGGTATTAAGTTGGGATATAGGAACACAATCGCTAATCTATGGTATTGATTACAATAATTGTGCGGCTCAGTCTGTCCAAAGCGGAAATCTGGTCCATTTCGGCTTAGATATTCTGCCCTATGCTATGTTTGCTCTTGATACAGCCTGGTCGGTAGGCATTTTGACCGAATCAACCAATTATAATGATTATCGAATCGGTGGTATGAATATCGGTTGGGAATTACCCGGCAGGGAAATCGTGACAATGGTTATAAAAGACCTTAGCCTGATCGCCAACCTGACAACCTCTATACCATCCGAAACAGAAAATGTTTGTTTTTCAATTTCTCCGAACCCTTGTAAGAATTTTTTAACTATTGAATTTCCTTCGGGTGAATTCATCGGATCGGCAGTTATGGAGATTTTCTCAACAGAAGGAAAACTAATGGTTGAAAAAAATATCTCACCAGGCCAGCTTGCCGAGAACACTTTTTTTATTGTTGTTTGTGACCTGAAAAAAGGTATTTATTTTCTGAAGATCAGGAATGGAAGCCTCAGCCATACAAAAAAAATCGTTATTATGTAATTGTCTCGCATGGATGATGGAGTAATCCTGAAGAAATCAAAGGATGCTATTCCCAGGGGTTTTTTGTGCAATCAGGGTATGAAAAAATCAGATGTTTTTTAACCGGAGAAAATATTCTGTTGAAAATCAAGACGGCTTCTGATTTTCAAGCCATATTTATTTTTTGGCACAGCACCCGATTTCATATTCAGAAAATCTAAACAAGCTCTGAAGAAAAAAAATCAAACCATCGGTGAACCCCAAACAAAAGAAACAAGCTATTTTATCGCGACATCAGATAGCTCAGCTGGCAGCCCTACAGAACAACCTTCGGGGTTAGGCATTTTTAAAAGACGGTAATTAAAAAATATTTCAAGGCCGTCTTTATCGAATTCCCCTGGCAATTCAACACTTGGTATCAGCGTTAATGCCTCGTCGGAATTGTTGATAATAATTACCGTTTTACATCCTGTGGCTCGATAAATATGAGAAACTTTTCCGGATGTCATCGCTGAGTTATTGGTTTGGTTAATATTTACAGCATGTTGTGCAGTCGTTTTACTGCATTCACAGGAATAACAGAAAAATATTGCTAACACCGGTATAAGTAATTTAAAATATTTCATGAACATAATTATTGCATTTACGTTTTTTTCTTGATGAAATGGAATTTTAAATTAGCAAAGTATCTTATCATGCTTGAAAAAAATTTACATTCAGATATTTTTCAGTAAGCCGTGAAACAGGATATTTTTTCAGATCGTTGATGAGAATTCTTATCCATTTCTTATCCTTAACTTCCTCCTTTATTATTAATTGAACAAAAACAGCCCGGATTGTTTGATGACTCAACTTATGTGAATACTTCCCTGAAAAACTGCTTATCTCAAAACTATTGTTATTTATCAACTCTCTAAATTCATTGGTATTCAAGAGGTCTCTCATCGCAAGCTCTTTTTTCGTTTCGATCAGCGGAAACTGAAATAAATGTTTCCATATATCTTCAGATTCGCGTTTTTCAAGGTAAGTATAGAATTTACCTTTTATTATGATCTTCGGAACCATGTAATAAAAATACCGGATTTTTACTTTTGTCCTTTTTGAAACAACAGGCAGTGTGGCAACCATGCCATTTAAAAAAGCCTTGCATTTATCATTAAACAAACAATTGCTGCAATCCAGTGCTTTAATTTTGCACTGTAGCGCTCCAAAATCCATAATAGCCTGGTTAAAATCAGAAGATCTTTTTTTGTCAAAAAGTTTGTTTAATTTTTTTACGAACTCCCTTTCAGTGGCTGAAGATCTAACATCTCCTGTAATACCATAATATCGTGATAAAATTCTTTTCACATTCCCATCCAGCACAGAATAAGGCAATTCATAAGCAAAAGACAATATTGCAGATGCCGTATATTTTCCAATTCCTTTTATTTGGATCATTTCATCAAATATATCAGGAAAAACACCATTATACTCTGCAACAATTTCCTTTGCAGCCGAAAGCATGTTCCGGGCACGGGAATAATAACCTAAGCCCTGCCACAATTTCAGCAGTTCATCCTCCTTTGCAGATGCCAACTTGAAAACATCCGGATACTTTTCAATTATGCGTTCATAATAATCCAATCCTTGCTCCACGCGGGTCTGTTGCAGGATAACCTCAGAAACCCATATTTTATAAGCATCATTAGTATTTCTCCAGGGCAGGTTTCTTTGATGCTGATGATACCAACCGACTAATTTGTCTGAAAATTTCACAATCTGTTAATTACTAAGGCAAAATAAATCAATATTTCCGAAATAATTTTTTTTAAAAATCATATTTAAAAAAATAAGGTTATATTTGCACCCCGATTTAAAAATTGACATTTAAGACAATAAAACCTTAAAAATTAACTTATAAAAAAATTATTTCATTATGACAAAAGCAGAAATCGTAGCAGAAATTGCTAACAAAACTGGAATCGAGAAATTAACCGTTCAGACATCAGTTGAATCATTCATGGAAGCAGTAAAAGCAGCAATGCAAAAAGGAGAAAACGTTTACCTTAGAGGATTTGGTAGTTTTATCGTAAAAAAACGCGCTCAAAAAACCGGAAGAAATATTTCAAAGAACACCACCATCGTTATCCCAGCTCATAATATCCCCGCCTTTAAACCGGCAAAAGTATTCTCGGGTGCAGTAAAAAAGAGCGTTAAATAATTAATTCAAATAATAAAGATATGCCAAGCGGAAAAAAAAGAAAAAGACACAAGATGTCTACCCACAAGCGCAAAAAACGCTTGAGAAAGAACAGACATAAGAAGAAATAATCCATCCTGTTACACCCTGCCTTAAAATTTAAACATTTTAAGGCAGGTGCTTTTTATTTCTTACACCTTTCGCTACTGAAGTTTATATATCTAATATTTAAAGCATTAAAAATTATTGCCTTTGAACAGGGAACTTATTATAGATTCCGGCCCTTCCGAAGTCCTTATAGCCTTACTTGAAAACAAAAAACTTGTTGAACTTCACAGAGAAAAAAACAGCAATACTTTCTCTGTAGGGGATATTTATCTTGGAAAAGTCAAAAGAATAGTACAGGGATTAAACGCCGCTTTTATTGATATAGGATACGAAAAAGATGCCTTTTTACATTATCTCGATCTGGGCCCACAAGTCCATTCACTGATGAAATATACTAAAAGCGCCGTTCAGGGTAAGGCATCACCTCTGACCAGCGGTGAAATTCCTCCTGACAAAAGCATTGAAAAATCGGGCAAGATATCACAAATTATTGCTGTTAACCAGGAAATTCCTGTACAGATAGCAAAAGAACCTATCTCAAACAAAGGGCCGCGGATAACTTCCGAAATTGCTATTGCAGGGAGATTTCTTGTTTTGGTGCCTTTCTCTGACAGGATATCTATTTCTCAGAAAATCAAAAGCAACGAAGACCGGAACCGTTTGAAACGCCTGGTATCCAGCATCAAACCTAAGAATTTCGGCATCATTATACGTACTGTTGCCGAAAACAAAAAAGTTGCCGAACTTATTGCCGACCTGGAAGACCTGATGCAAAAATGGGAGTCCATGGTCGCTCGCCTTGAAAATGCTAAAGCGCCAAAAAAGATCCTGAGCGAAATTGATCGTTCGTCGGTTATCCTTCGCGACATTCTGAATGAAACATTTAACAGCATCCACGTGAATGATGCTGCGATTTTTAATGAACTCAGAAACTACATAAAAACCATTGCTCCAGAGAAGACAGACATCGTTAAACTGCACAAAGGAAAAGATCCCATCTTTGAGCATTTCGGCATTGACAAACAGATCCGTAACGCCTTTGGCAAAAAAGTATACATAAAAAACGGAGCTTACCTTATTATTGAACATACGGAAGCTATGCATGTGATTGACGTCAACAGCGGACATCGCAGCAATACTGATAATAACCAGGAAGCAAATGCCATGGATGTCAATATGGATGCCGCAGGAGAAATAGCACGCCAACTAAGGCTGCGCGATATGGGTGGCATCATCGTCGTTGACTTTATCGATTTACATCTTCCATCTAACCGCCGCGAGCTTTTTGAAAAAATGAGGTTAGAAATGGAATCAGACCATTCAAAACATACGGTACTGCCCCCTAGCAAATTCGGATTGATACAGATAACAAGGCAACGCGTGCGGCCGGAAACCAACGTCAAAATCCTTGAACAATGCCCGTTTTGTGAAGGTTCCGGTGAAATAAGAGCCAGCATCTCACTCATTGATGATATTGAAAACCGTATTCAATACCTTTTAAAAGAGCAAAACGAAAGAAAAATAAAACTCCTGGTGCACCCTTACCTGCATGCATACCTTACCAAGGGATGGTATTCCAGGCACATACAATGGTATTTTAAATACAAGCAATGGATCAAACTCGGATACTCCAACAACTATCATTTTCTTGAATACCATTTTTTCAACAAAACCGGCGAAGAAATAAAACTCTGATTTTTCCCCTTTAATTTCTTTTTTTCATACTTTTGAGATTGATTTTCAAAAGCATCAACTTTTATTCTTAACCCTTAATTAAAATTTATATGAAAAAAGTTTTTCTGTTATTATGCATTCCTCTGGCATTAGCCTTCACACAATGCAACAGGGGCGACAAAATAAAAACTACAAAACAAATGGGCTCAATTAATCAAACCGTTATCGATTCAACCATCAACAATCTCATTGCCAAATATGGCGAACAAGAAAAAGAACGCATTACCAAAGGTGTTACCCAGGCTGCAGCCTTATGGACAAAAACCGATGGGAAAAATTCCGATTTTCAGGATTTTTGCATCCAGAATTTTGCAGGCGACACCACAGCCCTGAACGCCTTATTCAACCGCCTGCAGACAAATTTTGAAGTAATTTTCGGGAATTTCAACCGGATAAGCCTCGACCTCAAGCGTCCGCTCCACATAGATGACGGAGAAATGATTCCCGTTGACGACATTTTCGGAGCTTACGATCCTTTCTCACACCTAAACGATGACTTTTTCAATAACAAGCTCGCTTTCGTTACGATACTTAATTTTCCCTTTTATACCCTGAAAGAAAAAATTGAACTCGGACCAAAATGGGACAAGAAACAATGGGCTTATGCCCGCCTGGGCGACATGTACACGTCACGTGTTCCGGCAGATGTGCTGCAGAAATTTTCTGATGCGCTGACAGCCGCCGATATGTACATTTCCGAATACAACATTTACATGGGAAACCTGGTTGACGATAAAAACAAAACCTTTTTTCCTAATGACATGAAACTCATCAGCCATTGGGGCTTACGCGACGAGCTGAAATCCAATTACCAGGGAGAAAACGGACTTACCAAGCAAAAAATGATCTATCAGGTCATGCTCCGTATCATTTCGCAGGAAATCCCCGACAGCGCGATCAATAACCCTCGGGTGCAATGGAATCCTTACTCAAACAAGGTATATAAAGACAATAAGGAGATAACAGCAAAACCCGAAGATGATAACCGTTACGGTCACATGCTCGGACTTTTCAATGCCATTCAGGGCATCGACACTTATAATCCTCAGTACCCGACCTATATCCAGCGGGCTTTTGAACAAGGCATGGAAATGCCCCAGCCGGAAGTTGAAAAACTTTTTGTAGATTTTATCTCTTCACCTGAAGTTAAACAGGTGGCACAACTGATCAGCAAACGCCTCAACCGCAAGCTCGAACCTTTTGATATCTGGTACGACGGATTTAAACCAAGAAGCAATATTTCGCAGGAAGAATTAGACGCGAAAGTTCAGGCAAAATACAAGAACGTTAGCGATTATCAGAACGACCTTTCCAACATCCTTGTAAAATTGCAGTTCACCAAAGAAAAAGCAGATTATATTGCCTCGAAAATCGTCATTGATCCGGCCCGCGGCTCAGGCCATGCATGGGGAACCATGATGAAGGGCGATGTATCGCACCTCCGGACACGCTTTCCGAAAGAAGGCTGGAACTACAAAGGCTACAACATTGCATGCCACGAATTCGGGCATAATGTGGAACAGACCTTATCAATGTACGATGTAGATTATTACTCACTGGCAGGTGTTCCCAACACGGGATTTACAGAAGCTATTGCTTTTATTTTCCAGAAACGCGACCTTGAGCTGCTCGGCATCAAAAACAACGACCCGAATAAAGATAATTTACAAACTCTTGATGATTTCTGGGGTTGTTACGAAATTATGGGCGTATCGCTCGTGGATATGAAAACATGGAAATGGTTATACGATCATCCCAAAGCAACAAAAAAAGAATTGAAAGAGGCTGTGATAGCCAATGCCAAAGAAGTATGGAATAAATACTATGCTGACGTTTTCGGTATTAAAGACTGTCCCTTGCTTGGTATTTATTCGCACATGATAGACAACCCGCTGTATCTTTCCAATTATCCCATCGGGCATCTTATACAGTTCCAGGTGGAAGAACAAATAAAAGGTAAAAACCTGGCAGATGAAACGATACGTATGTTTACCTATGGCCGCACCATCCCGGAAGTATGGATGAAAAATGCCGTTGGCGCACCTATATCTATTAAACCGATGATAAACGCTACGAATGCCGCGCTGAGGGACCTCCAGATACGCAAGGGTGGTATAAAATAACTTTTTATTGCAAGTCGGAGCGCGACTTGAAGTCACGCTCTGACTAAAAACCTAAAGGCTTGCAGGATTTGCGAGCCTTTTTCATTTTTTTTAAATTTTGGTATTACATTCCACAAATTAGTATTAATTTTGGGAATTAAATCCCAATATTTATGATTAATCGTATTTCTTCTGGTCTTATAAGAGGTAAATTAAATTCAGGCAAGGCTTTGATTATTCTTGGAGCAAGGCAAACAGGAAAAACAACATTGCTGAATCAACTGTTAAAAGATGACTCCGATATAGCTTGGCTGATCGGTGATGACCCGGATGTTCAGAGAGTTTTTGAACAAGTTACCTCAACGCGCCTGAAAACATTATTTGCAGGAAAAAAAATTATTGTTATTGATGAAGCACAGAGAATTGCCGATATTGGAATTAAATTAAAACTGATAACGGACCAAATGAAAGATGTACAGCTTATTGCTACCGGTAGTTCTGCTTTTGAACTTGCAAACCGCATCAATGAGCCATTGACAGGCAGAAAATGGGAGTTTCAGCTTTTCCCGCTTTCCTTTCAGGAAATGGCAAACCATCATGGCTTGCTCGAAGAAAAACGTTTATTACCACACAGACTCGTTTATGGTTATTATCCGGAAATAGTAACGAAACCCGGAGATGAAAAAAACGTGCTGAAACAACTTACCGACAGTTATCTGTATAAAGATATTTTAATGTGGGAACGGATACAGAAACCCGAAAAGCTCATCCGCTTGTTGCAGGCATTGTCTTTCCAGGTTGGAAGCCAGGTGTCTTATCATGAACTTGGGCAACTTACAAATCTGGATAATAAAACAGTAGAGAAATATATAAATCTGCTTGAGCAGGTGTTTATTATTTTCAGGCTTGGCTCTTTTGCCAGAAATTTACGCAGTGAATTAAAAAGCAGCCGGAAAATATATTTTTATGATAACGGCATCAGAAATGCACTGATAGCAAATTTCAACCCGCCCGAATTGCGGCAGGATACAGGCGCATTATGGGAAAATTTTTTGATGGCCGAACGGATGAAATACCTTCATTATAATAATGTTTGGACAAACCGGTATTTCTGGAGGACTCATGCACAGCAGGAAACAGATTACATTGAAGAAATGGATGGGAAATTATTTTGCTATGAGTTTAAATGGAATCCGGCAGCAAAATATAAGTTCCCTAAAACTTTTTCTGATGCCTATCCTGATGCCATAAAAAAAATAATCCATCCGGATAATTTTGAAAGTTTTCTTGGAATAAAATAAAAAGTTAGCAAGTCGGAGCACGGCTCAAGTCCGTCCTCCGACTAAAAGATCAAAGCCTTGCAGGATCTGCTTGCTTTTTTTTATTAAAAAAATATTCCGATTTATTTGGTTTTTTAATAATAATGTATTTACTTTGTAATTACAAAACAAATCGTCATGGACATTTCTATAATACCTATCGGAAATTCAAAAGGGATACGACTGAGCAAAACCCTGCTGGAAAAATACAACATCAAAGATACTGTTGAACTGATATTGGAGAAAGGCTATATTATTATCAGACCTAAAAGCACACCCAGAAAAGGTTGGGAAAAGGCTTTTAAAAATATGCACGAGAATGGTGATGACAAGCCATTAATGAATGATATTTTTGAAGACGAAAACTTTGAAGAATGGACTTAAATCAATATCACATCGTATTTGTCAATCTTGACCCGACAATTGGCAGCGAAATAAAAAAGACCCGCCCTTGTGTAATTATTTCACCTGATGAAATGAATAAATATTTGCAGACAGTAATAATTGCTCCGCTGACAAGCCAATCTAAACCTTATCCTACAAGAATTGAAGTTAAACATAACAACAAAAGGGGGTGGATTGTTTTGGACCAGATTCGAACAATTGATAAGCAGAGGATAATAAAAGTTTTTGAAAAACTTACCGATAAAGAGATAACAAAGTTGAAACGGATAATAAAAGAAACTTTTGTAGATTAGCAAGTCGGAGCACTTAGCAAGTCAGAGTGTGACTTGAAGTCACGCTCCGACTAAATACCGATGGCTTGCAGAATTTGTGAGCCTTTTTTGGGAAATCTGCCATCTCCGGTTTTTCTTGAATAAATCCCCAAACCTGTGTAACTTTGCACAGCTTTTTTATTAAAAAAATCATGGAAACAGTCGTCAGCGGTATCAGGCCTACCGGAAATTTACACCTCGGGAATTATCTCGGAGCTTTAAAAAACTTTGTAAAAATGCAATACGAAAATAACTGCTATTTTTTTATTGCCGATTATCATTCGCTCACTACACACCCCACTCCTGCCGACCTCCACGGGAATGTGCGGAATGTGCTGGTAGAATACCTTGCCTGCGGCCTTGACCCCGAAAAAGCCACATTGTACATTCAAAGCGATGTTCCCGAAACTGCCGAGCTATACCTGATTCTTAACATGAACGCTTATATGGGTGAGTTGGAACGCTGCACTTCTTTCAAAGATAAAGCACGCACACAACCTGAAAATATAAATGCCGGGCTTCTCACCTACCCCACGCTGATGGCGGCTGACATCATCATTCACAAAGCGGCGATGGTACCTGTAGGAAAAGACCAGGAACAACATCTTGAGATGACACGAACCTTTGCCAAGCGCTTTAACCGGCTTTACAAGGTGGAATACTTCCCCGAACCTGTTGCTTACAACTTTGGACAAAATCTTGTAAAAATACCCGGGCTCGACGGCAGCCTGAAAATGAGCAAATCCGAAAACGAGAATTCATGCATTTTTTTGGCTGATACTGCAGAGGTGATACGCAAAAAAATCATGAGGGCTGTTACCGATGAAGGCCCCAAAGTACCTAACCAGGCCAAACCTCAGGCCATAGAAAACCTTTTTAGCCTGATGAAGGTGGTTTCTAAAGAAGAAACGATAAAGCACTTCGACGAACTTTACAATAATTGCAGCATCCGCTACGGCGACCTGAAAAAACAGCTTGCCGAGGATATGGTTGCTTTTGTTGCGCCGCTTTCGGAAAAAATCAGGGAATTATCATCCGACAGCGATTACCTCCACAAAGTAGCCCGGATGGGCGCCGAAAAAGCCCGTGAAAGCGCGTCAAAAACAGTCAGGGAGGTCAGGGAAATCATTGGCTTTAAATCGTTTTAATTATTAAAAAAACCCTCATATACTAAGCACACACTGAAAAACACACCATCCGTGTCCTCCTCTGCGGACCTGTGTCCTCCGTGTCTCCGTGGTAAAAAACATACCCTCCGTGAACCTCCGTGTCCTCCGTGTCTCCGTGGTAAAAAAACCCCGTCTTTATTGATTCCTTAATGCCTGAAATAAACAAATATTTTCCCGAAGTTATCCCGGTCCTTTTCAATCCTGTGGTAAAGGTTTTTGACCTCTTTCTTCTCGAGGAACCTCAGCACTTTCTTTTTTAGCTGTCCGCTGCCTTTGCCAGGAATTATTTCAATCCAGTCAAGCCTTCGGTCAACTGCTTCTTCAATAATATCCTGCAAGGCCTTATCAATAAGGCTGCCCTTATTATAAATTTCGTGAAGATCTAAAACCAGTTTCGACATTTTTTATTGAACTATTGTCCACCAAAGGTATATCATAATACTTCAAAACCTATTTTTTACCTATTCAAAATCCATCCGCAATAAGAGTTCCATCAATTTTTTCCAAATATATCCGACGACATCGTATATTTTTGAAACTTTTTATACGATAGTATCGTATAATTTTATACTTTTGTATTATGGAAACAACATTATTTCAATTCAACCCCTGGTGGGAAAAAAAATATCATTTTCAAGCATTCCAGCGTAGGGTTATTCAAAATAGATTAATTGAACATATTGACTCAAAGCCTGTAATATTTTTAACAGGCTTAAGAAGAGTTGGAAAAACAACAATTATGAAACTATTAATCAAACACCTGATTGAGGTTTCTGGCATTGATCCAAATACAATTTTTTATGTGAGTTTAGATAATTATTTGCTTTCGAAAAATAATATTACAGAAATTGTAAATGAATTTCGGAAAATACAAAATTTAAAACACGACGATTTTGTTTATCTTTTTTTGGATGAAGTTACTTATAAAGAAGACTTTGAAATTCAACTTAAAAATCTTTACGATACTGAAAATGTCAAAATTTTCGCATCTTCATCAAGTGCATCGTTGCTGAAAAGTAAAAAAAACTTTTTAACAGGAAGAAATTTAATTTTCGAAGTGTTACCCCTTGATTTTTTTGAATATCTTGATTTTAAGCAAATCAAAACGGCTAAAGCAGATATTCATCTACTGGAAAATCATTTTGAAAATTTTCTCCTAAAAGGCGGAATTCCCGAATATATTATTACAGACAACAATTCCTACCTGTCGGAATTAGTTGATGATATTATTTATAAGGATATTGCAGCGCTTCATAACATCAGAAATATTGCTATTTTAAAAGACTTTTTTTTATTGCTGATGGAACGGGCCGGAAAAACGCTAAGTATTAACAAAATCTCAAACATTTTAAAAATATCTCCCGATACGGCTAAACGATATCTTGACCTGTTTTCTGACAGTTTTTTAATTTCCCTCGTTGAAAGATATGGCAAAACAAATGAAAAACTTCTTTCTGCAAAAAAAATTTATGCTGCTGATCTTGGCATTCGGAATCTTTTTACCGGATTCAGAGATAAAGGAAGTTTGTTTGAGAATTATATTTACCTAAAGATTAAACACATGGACCCAAGATATATTTACGAAAACACCATTGAGCTTGATTTTATTACTGAAAAAAAACATTTAATTGAATCAAAATTTCATAACGAACCATTATCAGTTAAACAGCAAAAACTATTTGACATGATCAATGCGTCTACAAAAACGGTTATTCGTAATGAGGCTGATTTAACGAACTTCTTAATAAGTGCTGATCAGTTAAAAATTTAATGCGTATTTTTGTTAAAACATAATTTATGGAACCTGTAAAAGCATTTTTCTCACTTTCAACCTGGGCGCTTCGTGTGGCAGTTTTGGTATTGGTTTATATTATCTTTTATGGTACGCTGAGCACTCTGGATTACAAAAATGTTGACTTTTTAATAGCTGCTGGTTTTGCACTCTTCAGTATTTTACTTTTTATAGGCGGCTTTATGAACAAAAGCACCATGACCATTATCACCTCGGTGATCCTCTTGCTGGGCTGTGCTTATGAGATAGTGATGCATTACGGATTTCAGCAAGGAAAGTTCGTTGCCATATACTTTGTTTTCGGCGCTATCGCTCTATTCTTTTTTGCAAACGGAAATAAGAAAAAATAGTTATCAGTAAGCAGTTATCAATTTTCAATAATCAATAATCAATTTTCAAGTAATAAGTATCAGGCCGCCGCGGCTGACCTAACAACCTAACAACCTCCCGATACCGATAACTATCGGTACTATCGGGACAGTCTAATAGCCTAAGCACCTAACAGCCTAACAGTCTAACTCCCTAACCTCCCAACCTTGAACACTCCCGACAACCACAAAGAACGCGCAATCCTAATTGGACTGATTACCCTTAAACAAAACAAAGAAAAAGCGGCCCTTTATCTCGAAGAACTTTCTTTCTTAGTGAAAACTGCCGGTGGCATACCTGTCAGACATTTTTTACAAAAACTCGATATGCCCGACCCGAGGACTTATGTTGGCTCGGGAAAAATAGCAGAGATCAGCTCATTTATTTCAGAAAACAATATCAACCTTGCCATTTTCGACGATGAGCTTAGCCCTTCGCAAATACGCAACATCGAGGCCACTTTAAAATGTCGGGTGATCGACCGCAACAACCTGATCCTTGATATTTTCGCCTACCGCGCCCGTAGTTCGTATGCCCGCACACAGGTAGAGCTGGCGCAGTACCAGTATTTGCTGCCACGGCTCACTGGTATGTGGACCCACCTTGAAAAACAGCAGGGTGGTATCGGGCTAAAAGGTCCCGGCGAAAAAGAAATTGAAACCGACCGTCGCGTGATCAAAGACAGGATCACGCTGTTAAAGGAAAAACTGAAAAAGATTGACAAACAAAAAATCACCCAGCGCAAGAACCGCAGCGGAATGATACGTGTGGCTCTGGTAGGTTATACCAATGCCGGCAAATCAACCATTATGAACCTGCTCAGCAAATCGGATGTTTTTGCCGAAGACAAGCTGTTTGCTACCCTCGACACCACCGTACGCAAAGTGGTTATCGGGAACCTTCCTTTTTTGTTGTCCGACACGGTTGGATTTATCCGTAAGTTGCCTCATGCGCTCATCGAATCTTTCAAATCCACTCTTGATGAAGTATTCGAGGCAGACGTGCTTATTCATGTTGTGGATATTTCTCACCCTGAATTTGAAGAGCAAATGGATGTGGTAAATCAGACCCTTGCGGAGATCAAAGCCAACGACAAACCGGTAATAACAGTTTTCAATAAAATCGATAATTATACTTTTGTAAAAAAGGATGAAGACGATTTGGCAGCACCCGGCAAAAAAAATCTTACGTTAGAGGAATTACAGCAAACCTGGATGAGCAAAACTTCCAGCCCTTCGATATTTATCTCCGCCACAAAAAAAACACATCTCGATGAGTTCAAAGCACTGATCTACGACAATGTAAAGACCATGCACGCGAAGTTATATCCGTATAATAATTTTTTATACTGAGCTTCTCCTCATTCTTCCATCTTCATTTGTGCCTTACAGCACTCAACCAGGTACATATCTATCATCCCTTTGTTCTTTGCTTCGATCTTTCCCCGGTAAGTACAATTGAAATCATGTTTTATATATTGGTAAGTTTCGCCAGAAATATTCACTGTACCCACAACACCCGATGATTCCATGCGGGAAGCCGTATTTACCGTATCGCC
Organism: uncultured Bacteroidales bacterium; assembly: GCA_964567775.1. GTDB lineage: Bacteria > Bacteroidota > Bacteroidia > Bacteroidales > CAIWKO01 > CAIWKO01. The sequence goes on from CAZMPB010000050.1 coordinate 16,216, forward strand.
CCAGATATCGTATGCGAACTTTTTTGTGCCAACAATTCCGGAAATAACAGGGCCGGTATGCACACCAATCCTTACCTCAAAATATGGCTTATCCAAAGCCATTCTTTTTTGCTTATATTCCTGCATAAAGGCACATATTTCAATGCCGCACTTCACCACATCAACAGGATTGGTGGTATTTGACACCGGCAATCCTCCGGCACACATATAGGAATCGCCTATGGTTTTAATTTTTTCAACATGGTGTTTCTCAATAATGGCATCATATGCTTTAAAGCAGTAATCCAGTTCCGCGACAAGCTGTTCAGGGGCCATTTGCTCGGAAAGGCTTGTAAAGCCTTTAAAATCGGTAAAAAGCACACTCACGAGTTCATAATAACGCGTTTTTGCATAGCCATTTATTTTAAGTTCTTCGGCCGTTTCTTCGGGCAGGATATTCATCAGCAGTTTGTCGGATCGGTCTTTTTCGGCAGCAATAATAAGGTTGGCTTTGCGCTTTTGCTTGTTGCTTCTTAAGGCAACAAATACGAGTGCGGCAAATAATATAGTAACCAGAAATGAAGAATTTCTAAAGATTTTTTGCCTCCGCATATCTATGTTTTGAATTTCTTCTCTTTGCTTTAGAATCTCTATCTCTTTCTGATTCAGATAAGATTTATATCTATCCTCCGCATCGGACATCTGCCTGTAAATATCTGCATTATAAATGGAGTCTTTCTTGGTCACATAGAGTTTATAATATTGAAAGGCATCTTTGCAACTGCCCGTGGCTGCATAAATATCAGAGATCAGCAGATAATTCTTGTAAATATATTCCTGATAAGGAATACTTTGGGCAATGGCAAGGCTTCTAATACTATTATCCAAGGCCTTAGCGGGCATATTCATGTTGTAATATGCATTGCCGATTTCGTAAAACAAAGTGGCAACCAATGATTGCTGTTTGTTTTGTTTGCAATTGGATAATGCGGATTGAAAATACTTCAGGGCTATGTCGTACTTCTTTTTTACCCGATAATATTTTCCAATATTGGTGGTTGAAGATGAAATACCTATATTATCGTTGATTTCCAAAAAAAGTTTTTCAGCCATTTTGTGATATTTAAAAGCCGTTTCATATTTTCCAGTTTCAAAATACACTTTGCCTAAATCGTTCAGTGAATACGCCAGTGCCTTGTTATCGCCAATTTTTTTATTAATTTCATAGGACTTAATAAAATACTCCTGTGCTTTTTTGTACTGTTTCCAATCAAAATAAATATTTCCGATACCTGAAAAGACACTTGACTTACCCACGCCATTATCATCAATTGCCTCAGCTATTTCCAAAGCCCTGAATAAATAAAAAAGGGCGTGTTTATAGTCTTTTTGATCCGAATAAACGTAGCTGATCTCATACAATACTGTGATCATCCTTGAATAATGCTGCGGATCATTCATTCCCAAATATATCTGAAGTGACCTGGAATAGTAATTTAATGCTTTGTTATAATCGTTTTTATAATAATAGAATTGGCCGATAAGCACATAATTCCATGCAAGATTGACCGAGTCGCTGACTTTGCTGAAAGTCACCGTTGCCTTATTAAATGCAGAAATCGAAAAAGAATCTTTGCCTGTCATCATGTGTAAAAAACCAATACTCATATAAGAACGTCCGATAAGCGTATCGTTTTTGAACAACTTTGAAAGTCGCAATGCTTCATCAGCGTAATAAAATGAAGAGTCCGCAGAAAATGTCAGGTACAATGTGCAAAGAGAAAGAAATAATCTTGCCCGGTTTTCTCCTTTTGAATCTTTCAGTTTGGATTTAAGTTTTATTACTTCCTCTTTAGTATTGTTTTGGCTATAAACAATATCTCCCATATTGACAACAATGAAAATCAACAAAAGGATTGCCACTTTCATGCTTTGCCAACCCCAATTATTATTATGACGCATCTCTATTTGCTGATTATTATACATGTTAAATATTAAGCACCCAATTAAATATCCGGTAAAAATAATTATTTTTTTACACTACTAACCGACTAAATTTTTTAAAAAGAAGGGTACTTCCGTTAGGGTTCCCC
>CAZMPB010000051.1:0-18173 GCA_964567775.1 uncultured Bacteroidales bacterium
ATGACCTGCAGGAAATAAAACTCGGATGGCTTACAGGTAAAATTGAAAAATTCAGTACCAAAAAATCAGATAGCAGATTTAAATGATGCATAATAATAGTTCACAAAATCAGTTACTGGTTTGAATCCTGCAATAAAATGAAGACAAAAAAACAGAAAATTAATATTTATATAATTACACTAAAATAGGAGAATTGAAAAATGAAGGTTGCACTTATAGGCGCTACAGGACTTGTAGGGCAAAAAATGATTACCGTACTTGAGGAGCGTAGGTTTCCCGTCACAGAATTCTTCCCTGTTGCTTCTAAAAAGTCCCTTGGGAAAGAGATATCGTTCAACCAAAAAAAATATGCTGTAATGAGTATTGAAGATGCCATTGCAAAAAAACCAGACATAGCAATATTTTCAGCGGGTGGCGCGGTATCGCTTCAGTACGCACCGGTTTTTGCCGGACAGGGAACTTTTGTTGTTGATAACAGCTCAGCCTGGCGTATGTATCCCGACAAAAAACTCATCGTGCCCGAAGTAAACGGACAATCGCTGACGAAAAATGACAAAATAATTGCAAACCCGAATTGTTCCACCATTCAACTGGTTATGGCAATAGCTCCGCTGCACCGCAAAAATAAAATTCGACGTTTGGTTATTTCCACCTACCAATCGGTTACAGGCACAGGCCATCCGGCAGTCGAACAACTCATGAACGAAAGAAAAGGGATCATTGGCGAAAAAATTTATCCCTACCCTATTGATCTGAACTGCTTTCCTCATGGTGGAAATTTTACCGAAAACGGGTATACTTCCGAAGAGATGAAACTTGAAAATGAAACCAGAAAAATTCTTGGTGATGATTCCATAGCAATCACAGCCACCGTGGTGAGGGTTCCCATCATCGGAGGACATTCAGAAGCGGTGAACATCGAATTTGAACATGATTTCGACCTGAAAGATGTTGTTGATTTGCTGAGCAACTCCCCCGGGATCATTGTCCAGGACAATATTAACGACAACATCTATCCCATGCCTTTGTTTGCCCACGACAAAGATGAGGTTTTTGTCGGTAGAATTCGAAGAGATTTCTCAAGGCCCAAAAGCATGAATATATGGATAGTTGCTGACAATTTACGTAAAGGAGCCGCAACAAATGCCATTCAGATCGCCGAAACTATTTTAGATAAAAAATTGGTATAATGGAAGTTTTTAAATTTGGCGGCGCATCAGTTAAAGATGCTGCAAGTTTCCGTAATGCAGTTCGTATTCTTGAACATTTCCATGATAAACATATTGTAATTGTTATATCGGCTATGGGCAAAACCACCAATGCCCTCGAACATCTTGTCCGTTCTTTTTTTCATAAAGATAAAGAACCTGAATCCGAACTTAATGAAATAATAAAATATCATAAAACGATTATTGGTGAACTTTTTCCTGACAAAGCACATCCTGTTTATGCTGACGTTGAACAATTGTTCGACAATCTGAAAGCGATTTTTTCAGGGCCGCCTTCCAGCGATTTTGATTATGAATACGACAGGATCGTTACTTATGGCGAGATGATTTCTTCAAAAATTCTCAGTCATTATTTCAACCTGAGAGGCATTCAAAATACCTGGTTCGATATAACCCGGGTATTAATCACAGACAACGAATTCCGGAATGCAAAAGTCAATTGGCAAATAACATCGGAAAAGGTAAAAGCCCTGTTTATTCCAGTAATTAAGCAAAGCCGGATTACTGTTTTACAAGGGTTTATTGGCAGATCTGAAAATAACCATATAGTTACCCTTGGACGCGAAGGCAGTGATTATTCGGCAGCGATCATCGCCTACTGCATCGACGCGGACAGCGTTACCATCTGGAAAGATGTGGCAGGTGTGCTCAATGCCGATCCGAAATATTTTGCCGACACGCAAATCATTAAAAAACTGGCATATTGCGATGCCGTGGAACTCGCCTATTACGGGGCATCTGTTATTCATCCAAAAACTATTAAGCCCTTAGAAAACAAAAGAATACCTCTTTTTGTAAAATCATTCACCAATCCAAAGGCTGACGGCACCATCATACAAAGCGCCCCTGTTAAACTACCACTGCCTGTCAACATTTTCAAAGTTAATCAGGTTTTAATTTCAATCTATCCGAATGATTTTTCTTTTATTGCTGAAGAAAACCTTCGTGATATTTTTTCCATCTTAACCAATAATAAAGCAAGTATCAACCTGATGCAAAATACAGCGATCAGTTTTTCTCTGGTAATTGATTATAATCCGGAGAAGCTGGAAATCCTGATAGAAAATCTGAAAAAACAATTTAAGGTAAGATACAATACAGGGCTTGAATTAATTACTATCCGAAATTTTGATCAGCCGACAATTGAAAAAATCACCGGGGGTAAAGAAATTCTACTGGAACAAAAGACCCGATCCACCGCACAGTATGTGGTTCGATCAAAAATAATGGAAGAAAGCAATAAATAGGATTTTTTTTGAAAAGATTAAAAAAGAAGGTAAAATATTAGTGTGAATTTAATAAATTGAAAAAACGCTGAAAGCTTTATCTTTAAAAAATGAAATCCTCCATATCAAGTAAATCTGTTCTTTGTAAAGTACCGGTACTGGATTTGGCATTATGCAAAAAATGTATTAAGATCTCTACCAATAATGTAATCCGTAAGTTCAATTAGTAAATGCAACTCTTAACAGCGAAAAAGAGCTATTAAAAGAAATATTTTTATCAGGAAAGAACAGAGAAATTTCTCTCTCTGCACTTTCACTGAATGGATAAAAATTTCTTTTTTTGCCTCCTAAATCGCCAAAAATAAGTTGTAAATGAAACATTTAACCAAGGAACAAAGATACCAAATGGAAGCCTACCTGGTATGCGGAAAAACTAAAAAATTTTTTGCGGAAGCACTGGGTTGTGACAAATCCACAATTTACCGAGAGATAAGGCTAAATTCTCTCAAATGGGGAAAATATAGGGCAGGAAATGCACAAAATGCTTTTTCTCAAAGGCTTTTTGTTGATTAAGCTAATTTTTTTATCTTTGTATTCAGGAAAAAGCTGGAGTAGTTTTTCTAAGGTGATCAAAATGAAAAATATTATACAAAATAAGCTTTGGATCATAATAACTGCAATATTTTTGTTGTCCATATATTTTGTAATGTTTTCCTGCAAAAAAGCCGACCCTCTGCCTGAACTGATTGATGAAGCATATAACCCCACACCATACAGTATTCCAAGACCCTGGTACTTTCCCACCACCATGAATCTTCCTGCCGACAACCCCATGACAGTGGAAGGGATTGAACTGGGCCGCTACCTTTTTTATGACGGCCGTTTTGGAGGGCGGTCTCATCCAGACTCACTGATGACTTGTGCAACATGTCACCTTCAGGAAAATGCTTTTGAATGTGGCATAAACCATCTTGATTATCCGGGAGGCTTTACACATGGAATAACAGGAGTCTCCACTCCTCATGTTATGTTGCCCCTGTTCAATCTTGTCTATAATTCCAACGGGTATTTATGGAACGGTAGCATACATTCCAGCAACCCAAATACATCAAGAAGGCGCCTCGAAGACCTGTGCTGGATGGGTGTTCATGCACCTCACGAAATGTTTAGCGACACCAATAAATCCAAAGCCCTGATTGGCAGCATCCCAGGATATAAACCGCTGTTTAAAAAAGCTTTTGGCACCGAAGAAATAACTTTTGAACGTATGGCAAAAGCGTTATCACAGTTTATCCGCAGCATAGTTTCATATAATTCAAAATGCGACCGCTGGCTCAGAGGCGAGGGATCGCTGACGCCATCGGAACTCAATGGCTTTGTGCTGTTTGTCACCGAAGAAGGCGCCGATTGTTTTCACTGCCACGGCGGGGATGGCAATCCGCTGTTTACCACCAATCTATTTTACAACAATGGCGGCGATTCTGTTTTTGACGATCCGCGCGACAGGTACTCGGTGACGGGCGATCCCATGGACCATGGGGCATACAAAGCGCCTACCCTTCGCAACATTGAGCTGACAGGCCCCTATATGCACGACGGACGGTATGCCACCCTGGATGAAGTTATTGAATTTTACAGCCATCACCTGATATGGTCACCTAATATTAACCCGCTGATGCATCATATAGGTGAAAACGGGGCACAACTGACCGTTCAGGAAAAAGCAGACCTGAAAGCTTTTCTCCTGACATTGACCGATGAAACTTTGCTGAACAATCCGGACTATGTACCACCGGCCAGTTTACCACAATAGTATTGTTTATTGTTTCTACAAATTTAAAACATTAATAATGAAATTTAAACCTGTTTTTTTTGCTGTTATTTTGGTTCTTTCCAAGTTTTCTTATGCACAGGAGATAAGCGACACTATTTTTCTTAACCCCATTGAGATAACAGAGTATACCTATAAAAAAATACCCTTCATTCGTAATGTGGTGGTAAAATCCGAAATGGAGACAAACGCATTAAGAGATGTAGGCGATGCCCTGCGAAGCATTCCCAACGTATCCGGATTGCGCAAAGGCGGGGCAAACATCGACCCGGTAGTACGCGGCTTCAAATACAGCCAATTGATGACACTGATAAACGGAGCTATAGAAATTGAAGGAGGCTGTCCCAACCGCATGGATCCCACCACTTCGCATATCGATATTGATGATGTGGAACAAATAGAAATCATCAAAGGACCTTATGCCTTACGCTATGGCCCGTCGTTTGGCGGGGTAATAAACTTATCGACCTACCAGCCTAAATTCGGTGAAAAATTCGAGATCCACTCCCGGATATCCACAGGCTATGAAACAAACTGGAACGGCAATAAAGAACACCTGGCGCTTACAGGCGGCACAAAAAAAATCAATTTTCTGCTCACCGGAAACCGTATGCAATACGGAAATTACGACGACGGAAACGACAACATCTATAAATCCTCATTTCTGAAATACAGTTACAGCGGAAAAGTTGGCTTCTCCCCTGCTAAAAAACACAATTTCAGCCTTTTCTATCAGGGGACATTACATAAAAATGTTTATTTTCCTGCCCTGCCCATGGACGAACGTGAAGATAATTCAAACATCATGGGCCTGACCTATAGCACAAGCCAACATCAGGGAGTATTCAGCGGAGCTTACTTCAAAGCAAACTATGCCATGGTAAATCACATTATGGATAACAAATCCAGGGCCAATGCCGACACCAATATGGTTGCTGTTTCGGATGTTGATGCTAATACACTGGGTATGCGCACGGGCGTAAACCTGAAATTCAAAGATCAGTATTTTTTGTTTTTTGGAGCTGATTATCAATATATTACTAAAGACGGCGACCGCACCAAGACGCTGATTATGCAGCCTCCCGTAAACGGCAAAATCCCTCAAAAAATTGAAGCATTGTGGAATAAAGCCCACATACAAAATATCGGGATCATCAGTGAATTTAAAACTGCTTTAGGCTCTTTCGACCTGATCGGCGCAGTACGATTAGATTTAAATTCAGCCCAATCAGAGAAAATAGAAGTTCTTGGCATGCCATCAGGCGGAATAACTCCGGTGCTGTTATCCAATGAAGACACCAAAAGCAGCTTTGTCAACTTCAGCTTCAATGTGGGCGCTACCAAACAACTGGGCAGGCACTTTTCCCTGGGATTATCCATAGGCCGCGGCACACGCAGCCCGAATATGGTTGAACGCTTCATCATTTTACTGCCTGTAGGTTATGATAATTATGACTATTTCGGCAATCCCATACTCAAACCGGAAAATAACAATGAAGCAGACCTGTCACTAAAATTCCAACACGAAAAATATGGAGCAGCAGAATTTAATGTTTTTTATTCGCTGGTTCAAAATTATATTACCGGCCGGCTGGTCCCGCCATCAGTACAAAAACCACTGAGTATGAATGTTTTGGGAGTTAAACAGTTTTATAATGCCGGACATGCATCTTTCACGGGTTTTGAGTTTGGTTATACTCTGCCCGAAACATACAAACTGGGTGCACATGTGACGGTAGCCTATACTCATGCCACCATTTATGATGTAACCAAACAAATCCTCGACCCGACCAGGGTAATCAGCCAGCAGGTGGTGGGAGAAGAAGTCCTGAAAAAAGACGCCGTATCCGAGATACCTCCGCTGGAAGCAAACATAAATATAAGTTATAAGTTTTTTAAGAAAAAACTCATCCCCAAAATAGGTGCCCGTATCGTACTGGACCAAGGGCATGTGTCGGAGGCCTTTTACGAGCCATCTACGCCAGGCTTCGCACTGTTTGACATGGGCCTCAGCTATGCATATAATGACCATATACGTGTCAGCGGAGGGGTGAATAACCTGTTCGACAAGGCGTATTACGAACACCTGAACCGCAAGATGTTAGGCTTGCCAACCAAGTTGTATGAACCCGGACGCGTGTTTTATATCAATTTATTTTTCAACATTTAACACTTTTAAACCATGAAAAATATTTTCATTCTCATAAGCCTTGTTGCCCTGATATTTTTCTCAGGATGTGAAAAGAAAAACGCTCACAAGGTAACCTATTATGTGACCAACTCACAGCAGGGATTCACCGCTTCCTATCTTGATGCAACAGGAACCCTGCAAACCGAATATATTCCTACCCAGAGCGCCAGCGAAAAGAAAATTATTAAAACATATTGGGCTGATGCCGGCGATATTGTTTATATTTCGGTCAGGGACACGGCCACCTTATCGTTCGTCAAAGCGACTATCTTTGTGGATGATAGAGTTTACAAAGAAGCCTCCCGCACGGATGACAATACAAAGCCGTTAACCGTTTCGGGAACTATACCCTATTAAAATCAAATAATACGCATGAAAAAAACATTTTTAATCCCTGTGGCCTTATTTATTATTGTGGTTTTATTTTCAGCATGTAAAAAAGAAAAACCAATACCGGAAGATAAAAATACAGGAAAAATTGTGTTAAAGTTTGCCCACAAAGTTGACGGACAGCCTGTTGAGATGGATACCTTACTATACACCAATACCGCCGGCAACCATTACATGGTGAACGAAATACAGTATTTTATTTCCGATGTTACCTTACACAATGCAGATGGAAGCACCTTTTTGATAAAAGCCTGGGACGACATCCATTATGTTGACACCGATCTGCCTTCGACATGGACATGGAATGTGCTGGATTCGATACCGGCCGGAACCTACAACTCCATTTCGTTTACTTTTGGCATTTCGCAAGCCAAAAACCAGTCTTTTATGTTTGTAAACCCCCCGGAAAATAATATGTTCTGGCCCGAATTTCTTGGTGGCGGCTATCACTATCTTAAACTCAACGGCAAGTGGAGCGACGGCGTATCACAGGCGATGCCTTACGAGTTTCACCTTGGCATTGGACAGATTTACTCAGGTACAGGTACCAGCATTGATTCAATAATTGGTTTTGTACAAAACTATTTTACTGTTGATTTGCCCGGTTCATCCTTCAGTCTTGCCAAAAACGAAACGCGCACCATTGAACTGGTGATGAATGTGGAGAGCTGGTTCGAAACTCCCCATGTATGGGATTTTAACATACAAGGAACCTATATCATGCAAAACCAGGCAGCTATGCAGTTGGCCAAAGAGAATGGGGTTGATGTGTTTACGCCAGGTAGTATTCAATAGAAAAAACCGGAAATTTTCAATTATTTTTTACGCAAAGCACTTAAAATTCCCTCAAAGGCACTATCCTCGCATTTTAAGCCATCATTAATTTTCTTAGTTCTTCTTCAATAATTGAAACAGGTGATGCTATTGCATTAATATATTGGAAGTTGCCATTCATATCATTCTTAATTGATAATTGAATCGGGCTGGCTTCACTTTGAATTGCATTCACAAGAAAGGAATTGCTTTCCTTGTCAAATATGAAATAAGGAGCGCCGGAAGAACCAAATCTGAAATAACCTTTGAGTAAATACCTGAGTCCTTTTCTGATATGATTGCCTTCAAACCTGTCCGGATCGACGCCATGATGATTCAGTATCCCGTCAATATGTGCCTCGTTCATCATTCTGCCCAGGTTGGTCCCGCTTGGGGAGGACTGTAAACAGTAAAGTAAATTATTTGGTAGAAATGTCTCGTATGAAATTGCAGCAGCAGGCATACTGCTGATTATTTTTTGGTCGGTATTTTTCATTCTGTACAGTGCAAAATCCTCTGAGAAGAACGCTTGCACAAGTTCCAGTTCAATAAGAAATGTATAAGCACCAATTACAGGTTCAGGAAACACCAGGGACTTATCAAATAAGCCATCCAGGTAATCATTATTATAAAAAGAGTTATTTTCGAATTGTACGATAAGAAAAGGTTTACAGATTTCCCGGGCATACAAAGTTATCCATCTTGTATCATAATTAATCCTTTTGAATACTTCAATTAACTGTTGAACATCATTCTGGTCCGCCGTATTTAAATACCGCTTATTACTTGTGCCATCAAACAGGAAACATCTGTTCAAAAGTGCCCTTTCTTTTTCATCACAGCGCGCAAATATTAAATGTTGATAGTCCTGCTCGCTGACAGATTTTATCGGTTGAGCTTCCAACCTAAGGTTGTGGGCCACGGATAGCACATAACCATTTCCGATATGAAATGCCGTTATATTATTGTCAAAATTTCTTCTTAAAGGCTCATCATAATTATAAACAGACATAATCCGAAAAAGCGGTGATGTCTGTTCACTAATAAGGCTGAATATCTGGTCTTTCATTTTTTATCTACTTAAGTTCAAAAATCCAGTGGAAGAAATTAATTGTAACAATAATTAAAACGAAGTCAGGAGAGCTTAAAAGGTTACAGTTTTATCTGCCCAAACAACAACATTCAAGCAATCAAGCATTGTTGAAATCGGGCATACCTCCATAGAGTTTTCAAGATTACGGGATTTTATGCAAGTGCCACAAGCAAGTATTTCACCACCAGCATCCACATATCTGTGTAGTTGTTCGTCCACATTGTATTTTTCATGAGTAAGGCCTTCACATTCTACTGCTTCACCCATCAAAAAGACTTTCACTTCATGGCTCTGCTTTATTGCCGTAAGAGCAAAACGAAAAGCATTCCAGGCTTTTTCGTATTCTTTTGTTTCAAGAATAACACCTATTTTCATTTTTTTTATATTAAAATGTTAAAACAATTTTATTTTTGCGTACAAGATCGTAAAGGTCTCTCATCGAAGAAAATTTGCATATCTGCGGGCCATTATTTTTCCGGCTGCTCAGGCATGTACCACACCCCATAATAGAAGCGCCTTTTTCAAGAAATGATTCTGTCTGTTCTTTTAAGTCAGCATTTTTTTTAACCAGGCTGTCCAGTTCAACCCCTTTGCCGAGCAAAAAAATTGAAACGGTATCCCCTTCATCCTTTGCAAAATTAGCAAACCTCAAAGCATTCCAGATCGTTTCCTCATCGTTTGAATAAATTACAATGCCCATGCTCGTGGGTGCGGGTTTAACAGTTGAAGGACCGCCGCATTGGGCATGAACGTTTGTAATAATTAAACTCATTATTACTACCAGAATAAAAAATGTTTTTTTCATATTATATTTTTTGATGTAAAATTGAACAATATTTATTTCCCCTCCACAATCTTAATCTCTTCCTCCGTCAACCCATACAGCTCATAAACCATCCTGTCAATCTCCTTATCGGTTTTTTCGATTTCGTTTTTTAATGCCAGCGCCTTTTGTTTATTTTCGTTGAAGAGGTCTATCCATTCAAATTCATCTTTTTTAGTGAGGCGAGTGCCTTTGGCTGTTTTGATGGCTTTGTTGAGTTCGGTGATGAATGCAGGAAATTCTAACTCGTACCAACTCTCCAACTTATTACTGAGTTTATCGAGTTTGTATTGACCGGAAAAATAGGTGGAGAATTTATTTGTCAGTGCCTGAAGTTCCTTGTTTAATGAAAGCATGAGGTCTGCTTTTTCGATGAAGGGTTTTTGACTCTCGCAAGCTATTTCTTTAAAGGGTAGCATTCCTAAATGAAAAGCTTTCACTTGAGCCATTGCTTCGCCCTTTTCAGGATTTATTGTCCAATAGTACCAATCTGTAAATTTTGAATTCATTAATGCCAAAACATATTTTAAATCATAAGTTGAGTTCGTCTTATTTAATAAAATATGAGTATTGTCTCTAATAATAAATCCATTCCCTACTAATGAGCTAATTATTGAATCACTTGTTTGGCGAAATATTAATTTTTCAGGCGCCTCAAATATTTCTTTATCTCTTGGGGCTGCTAACCATTCACCATATTGAATCCAATAATCATTTTCCCATAACAGTTTATATTTATGAAAAGAACTGCCACCAATTAAGGGAGAAAAACTTTCATCTTTCTTAATTTCAGATGTAAACGGTTTTTCGACCATCGTTATTTCTGTTTGAGGTGGTTTCCCTTTACCTTTTTCATATGGTTTAACACCATTTTTAATGATAAAAATATCTTTAATTAAAGTGGATGTTTGATTAATCTTTTCTTTCAATTCATAATCTTTCGACGTTAAAAACAAATTGAAAGATTCTTGATTAGATAAAGTTATTTGGTTTAAAGTATGTTGCTTAACAATACCATTAATGTTTGTAATCGAAATTAAAATTTCAGAAAGTGTGTTTGCTTTTTTTATTATAAGCGTATCGCAGTCTACAGTTGCATCGGCAAATACTTTTTCTAAATGTTGAATAATTTGTGACAGACAAAACGATTTGTTTGAAATAGTGTTTCTAAAATTTTTAGCGCTTTCTATTAGACGCCATGTGTTTGGTGTAATAAATCCCAAATAACCATCTTGTTTTAAAAGTTTTTTTAAACTCAACGCATAAAATGAAAAATAGGTATCTGATAAACTTGTGCTAATACCGAAATCATTATAATTGAGAATAACATGGTCTAATTCAACTTTCTCAATTTTAGCGCCATACGGCGGATTCCCAATCACTACGTCAAAGCCGCCTTTGTACTCGGTGCGGAAGGCCTGTTCCGTGGTGCATACGAGAGATTGCAACTGACGGGTTAACCCGTCGGTTATAGATGGCACGGCCTTGGTATTCAACTGACGGGTTAACCCGTCAGTTGCGGGTGTTCCCCCCTCAGTTGCATGTGTCCCCCCGTCAGTTTCAGATGGCAAAGTTTTAGGATTCAGCTGACGGGTTAACCCGTCAGTTGAATAAGGTACCCCGTCAGTGGAATAAGGTACTCCGTCAGTGGAATAGGGTACCCCGTCAGTGGAAGATTGCAGCCCGTGTTTTTCACGATTAGTTCTTATATATTGTACCGTATTGAACATCTGTTCCTGGCTTTCAATCAGCGTTGCATGGTAGCTTTTTGCCCAGAATTTCTGTATGGTACCATCGGAATAGTCACGCTGATAGTTTTCATCATATTGGCGCAATGCTACCGATGGGTTCACACATCGGTTATAAATATAGGCCGACCGGCCTTTCCACAAGCGCATGTTGTTTTCGAGTTCTTCTTGTTCGCATACTATAATGGCATGTACATGATCAACACAGATATTGCATTCGGTAATATTCAGGTTTTTTTCTTTTGCTGCTATGGCGAGGCATTCAGCAAGTATTTCTTCTTCTTTAGGCGTAAGTTCTGGATGGGTGTGTCCCAGAAGGCCAGGCATGTACTCCCATCGCCGGGTTAATCCGTTGGTGCATTTTGAATACCTTGAGTTATGCAGACAAAATACCACATGCCACGCTTTTTTCTCTTTTATCCGGAACACCCCGGGAAATTCCTTCTGCCAGTTAAAGGCCTTATCTCCGGCAACAGAGGGATCATCAATGAGGGAGTTGCCACATTTGATGTTACTGTTGAGGGTTGTAAGTTTTCTGCCACGCTGAGCTGTGCGCAGCCACAAAGAAAGCCGGGCAATCTCCACACTCTCATCGTTGATATCGACGCCAAAAATGTTTTTCTCAAGGATATGATTTTCCACATCCGGGAAAATAAAAGAACTGCCAAGCAATTGCGCCTGCAACTCATCAATGTAGCGGTGTTCCTCAATTAAAAATTCCAGCGCCTGATTCAGAAATGCACCGCTGCCGCATGCCGGGTCGCATATTGTAATATTAAACAGCCATTCCCTGTATGCCTTTAACTGGTCATCAAGTTTGTGGAGGATTTCTTTTTTGCGGTTTCGGCGGCCTTTGGCGTATTCCTCATCAATGATGTTGAGTTCTGCCTTTTTTTCTTCACATAATTTACCGACGGTGTTTTCTACAATGTATTTGGTTATGTATCGGGGAGTATAGAAAATGCCGTCTTTCTTGCGTTTGCTTTTGCTTTTATCTGTTTCCTGTCCCTCAATCTGTGCTTTTACGTTTTCAATCTCGTTCAAACTGCTCTCAAAAATATGACCAAGGATATTCACATCAACCTCGCTCAGAAAATCGTAGGTGGAAAGTTTCATGGTGTGTTTTCGCAAAACCTCGTCATCTATGCGAATGGTGTCGAGAATTTCATCAGGTAAAAACAATCCACCGTTGAAGGCAAAAATATCATCGTTCTCGGTTTTTCCTTTTCTGCCGGTATTGATGTACCCAAAAAATTGCCTGAAAATATCGTACAGCGGTTTGTAGGCATCTTCGTCTTTTAGCACCTGCCAACGTTCGACCATGCGTGTAATAGAATTAGGGGGCAGCAAACCACCGTCTTCGGCAAAATAAACAAAGAGAAAGCGGTCGAGGAGTTTCTGGGTTTTCTTAAACAGGGTCAACTGGTCCGCCTGAGGGTTGTTGAGAACCATGTTTTGCCATAAATCGTTACGGAAATTCGCGTAATCTTTATAAAGATATTTGGTGATATTTTCTTCTACAAGCGAACTTTCCTCCTTAACCCTTGCCGGAACACCTTTTAAAAGACATTCGGAGGCAATGCAAAGCCATAAGATCTGGAACTCTTTTTCCGTAATGGTAAAAAGATTGAATTCGAGATGATCTACGGAATTATGAATATAGAAACGCAGTTTCTCAAAGTTAGAGGTGATCACATAGATGCAGTCTGTCTGGTTATTTTTGTAATTAAATGCCTGCTCATTGATCTTATCCAAATGTCGGGTATCGGTACCTTTTAGCTCGATAACAGCAAGGGCTTTGCCATCAATTAATATGGCTCCGTCGGCCTTTTTGGAGCCGGTAAGATTTTTAAATTCTGTTGTAAGATTAAAGTTCGGGTCCGGGTTGATAGTATATCCAAAGATGTTTACAAACAATTCACGCAGAAAGCCCTCCTGAAATTGCTCTTCTTTGGCTTCACGTATGTTGTTCTGGATTTCGGGGTTGTGAAAGTAGGTGGTGAATTTTTTATAGGCAAGCTGAACAACCCCGGTATTTTGGGTTTTAAGATACTTATTGAGAACCGAGTTCTGAAAGAATGACATAATTTAGCATAAAAATATTAAGCATAAAAATATAAATTATTTTGAAAAGGGAGGAAAATCGCCTAAAAAACAATCACAATATTTTAATTTTTATACTTCCTGAGATTCGTCCACGCCCCTCCGTTATAAACTTCAAACCCATTCGCTTTGAGGATGCTTTTAGCAGCGCCGCTGCGTGCGCCTGAAGCACAACAGGCGATTACAGGTTTATCCTTTCTTATCCTCGAAAGATTATCACTGAGATTTTTCAAAGGAATATTTATAGAACCTTTGAGGTGCCCACCTTGAAATTCGCCTTTACTGCGAACATCAATAATGGTGGCTCCTTTTTGAATAAGTTCGCCGAGGTCGGCTTGGGGTTGTGAGGAAAACAGGTTTTTGAGGAATGAGAACATTTTTTTTGGTTTTAATTGATTAGGAAGGTATTTTTTAGACTGTTAGGCTGTTAGGCTGTTAGACTGTTAGGCTGTTAGACTGTTAGGCTGTTAGACTGTTAGGCTGTTAGGCTGTTAGGCTGTTAGTCTATTAGTCTGTCCCGGTAGTACCGATAGTTATCGGTATCGGGAGGCTGTTAGAAGGCTGAAATTATTCAGCTATTTTTGATATTACCGACATTTCCGGTGGTGATAACAGTTGCTTTTTTACTTTGCAAAGGTTGGCCACATTAATGACAGAATCGACATACTTTTCAGGAAAATCTTTGGGCAGGTTAATCACCACATCAATTTTCTTGGCTAAGCCTTTTTCATTGAATTCATGGTTTTGAGTGATACTGATGCCTTCGGCAGAAATTCCCCTGTTATCACAAAAGCCTTTTACAAAAATTCCTGCACATGTAGCCAATGACGCAAGAAACAATTCATAAGGCGTGACAGCAGTGTCTTCTCCTCCGCCATTAACAGGCTGGTCTGTTTTTACAATGTGATTGCGCACCTGGGCGTTTACTTTTTTGTCTCCGTCGAATGTTACTTGAATTTCCATACTATTTTTTTGTTTTTAACGATGAAGTTTGATTAATTATACTTGAAAAATACATGGCAAAAGAACGGTAAAGAAAATGTGTCCATTTGCCGAATGGGACTATTATCAGCGCCCACTGAACCAACACGGTCAAATGAAAAAGATACATCCAGAAATGGTTTTCGAGAATGCCGGTATCAATAAACAGGCGCACCAGAAAAGCGCTGAACCCCATCATAAAAAGCCATATAACAAAAAACCAATCGGACGGATGTGAAAACGAACTTTTCTGGCTGCGTTTGCGTATCCTGCGGATAACAAAATCAAAGGTTACTATGAAAATAATAGCACTGACTAAGTACCCTAAAACAATAACAAAAAGACTTTGTGAGCCAAACCAGTCCAGAAAAACAGTGGTAAATAACAATGTGAGATAACCTATAACGAGAATGAAATGCTCAAACCACCATAGTTTGTCTTTTTTTGTTTCATCGCACGACAAGGTTCTTTTTTGAGTGAACATGTGGACAAACAGTTCTTTAAGAGAAACCAAATAGGTCTTAATATTGATCTTTTTCGTTTTGGGCCAGACGATATAGTACCACATGCGGATGATATTAGGCAATAAAATCACTGCAAAAACGCCTCCTATGGCAAACATTTCAAACAAATGGCCATATTCCATCCATTCTTCCTGGCTGAGACCGCCAGAAACAAACAAACCAACAATGCCTGTGATAACTATTAAAAAAGCAATAATATATCCTGCCAGGTTTCGGTACAATATTCCCGAAAGCCCTGTCCAATCGTATTTTGAGATCAGGTACCTCCGCACGGCCATCATCAGGTTACCCGGATCAGCCTGACGCGGGCAGTTCGTTGAACAGTCGCCGCAATAATAGCACAACCAGGGATCTACAGATGCTTTAAGTTCACTTTCAAGTCCCAGCATGGTATGCCGGATCATCTCCCTTGGGAATGAATTGTCCTTATCGGTAAGCGAACAAATGGCTGTGCAGGTTCCGCAACTGTAACATGCACTAAAATCGTCCGCTCCGTATTTACGGATACTTTTTACAAAATCGGGATTTACTCTTGCCATTTCTTAATATTTTCTTTTATAATAATAATATGCTTCTTTTTCGTCCATACCATCGGCCATCACAACGCTGTATTTGTTCATTGTCATCATGTGGTACGTGATAATCTCTTTGTTTACATTGAGTTCTTCAGCGATCTGAGGTATTGTTTTTTTGTTCCCGTCTATCGAAGCAAGAATATTTTTCCATAGCTGAGGAAACTCTTTCATCATCAGTACGCTGGTTTCTTCAGCTTTTTCTTCAGTTTTTTCCGACTTTTCAGGGATTACGGCTTGATCCATAAATCCGTCAATCATACCTTCAATCTCTGCATCGGTATACTGAGCTATTTCAATAGCATTCACCGGACAAACAGGAGCGCAGATACCACAACCCGTACAAATAGCTTTGTTAACAAACGCCATATGCTTTCCACCCTGTTCAACCTCTTTGATGGCCGTATATTCACAGACTTCTGCACATTTGCCGCACCAAACACAAGCTTCTGCATTCACACGGGCAACAATCGGATCGAGAGATATAGTACCGCTTTTCAGCAGCGCATTGATTTTTGCTGTTCCGGAAAGCGAAGACTGGACTGATTCAGTAACACTTTTGGGCCCCTGGCAGGAGCCGCCAATATAAACGCCTTTGATAACCGTTTCTACGGGCTTAAGCTTGGGATGTATCTCATTGAAGAACTTATCACTACCTATAGGAATCTTAAATTTTTCAGCTATATGACTGCTGTCCTCACGCGATACCATCCCCGTAACCAAAACCACCAGATCGGCATCAATTTCAAGTTCGGTTTTTGAAGTCAGATAATCTTTCACCTTCAATAATGCAGATTGTCCGTTGGCTTCCACTACAGGTGGCTCTTTTTCGTCATATCGGATATAGATATCGCCCTGTTTTGATGATTTTTCGTACAGAATCTCCTGTTTGCCATAAGTCCTGATATCCCTGAAAAGATGAAATGCGGTGATGTCTTTATATTTTTCTTTCAGTCGAAGCGATGTGTTAATAGTTGAGGTACAGCAGGTTCTTGAGCAATATTTGTTTTCGCCTTTTTTCTGTCGCATGCCCACACAATAAATAAACGCTACTTTAGTGATTTGCTTATTGTTATAAATAAGTTTATTGGGTGCAAGCTCCATCATACTGTTAAACTCAGGAAGAGTAACTGCCTGAGGTATAACCCCATAACCAAACTCATTTTCCTTGGGTTTGTAATGGTCAAAACCTGTTGTCACCAACACAGCCCCGGCAGTCAGTGAAATTGATTCCGGCTGCTGGTTGAGATCAATACAGGCAGCATGTTTTTGAACAAATTCGGGATGTTCTTTAAGCGCTTCGGCATCCACCACCGGAATATCGGGCAAAGCCTCTGAATAATTTTTATAGATCGCCTTGCGCTTACTTATGCCATAATTGAAGGTATCAGGAACCCACACATCACATTCCTGCATAGCCTGAAGCAGTGGAGCCGTATCTTTCTTAACCTTGAAATAACGTGGGCGTATACTTATATCAATGGTAAAATTGCCAAGGCTTCCGGAAACTTTTTCGATTACAGCCCCTGTAAAAAGTGTAATGTTTGAAAAGGATTTCAGTTGCTCATAAAGTTTTGCGACAATCTCTTTTCCGCTTTGTCCGCTCATAAAAAGCTTATCATTATGAGTGATATGCCCTCCAACAAAGTATTCTTTTTCCAGAAGATATACCTCAATTCCGAGTCGGGCCAGATCGATGGCAGCTTTCATTCCTGCTACTCCCGCTCCTACTACCAAAGCTGATTTCTTTACGGTAATATCAATATTTTCAAGCGATTCCGACTGTTCCACCCGCCTGATACCAGCTTTGATAAGTCCCATAGCTTTTACAGTGGCCTCGCGGGGCTGGTCGGAATGCGGCCACGAGCATTGTTCGCGCACATTTACCTGGACATAATTCGAAGGATTCAGCCCTGCCCGGTTGGCAACGCCCTTAAAAGTATGGAGGTGGAGCTTGGGAGAACAGGAGGCTACGACTATGGCATCCAGATTATAATCCTGAATATCCTTCACCATGTCTTTCTGGTTTGAGTCGGCACAAGCAAACATCACATCTTTGGAAATAACCACCCCGTTCTCGTCTTTGAGCAATTTGCTCAATTCTTCAACATCCACATAATCGGAGATGTTTCCACCGCAATGACAAATATATACGCCTATTCTTTCTTTCATAATTTTATTAATTTTGTTTGCCACAAAGGCACTAAGGCACTATGTATTATTATTTCTCGCAAAGACGCTAAGTCGCAAATTGCTTTATAAATTGTTAACAATTCTGGTAATTCCATTTTTTATTAAAGGCTCATTGAAATTAATTAGTAATCCCAGTTTAAGACCAGTTAACTTTAAATAAGTTAGCAATTGTTTCGGATGAACCGGGGCAATCGCTTCTACTGATTTTAATTCAATAATTACTTTTCTTTCGACAATTAAATCTGCTCTAAAACCAATTTCCATTCTCAACTCATCCCAAATGACAGGTATTCCTTTTTGTCGTTCAACATTCAACCCCTGTTTACTCAATTCATAATACATTATTTCTTCATAAACCGATTCCAGTAAACCCGGACCAAGCTTCTGGTGAATCTGATATGCAGTGTTTACAATAATTTTTGACAATTCGTTTTCTGTCATAATTTAGATTTTTTT
>CAZMPB010000052.1:0-18133 GCA_964567775.1 uncultured Bacteroidales bacterium
CATTTACTGATAGCCTGATTTTGCTTTATTTGCAGCGCGAGATTCTGTATTTGCGGATAATCATCCTTAAGATTTGCTTTGTGCGGCTCGGTGCGAGATTTCAGCTTAAGCATCCGGTAGGCCTGCTGGCCGTCTTCGTTGGTAAAGATTACGGGGTCAGAAATATCGCCTACTTTCATTTTTTCTATAATAAAAAACATGTTCGGATCGATTTCATCCGGCGAAAATTTTGAATCACCGGTATACTGATTGATAAGCATCCCGCCGTTTACCCTTGTAGGGTCATCGGAATAATAAGTGGCCGCTTTCTCAAAAGTCATAGAATCCTTTTTTATCAATTCGGCAATCCTGTCAATATCTTTTTTTGATTTTATCATATCTGACGGAGAAGCTTTGGGTATGACCAGGATATGTCTTACGTTGATAGATTCGCCCCTTCTTTCGATCATCTGGATGATATGATATCCCTTTTTTGTTTTGACTATTGGTGAAACTTCGCCGGGTTTTAATGAAAATGCGGCTGCTTCAAATTCCGGATAAAGCTCGCCCCTGCCCACAAAACCTAATTCACCGCCCTTGGTCATAGAGCCGGGATCCTGGGAATACAGGTTGGCGAGTGTGGCAAAATCTTCACCTTTTTTTACACGGTCTTTGAGGCTGATGAGCTTTTCTTTAACATTAGACACCTCAGCATCACTGATAGCAGGCACCTTGACAATCTGAACAACTTCGATCTGAGATCCCACCAGTGGTATACTATCCACAGGAATGCTATTGTAAAATTCCTGTACTTCCGAAGGTGTAATTTTAACATCCTGGGTAAGTTTCGATTGGACAGACTGTATTAAAAGATAATCACGGATCTTATCCCGCATGTCTTCTTTTATCTCAAGTATCGTCTTCTTAAAATAAGCTTCGAGATTTTCTTTTGAGCCTATCTGATCAATAAAATATCGCATGCGCCTGTCCAACTCGCTATCCACCTGCTTTTCAGTAACCGTAACACTGTCGAGTTCGGCCTGGGTAAGCAATAATTTCTGAAACATGATTTCTTCGAGTATCTGGCATTTGAGTGCGGTACCTTTTGTGCTACCCTGCATCAGGTATTGAAAATATTCATTTTCTATATCGGAATGCAGTATGATGTTACCGCCAATAACGGCAGCAACCTCGTCAATAAGTATTTTTTCATTATTCTGCTGACATTTGCCTGCAAAAGCCAGCAATAACAATGACAAAAACAGGATCGTTTTATTTAATGTACTACTCATCAATTCTGGTATTTTATCTGATAATAACTATTTAAACTCAAAAATAGTATGATTTGTATTATTTTTTAAAAACTTCAAAGTTACCTTTTTTCACTGCATTATCATAAACATCTTTCCTCATGTTTTCTATCAAAGCAAGCTTTCGTTTATTGATAATAATATCGCGGATTTTATTTTTTTCAAAACTCAGCGGAGATATGCTCTCTTTGATCATAAATCCCTTGATATTCATCAAATACGTGAAGGCCGAATCCTGTATTTCAATAATACGGTTATTTTTCAGATATTCCTCCTGGTTATAGGTAACAATAGGTATCTCTTTTAGAATATCGTTAAATAACAGCCAGTTCTGATCATCGAGGTAATAATTTACAGCATGTTTGTGGCAAAAGTCCTGTAACTTTTTCTGGTCCTCTGGCTGGTCGGAGCGGATAAGGGTTCGCAATGGTGCAGGAGAAACTTTTTTTGGCAACTTCACATAGACAACTTTCACAATATTTTCTTTCAATTCAAAATTAATTTTATTTTTCTCGTAATAATTGGCTATTTCTTCATCACTAACTGATGTATCCAGTTTCTGCCTGATAAGATTGGACTCATATTGAAAAACCGTCAGTGAGTTTTTGTAATCTTCCAGTTGCCGCGAAAAATCTTTTTCTTCATCAGAAAGATTTTTTTCTGCCTGTGCAATAATCAGTTGCTGATGTACCCAATTGTCGATATATTCACGAAGGAACTCCATACTGTCCTGCTCAGAAATATTTGAAGGAACTACTCCCTGAATATCAGAAGCATACAAGTATTTATCATAAACACGTGCCAATGCTTCTTTATCTCCGTCATGTCTGGTATTACAAGCACAAAAAACTACAGCTATAATAAAAATGAACTTTTTCAAAAAATTGCTTTAAAAAGATTAGCAAAACATTAAGCAGTATGCTTGGGCAGTAAGGGCTTATTTTAAAAGCGATTCAAAAACAGTCTGGTTTACATCATAAGAATATTTAATTCTGAGTTGTTTTATCCATTCTTCTTCCAGATAGTTTTGATAATCAGCAGTAATAAGACCTTTGGCTTCTTTTAGCAGTTTAGGTTCCGGGGCGACCAGATTGTGTTTCACGACAAAGATTACTTTGTCATCTTTTGAAATATTATCCGTAACACCTTTTTCCCAGGTTGTTTCATCAATGATGGGGTTATCCTTTTTTGAAAACTTTTTACGTTCTATTTTCAGTATTGGAAGGCTGTCTGTGTTGATCTTTTTGTAAATATCCATTTCGGTGATCTTGCCATTTTCATAGGCCTTTACAAGCTTACGGGCCTTTTTTGCCGTTTCTTCATTATTACAGGTAAATATGGATGCATCGAGGCGTTCATCCCACATATATTTGTTTTTGTTTTTCTCATAAAACTCCTGCAGGCCGGTTGTGTCCTGAATGGCTTTAGACCATACCTTTTTATCGGTCAGTTCGAACAGCATGATACCATCCCTGTATTCTTTCATAAGTGATTTAAATTCAGGATATTTTTGTTCAAGTTTTCCATCTTCATACTGGATACAACTTTCATCGACAAAAGAAGCATAACGGTCATTGATAAAAGGATGTAGTTTCATCTTGCTTCTCTTTCCCTGTTTTGATCCTATATATTTTGCAAAATCCTGTTGCGAATATGATTTATCTCCAATGTTAAACATATTTTTTGTCAGGCCGGCGGCACGTTCCATGTCCCATTTTCCATCAAAAATGGTTGAGTCAACCACTTTATAAAAATCGTTTACGGCTCCCGGGTTTTCATTAAAACCATACTCGTTTCTGATACGGTTGATCACCGATTCTTTACTCTTGTTTGAACGGCTGTCTTTCATTATACGGGACTTAAGCTGCGTTTTTTCTTCATCAAATGATTTCACAGGTGTTCTCTCAACAAGTTTGATAATGTGCCAGCCATAAACTGTCAGAACTGGTTCAGAATAGTCTCCCAGATTAAGTTTGGCAATCGCCTGAATGAATTCGGGCACCATGCGGTTAACTCCAAAGCTCTGTAATACGCCGCCTTTTGCTGCAGAGCCTTTATCATCGGAATATTCATTGACCACGTCTTCAAATTTTGCTCCACCTTTTAATTTGGCATAGGCCTCATCAATTTTAGTTTTATAGGAGGGCAGTGCCTCAGGCTTTGCATCTTTAGGCACCTCAATAAAAATATGTGCTGCTACCACTCTTCCCATGGCGGGTTTTCTGTCAACAACCTTGATCAGATGATAGCCATAATCGGTACGGACGGGTAAGGAAACACTGCCGACCGCAGTTTTGTATGCTGCTTCTTCAAAAGGATAGATCATATCGAGTACGGAAAAATATCCAAGATCGCCCCCATTGCCCTTGAAAATTGATTTGGAGTCCGGTTCTTCCCTGTCGCGTGCCGATGGGTCGTCAGATGTTTCTTTGCAAACTGTCGCAAAATCTTCTCCTTTTAACAGCCTGTCGCGGATTTTCATAATTTTCTTATAAGCGATCAGAGTATCTTCAGGTAATGCGTCTTTGCTTACTTTTATCAAAATATGGCTTGCTCTTATGTCCCATTGTAGCCTGTCGTATGCTTCCCTGATAATGTCATCGTCGACCTGTTTATCCGTCAGATATGGTTGGGCAAGCTGTTTACGATAGCCGGCCAGCTCGTTTTTAAAAGATGTAAAAGTGTCAAGTTTCTGTTCTTCAGCTTCTTTCACTTTTAGTTTAAAATTAATGTATAGGTTAAGATACTCGTCCAGTGATTTTTTATCCATCACATCGCCTTTAATGTTATTCTTTTTATAAACATTCAGGAATTCAGTTTTTGTGATCTTTTCGCCTGCCACTGTAAGAAGCACATCATCATTGACCTGTGCAGTCACCATTCCGCTAAACAATACGGAAACAACAATAATAATAATACGTTTCATAATTTTATTCTGTTTTTTTTAAAAATTTCATGCAAAAATATGTTTTATTAGAACATTTTCAAAAATTATCTGCTATAATTTGGCGCTTCACGGGTAATGATCACATCGTGAGGATGACTTTCGGCGACACTGGCAGCCGTAATTTTTATAAATTTTGCTTTCTGCAGCCTTGCAATATTTTTGGAACCGCAATAGCCCATACCGGCTTTCAGCCCTCCCACCATCTGGTGTATGACCTCTGATAAAGTTCCTTTATAGGGTACACGGCCAACAATTCCTTCGGGAACAAGTTTTAAGGCATCGTCTTCACTTTCCTGGAAGTACCGGTCTTTCGAGCCCCGTTGCATAGCTTCGATAGAACCCATTCCACGGTATGTTTTAAATTTACGGCCTTCAAAAATAACTGTTTCTCCGGGAGATTCGTCAACTCCCGCCAGCAGAGACCCCAGCATAACGGAATGAGCCCCGGCTGCAATTGCTTTGACGATATCTCCGCTGAACCGTATTCCGCCGTCAGCTATTACAGGAACGCCGGAATCTTTGATCGCTTTGGCTATGGCGTGTATGGCATACAGTTGCGGAACACCTACACCGGCAATAATCCTGGTTGTGCAAATAGAACCGGGCCCGATACCAACCTTAACGGCATCTGCGCCGGCTTTTACAAGGTCCCGGGCAGCTTCGGCTGTGGCAATATTTCCTACAACCATTTCGATCTCAGGAAAGTTTTTCTTAAAAAGCTTTGCGGCATCAATAACGCCTTTTGAATGCCCGTGAGCCGTATCAATAACGATGGCATCCACTCCTGACTTAACCAATTCCTGCACCCTGTCGAGCATATCTTTGGTTACGCCTACACCGGCAGCTACCCGGAGCCTTCCCCTCTCATCCTTACAAGCATTCGGACGGGCTTTTATCTTAATAATATCCTTATATGTAATCAGCCCTATCAGTTTGAAATCCTTATCCACCACAGGCAATTTCTCTATTTTGTGTTCCTGAAGGATATCTGCAGCTTTTTCAAAATCCGTGAATTCGGTGGTTGTGATCAGGTTTTCCTTGGTCATGACCTGCGATATCGGCCTGTTATGATTGCGCTCAAAACGTAGGTCTCGGTTTGTTATGATGCCTACCAGGCGGTTTTTATTATCAATGACAGGTATTCCTCCGATTTTATATTCTTTCATCAGCTCAAGGGCATCTTTTACATAAGCATCTTTTTTCAGTGTAATAGGGTCGATGATCATTCCGTTCTCAGCACGCTTTACTTTTTTCACTTCGTTTGCCTGATCTTCAATGGACATATTTTTGTGAAGCACCCCTATACCTCCTTCCTGGGCAATGGCGATAGCCATATACGACTCGGTTACGGTATCCATGGCAGCCGATACTATCGGGATATTCAAATTAATATTCCGTGTAAATCGCGTGGAGACATCAACCAGCCGGGGTAAAACATCTGAATAAGCCGGTATTAATAATACATCGTCATACGTTAACCCTTCGCCTAAAAATTTCTCTGATTCCATAGCGTATATATTTTTTGTCTGCAAAAATATGAAAAATAGTTGTTTGAAGTTTTATTACCGGGTGCTGGTATAAAAAAACCAGCTTTGTTCAAGCTGGCTTTTTTTTACCTTAGCAGGGTAACAATTCCCCGTTTGATAAATGTTTTATTAAATGCGTTGGTAATCTTTATATAATATGTATAAACACCAAGCGCGCATTTTTTTCCTTCGAATTTACCATCCCAGCCTAAATCATAATCGGTGGTTTCAAAAATCTTCCGGCCCCAGCGGTCATAAATAATCATCTGGTAACCGTCTTTTTCGGTGTATACACCCACCGGTTTAAATATGCTGTTCAACCCTTCGGGAGTAAATGCATTTGGCACATATAAACGGGGAGGCTGCAATAAAATGACTTCATTAGAATTCACTTTGTCTGCAAAAATATAAGTGCTGTCATACACATCATATAACTGGGCTTCTATAGTGTACCTGAACCTGCCGCCGCTTTCAGTATAACTCTCAACATTATCGGTATAAAATGTTTCATTCGACACTAGTGACGCAACATTAAGGTAAGGTTCATACTCATCAACTTCACGGCGAACGTTGTAGGCCTGAGGAACACGGTTCTCATACAAATTCCAATAAATATTATTTAATAAGTATTCCGGTACTGTACCTTCCAGATAGATCGTACGCCCGACATTTGATGTCAGCATATCAAGAGAACAGCTGTCAGAAACCACAATTTTGTAATAATAACTCTTTTCATGCACACTTGCCGAATTATCATCATAGGTTACGTTCGAATAAGGATTATCAGGAGGCAGCACGGCTATAGTATCATAATTAAGGCCATCCACGGATCTTAATATCTTATATTTTGTGATATATGCTGTTGAATCTACAAAAAAGCCAAGTCGGACATAGCTGTCATTTTCCACCGTGGCATATCTCAGAAAAACAAATTTTGGCTGATTGGGTTTCGTAACCACCACACAGCGCTGGTTTGAAGAAGATGTTTTCTGGTTCAGGGAATCATAAGCACGAATGATGTAACAATAATTTGATCCATTGACCAGACCTGTATGCTCATAACTTAATACGGATGCCGGCAGATCCGCTAACAAAGCAAAAGGCCCCCCGTTTTCGCTCACCATGATACGGTATCCCTGAAGCCCCGGATCGGTAAAATTAATATAAGAAGTCCATTGAAGGCTTACCCTATCGGCACAAGCATTGATAAACGGAGGGGACAGATAAATAGTCCTGTGTTCCGGGCTCATGGGGCTTAATTTTTTGCAACTGTCAACCGCGGCAATACAATAGGTTTCAGATGCAGTCTGAGGAACAGAAGTCAGATCAATATATGAAGTAGCCGGCACATCTACGGAATCCCTTATAAACCATGCACCTGTTCCATCCTTACGATAGATATAATATTTAACCGCATCAGGCGAGGTGCTTGGCTGCCAACCAAGAATAGCCTTCGTTGCAGCAGGATCGACACTCACCGAATCAAGTAAAAGTAAATCGGGAGGAAAACCATCGTGTAACTGCTCTCCATCAACGGAGGAAACAGAAGTACATCCGGTGCTATCTTCTATTTCTATTCTGTAATTGATAAATGCACTGCATATAGTTACCGTATCCAGATAGGTTAGCTGAGTAGTGGAATCTAAAAAACTCCATGATCCGGCAGGATACTCCCGAAAAATATGATAATATTGTGAAGAACTCCCGAGCAATGGGGAATGGACAGGATTCCAGTCCAGTTGCGCTATTTGACCTCCGCCAACTGCTGCTACGTTGAGGTAAATAGTACTTACCGTATCACTGGTCGGGTTGGAATGATATAATCCGTAACATCCGGAACGGGTTGTCATATAAAAATAACGTTGGCCGCCATTTCCGTCTAAGCCGGAATAGGTCTTAGATGTCTGAGTATATGTAAACAAACTGTCGATCTTGACAAAAGGGCCTGTGGGTGAGTTTGAGAAATACACATGATAACTGTTAAATGAGTTCGTGGTATCAATCGGAGAAACCCAGGTAAGCGTGATATCGCCATTGGGATGCACTTCGGCGCATTTTATTTCAGGCGCCTCCAACACAATTTTAGGAAGGACGACAATGGATAATGTGGCTATTTTTATGCCCGGCGCAGGGCAAAAATCGTCGTAGACTTTTATTACAAAACTATGCACATTGAACAATGTCCCGCAGATTCCCGGTATGCCGGTGATGGAGGCGGGGTGGGTAAGATGGTCGCAACTGGTTACCCAGTGAAAGTGAGTGGAAACGGCAAGCATAGCCGATAAAACAGGAGGCGGAGTCAAGGTAGCGCAGGGAGGCCGCGGACAGCCTGTAGTCTCACTGATAAATCCGGCGCCAAAATCCTGTCCTGAGGCTTCCAGTGTAACTGTCTGGGGATTATTATTGGGCAATACGCCATAATCAATACCGGTAATATCAATATCAACGGTATCGCCGGCAAAAACAGTATCCGTATATTCAAATATTCCAAGGTTAGGGTTATAAAAAGGGCCGGCCACCGAAGGAGGTTGGTTTGAGCCAGAACAGGCAAGCAAAACGATTTGCATTTCCCTGAAAATTTCGGCAATTTTAACTCCGCAACGGTAGGCTGTTACTTTTGTGACAGTGACAAAGGCGCCGTTTGTATATGACGTATAAGAAATTTCGCCATTATAAGGATTCATGGTTGCCGGCACATTCAGCGGGTTCTGAGCCGTACCGGGCAATGGGCTGTTCGCCGAATAGGTAGAGGTATAACCCATCGGCACTGTAGCGCTTTGCAAGGCAGGAGCCCAGGAAAAAGCCAGTGAATCCAATTCTTTATCCGTAGCATTATGATTATATTTAAACGGGTAGCCCGTACAAATTACCGTGGATGGAACTTCTGCAAAAACAGGGCTGTTGTCGTAGCAAGGATTGGCGTTTTGCCCGTTATAGGGATACATGATGGCCCTGAGAAACCAATCCTCACTTGTTGGAGTTACCATGTTCACACTCGGATTACGGCAACACCCGTCGTTATAAAAAATCCAGCCGGAAGCCGGTGGTACGCCATTTAAAATGACACCTAAGGGGTAGGCACCATCAGATGTAAAATACCATTCTTCTATGGCGCCTGTATTTGCTGTTGAAGGGGTTGGCAGGCATTTAATCTCTTGAGCAAAATCCCAGCAATCCGGAGAGATATCGGTTTTTCCATCTAAAATCCCATCATCAATATCATGTGGGTTAGCCCCGGGTTTCAAGGCCATTGTAATTTGTGTCAATCCCGGATAATTTGAAATATTTAATATTTCACCTGTACTGTAGGTAATCCCATTACATTCCCGGTACAATTTCATGATAAACCTGAAACGCCCGTTAGCTAAACATTCCCAGGTAATCTCACCCCCCATGTAATGCGACGCTAAAAGCTGGCTATCCGTAAAAAGCAAACCGGCAGCCAAAAAAATAGACAAAAAAAATGTTTTAAGTGACTTTATCATCGAAGTGATATATGTTTTGTATTGTTTTGTTTAGTTATGTCCAAAATAATAATGCAAAGTAACGAAAAAACTCTCATAAATTCATCATTATTTCGCTAAAAAAATGACATTTATACTGAATAACGTTTTTTCTGATATAAAAACTTGTTTAATTACAAGATATTTTGAAAAAACCTCAAAAAATTTAACCGATAGTTTTGCCAACGATCAATTCAAGCATAGTTTCTGCCCCGAGATATTTTTTTGAAATGTGAAGAAGTTCCTCTGGCGTGACGGTATTGATTGTTTTTAATAATTCCGAATAATATTTTTTATAATCCATCCCATATTCCAGCAGGCTTAAAAATCTTTCGGCAATCTGGAAAGGGCCGTCAAAAGAACGTATGACCGTCCCTGTCAGGTATTTTTTCATAAGCTCAAGCTCCTGAGTACCGATCAGTTCCGAATTCAGTATTTTTAGTTCTTTGTATATTTCATCAACCGCTTTGCTGCATACCTCTGCCCCTACTTCGGACGAAATGATAAATGCGGCCGACTGCTGAAACGATAATATTGTTGAATAAATTCCATACGTATAGCCTTTGTCCTCCCTGATATTTTTCATTAGCCGCGAACCGAAATACCCTCCAAAGACCGTATTCAGAACAAATAATTTTTTATAGTCATCATGAGATTTATTAACTGTAATCTTACCCATCCTTATTGCAGACTGGACAGAGGAAGGCATTTCGATAAATTGTTTCTGTTTCCCTGATATTACCGGTGAAAACATCTTTGTTTTTTTTACCGGTTTGCCTTTTTTAGAATATCCAAAAAAATAATTCAACAGGGATAAGATGTCTTTATTCAATTTCCCCGAAACTATTATTTTACAATTATCAACAGTATATCTTTCACTGTGAAATGTTGACAGTTGTTTCGCCTCCAGCTTATCATAATCTTCGGCTTTGATAAGGGTTCCATAAGGATGCCCGCTTCCGAAAAGCTGTTGATTGAAATTCATCCGGGCCACTTCATTCACTTTACGGCAATCATCAATAAAACCCTGCTTATCTTTTTGTGTGTGGATTTTCAGTTCGTTATCGGAAAATTTAGGATGGTTGATTATTTCGTTCAGCACAGGCAACACATATTTCAGGTGTTTGTTGAGCACCGATAAAGAAACATGCGCCGAATCTTTTGAAACATTCTTTTGAAGCCAGGCGCCATAATGATCGAGTTTTTGAGCTATTTCAAAAGACGAATAACTGATAGTTCCCTCGGTCAGCATATTATTTGTGTAAGAAGCGACCAAGGGGTGCGGCTGATAACAGCTGCCCGCCCCAAAAACAAAATCTAATTTCGTGATACCGATATCTCCCAAATTAAAAAGATATACAGGGATATGGTTATCAAGCATGGCTATTTCCGGTTCAGGAATATCAATATTATCAATAATTTTCAGCGCCGGGGGCTGTTTTCTGTTCGTCATTTTTTATTTTTTTGCTTACCTGCTGCGTTATAGTACATCATAGAACAATTGTCCTCCATCAAAATTTTATTGGCTACATTTTGGATTTCTTCCGATGTAACCCTTCTGTACCTTTGTGTTTCAGTATTAACCAATTCTATATCTCCCAGCAATTCGGAAACAGCCAGTTTTACAGCCCGGTTCAGTATGCTGATGTTTGAAAACTCAACAGAAGACTCCACGTAATTCGTCACTTTTTTAAGTTCATTTTCAGAAATCTTTTTCTGTTTAATGATGTCAATTTCTGCCTGAATCGCAGCTTCAGCCTGCTCCATATCCACACCCTGCATGAGCTTTCCGCTGAAAACAAACAAACCTTTATCCATATCGCCTGTGATATACGCATCCAGTTCACTGAAAAGTTGTTTTTCCTTTACAAGACGGTTGTATAAACGGGATGAATTTCCTCCGGAAAGCACGTCGGAAAGCAGGTCTGAAGCATAAAAATCGTCGTCCACCCGGGCACACATGTGGTAGGCCATGCAGATCATATCAAACGGGACATCCCGTTCAACACTCAGTATTCTTTTTTTTCTCTGGACAGGCTCTTGAAGAATATTGCGCTTATACTTTACGCCCTTTTGTATTGGTAAAAACCATTTGTCGCATAGCCCCCGCACCTCTTTTTCAGTAATATTGCCAACTACAGAAAGTATCGCATTATGCGGATGATAGTATTTTTCATAAAAGGCTTTCACATCCTGCATCGTGGCATTTTCAATATGGCAGATATCTTTCCCGATGGTCGACCATTGATAGGGATGCTTTTTATAGGCATGTGGACGCATCAGCAGCCAGAAATCGCCATAAGGCTGATTCAAATACCGCTGCCGGAATTCTTCGATGACCACGTTACGCTGTACATCAAGGCTTTTCGGAGAGAAGGCCAGGTCGAGCATCCGGTCAGACTCGAGCCAGAAAGCTGTTTCGATATTCTGAAGCGGAATGCTCAGGTAATAATTGGTAAAATCGTTATTGGTAAATGCATTATTTTCACCGCCAGCCTTTTGCAAAGGGTTATCGTATGAAGGAATATTTACAGAACCGCCGAACATCAGGTGCTCAAATAAATGTGCGAAGCCTGTTTTCTCGGGATGCTCGTCTTTTGCCCCGACATCATACAACACATTAACGGCTACCATCGGGGTAGACTTATCCTGATGGACGATCACCCTTAATCCATTATCCAACTTAAAACGCGAATACTTTATCATCCTGAATAAATATTACTTCAGACACAAAAGTAGCAAATTAAAACATATAGTTCTTTTAAACTGTTAAGCAGGACAAGTTATAAATAAATTTTTAAGCTTATTGAGCTTTATACGCCTTAATCATGTTTATCAAGACAGGCAGCACCGTAGCCACATCGCCGACAACACCATAATTAGCGGATTCAAAAATCGGAGCATCTTTATCTTTGTTCACAGCCACAATAATTTTAGAAGAACTTACGCCGCCAAGATGCTGGATAGCGCCGGAAATCCCAAAAGCAAAATACACATTCGGAGCAATAATCTTACCGGTTTGACCGACATGTTCATAATGAGGGCGCCAGCCCTGATCAGCAACGGGACGTGAGCAGGCAGTAGCGCCACCCAACAGTTCGGCCAATTCCTCGATGGGCGACCAGAATTCAGGGCCTTTCATGCCGAGGCCACCGGAAACCACTATTTCAGCATCGGTGAGAAGGATTTTACCTGTCTGTTTGTTGCTCTCAATGACGGATGTTGCAAAATCATAATCAGTCAACTGTGGCGTAAAATATTCAATAAGTGCATCAGCCGGGTTTTCGGCAAGGCCGTAAGAGTTCTGGGCAAGCGTTATTATTTTTACGGGAGATTTAATCGTAACGGATGCAAAAGCTTTGCCGGTATAGATCTTTTTCTTTACGACAAAAGGTTCGGTTGACAGTGGAAGAGCGACTGCGCCGCTAACCATGCCGGCTTTTAGTTTTACAGAAACTCGCGGTGCCACGGCCTTCCCGGTCATATTATTGGCAAAAACCAATACAGCCGCTTCTTCTTTTACCGCCACCTGAGAGATAACGGAAGCATAAGCCTGGTTTACAAGCTGGGTCATCCTTGGGTCATTTACGGATATGACTTTTGAGGCGCCATAATTACATGCTTTTTTAAGATCTTCTTCAGCCACATTCCCTATGGATAATGCAACAACAGAAGTGTTGATTTGACGGGCTATTCCAAAAGCGTATGAGATCAATTCAAAACTAAGTTTTTTGAATTTACCATCCCAATTTTCGATATATACTAATACGGACATTTTATTTCAGATTTATGATTTATGAATTCAGAATTAAGGTTTTTTTTATTTAATTTAATCAAATGACTTTGGCTTCGTTATGAAGCAAATTAACAAGTTCCCCGATGTTTTCAGCGTCGATCATTTTGCATGTTGCTTTTGCTTCGGGAAGTTCATAAGCCGCCACCTCAGTAAGGGCATCGATACCTGCCGGTTCAAATACCTGTAAAGATTTGGAACGCGCTGCCATGATGCCGCGCACCGTAGCAATTTTTGGTTCTAAGGCAATCCCTTTCTGGACAATGGCTACAAAAGGCAATGACGTTTGTATTTTTTCGTATCCACCGTCCACTTCACGATTCAGGATGATATTTCCGCCTTCCACATCAAGGGAAGAAACCGAGGAAACCGAAGGGATATCAAGAAACTCTGCTAACATGGCGCCCATCGCGCAACCATTGGTATCACTGGACTCGATACCACATAAAACAATATCATACACTTGTGATTTTATCACTTCGGCTATCTGGGCGGCAACAAAATAAGCATCTTTTGCAAGGGCATTTATCCGGATACCGTCATCGGCGCCCATGGCAAAAGCTTTGCGGATAGTAGGTTCTGATTCTTTACTACCCACATGGATCACGGTGATTTTTTCCACCACAGCGGGATTTTTTTCTTTGAGTTCTATGGCCCTCGATAAAGCCAGTTCATCCCAGGGATTGATGATCCACTGCACCCCGGCAACATCCACGGCCTGCTGGTCGGCTGTAAGGCGGATCTTAGTCGTGGTATCAGGCACATTGCTTAAACAAATTAATATTTTCATTTTCTTTTCTTAATTTAAATTTCGTGTATCTTCCTCTCATAAAATAATCAGGTTGAGATCAAGATATTTGCAAAGATATAAACTTTTCAGGAAACCTCAAATTCGCAAGCCGCTGGATAACTAATTGATTGTCAGTCTTTCCTTATAATTACAGTATTTGAGTTACCCCGTGACTATCAATAGATTAAAGAATTCTTGCGAATTTGCGGGGAAATATGATTTCGATAAAATTGTGTTACTTTGCAAATCAAATTGAATGACAATGAATCATAAATTACAATTTTACAACACCTTAAGCCGCAAAAAAGAATTTTTTGAGCCTTTGAATCCGCCTCATTGCGGTATTTATGTCTGCGGCCCTACGGTATACGGTGATCCGCACCTCGGCCATGCACGCCCTGCCATCACGTTCGACCTGGTATTCCGGTTTCTGACACAATTGGGATACAAAGTCCGTTATGTAAGGAATATAACTGACGTCGGCCACCTGGAACATGATGCCGATTCAGGAGAAGATAAAATAGCAAAAAAAGCCCGTCTCGAAAAACTGGAGCCTATGGAAGTGGCGCAATATTACACCAACCGATACCACGACAGCATGAGGCTGCTCAACGTGCTTCCTCCCAGCATCGAGCCTAAAGCTTCGGGGCACATCATTGAACAGATGGAGCTGATTCAGAAGATCCTTGACGCAGGATACGCCTATATTTCGAAAGGTTCGGTATATTTTGACGTTAAAAAATATAATGAAGTTCATAAATACGGAAAGCTGTCGGGCAGGGTTCTTGACGATTTGATGGCAAACACCCGTGAACTGGAAGGACAGGAAGAGAAACAAAACCCTTATGATTTTGCACTCTGGAAAAAAGCAA
The DNA here is from genome assembly GCA_964567775.1 of uncultured Bacteroidales bacterium. Lineage (GTDB taxonomy): Bacteria > Bacteroidota > Bacteroidia > Bacteroidales > CAIWKO01 > CAIWKO01. The sequence continues at coordinate 14,721 of CAZMPB010000052.1, forward strand.
GCCCCGAACACATCATGCGCTGGAACTCGCCCTGGAGCATAGGATTTCCCGGATGGCACCTCGAATGTTCTGCCATGGGCGCCAAATATCTTGGTGAACCATTCGATATTCACGGCGGCGGGATGGATCTGATCTTTCCGCACCACGAGTCAGAAATTGCACAATCTACGGCAGCCCACGGCGCTGACCCCTGCAAATACTGGATGCACAACAATATGATCACCATCAACGGCCAAAAGATGGGGAAATCATTAAATAATTTTATTACGCTGGAAGAGTTTTTCACCGGGAAACACCCCCTGCTCAATCAGGCATTCAGCCCGATGAGCATAAGGTTTTTCATACTTCAGGCTCATTACCGCAGCACCCTCGATTTTTCGAGCGAAGCCATACTGGCTTCCGAAAAAGGGCTGAAAAAACTTATAAGTTCTTTGGAAACCCTTGAAAAAATTGCTGTTGCAGAAACGACAACTCCTGAACTCGGAGAATATGTCAATACCCTTCGCGACAAATGCTACGAAGCAATGAGTGACGATTTCAACAGCCCGGTGGCCATTGCCATTTTGTTTGAATCTGTGAAATGGGTGAATGCGCTGAAAGAAAACAAAATCAGTATCAGCAAGTCTGACAAAGAAAAGTTCTTGCAGGATTTTCAAAATATTTTATTTGATGTGCTTGGTATCCTCAAAGAACCGGTGCAGCAAAACACACAACTGACCGATGGCCTTATGGAAATGATCCTTGCGCTGAGGCAGGAAGCAAAAGCAAAAAAAGATTTTGCCACCTCGGACATGATACGAAACAAACTGCAGGATCTGAATATCAGTATCAAAGACACTAAGGACGGGCCTGTATGGAACGTAGACTAAGCACAAGTTGGTAAAAGATATTTTAGTAAAATTGAACTTTACTCAATGGTTATTTCATAAATAGTACCTGGCAGTTCATTTTTCGGGAAAGGAATGAATCGCTGTGCAAACGGGCTTCCATGCCACCATTCGGTATCGTGAAACTCCTGTGAGATCACCAGGACCATCTGATTATTGGGCACGCAAGTGATGGTGCTGTTCATGTATGCCACCACCTTCAGTTTATTTTTTTGCGGGCCGATGCGCCAGATAATTTCTTCAGGCTTCCATTCAATTTGAAAATAGTAATATCCGGTAGCAAAAAGCTCATCGTCAGGCGCCGGGGAACGTTCACTGAGTGCCTGATACCAGTGATCCCAGCGATGTGCAAGAAAAGTTTCGTTACCATAATTTATTGGCTTGCAGCCGACATCATAATTTACCGGATCCGGGCAAGCCATATCCCAATTGGTGCAGCAGACCATGATATTTGCCGAATCGCGCTTCAATGCCAACGGCAATGGTACATTCCAATTATTCAAACTGGTTCTGTCGGCAACAGGATAATAATAAGAAGGCGGAAACTGATACAAGGGACAATAACTGACCGTTTTAAGAATTTCAAAATCTATTTCGGAGTATCCGGTATATTCGGAACGGTCATTTTTTCCGGAGCCCCAGTATTTAGGAAGATACCCTTCTTTCCGACAACTCCTGCAGTTATTCCATGTTTCGTTTTTTTGCGATACCAGCCAAATAGCATTGGTTATCCCATTCCATATCCCGTATCTGTTAATAAGCTCCGTCATTTTTATTTTGACGGTATATTTTCCATAGGTAAGACCATGGCGTGTCATAACGCCGGTACTCAGCTTGTTCCACTCACCGTAACGGGAAGCTTTGTTTCGCATGGTAACCGTTGACTTCAGGGTATCGACGCTAAGCTGGCTGCACGAACAATCAGAATTACCAGCTTGTATCACGATCATTTCTTCTTTTTTATGAAAAGTGCGGTTCCAGTTAAAGTCGCGCAACGTGTAATTATCCTTAATGACATCTGCAATTACCGGGATATTTGATAACCGCAAAGAGGTGTCCAAAAAACTGGCATAAGGCCTCAGTGGGGCATTCTTGTATAAATCCCCGCTGCTGCCGCAATTTTTATTGGCAGCCGGCAGGTATTTTTTGGAAATAACATCATCGGGGTTGATATAAATTCCTGCATCCAGCCCCGGCCGGGCAATTACACGAAGAACACTTCCTGAAAAAACGGAAGTCAGGTTTTTGACATTTTTCCCTTTTCCGTACAAAAAATAATAATAAGGATTTTTGAAAGCGCTATCTTCCATCAGGCTGATATCGGCAATATGATCAGGAATCAGCTTTTTATCAAGGTTCTCTTTTGTACTTACCACCAGCAAAAAACTGTACTCCCCTGCCCTCGGATTCCTTTTCCACCGTTGATTCACGTTTTTATCAAAATATCTTTTTTCGTTACGCGGGTTTCCGGTTATTTTCATCCTGAACTCAACCTCATGGAACTCACCATCGGCAGGGATAAGCGGCGTTTCAGCGAAGAAGAGTGAATCAGCGTTTCGGCTCCCGTAAAAATTCTCATTGGCATAAGGATGCTCTTTCGCACTTCCTTTGGCACATTCGGGAAATTTATAACTTTCGTTCTGGTAGTAAAGATTATAGTAAAACTTTTGTGCCTCGCCGGAAAAGTTCCTGACAGAAAATTTAAAATGAAAATATCCGTCTGAAGTCTGTCGCACAGAGGGAATTGTAAAACCATCGATCGCGTCAGTATAGTCAAGATAAATTAGTTTTCGGGAATTATCGGTGCTGTCAGTAACATTCCAGTTTGTGAGTGTTTTAAAATCTTTCACTTCAAAAACACCTTTTTCAGGAACATCATTCCGTCTTCCACAAGCCGATAATATCAGGACAAAAAGAAAGAGAAAGATGATATTTTTTATTATGCGGGACAGTCTCATTTTTTATTTTTATAACTAAAAATTCCTATATATGGAGGCATATCAGCAAAAGAACTATGTTTATTTTTCAGCGAGCCGCAAAAAGTAAAAACGGATGTTGTGTTTTTTTCCATAAAATTTCCAGCCACCACAGTAAGCTTTTCAAAGTACTTAGGGTTATAGTCTTTCGGATATCCTGCAAAATCAATATTGGCATCTATAACATATCCTCCGTTATTAAAAGATATTACTTTTCCATCGTAGCGCCATCCGTCCGAAAACGAAATCAGTTCATCAATTTTATCGTTATTCATATCGCATTTGAAATAACTGTTATCAGGACACAACGTGTCGCATTTATTATCAAATGTACCCTGAACAAGCATTTCAAGGCTATGTTCTGTATAATCGACCGTATACATTTTGTATGAACATTTCCCTGATTTTTTTTCGGTAAAAAATGTAATATTTCATAAAAAAAAAGCGTTTGAGTTTTTTATTTTTTTCATCGATAGAGTCTTTTGTTCCATTCCACCGTTCTAGTTGTTTTCTCAATTGGAATAATTGGCTATCGAGTTGACCGATTTTT
>CAZMPB010000053.1:0-17626 GCA_964567775.1 uncultured Bacteroidales bacterium
CTGCCAAGGTGCAAAAACCTTTTAATGTGATATCAGGATGGGCTGTCAGGTGATCCAGCAGTTTTTTTTCTTTTTCAGTATACGTGATATGTGTCGGGTAAGCTTTCAGTTTGCGTTTCCATACACGCAGATGCACCGGGGAGGCCTGAAAATTCTTATCGTCCACCCTTACGTAGGCAAGCCATTTGCCGTCGTAATCCTGTGCATAGCATATTTCGCCGGTGAGTTTTGGAATGATGATCTCCAGTACCGTTTTCTTTTCTTCGGTCCATTGGATTATTTTAAGATCCATAGGAGGTTTGCAATACATCTGTGCGGCGGCTTCGGCCATGTAGATTTCTTCATCACTGCGCACACCGGCAATTTTTCCGTTGTCTTTTACTCCGATCAAAAGGGTACCCCCGTCGGTATTGGCAAAGGCCGAGATGCTGCGAGCGATTTTTCTTGAGTCGGAAATCTCAAACTTGAAATCAAGGCACTGGTGTTCGCCTTGTGCGATGAGTTTGCTGATATGCGATTGTTTTACTATCACCTTGTTTTTTTGCGCACAATCATCAGGCCGGTGAATGTTAACAGCCCATTGAGGATCAGCAGTTCAAAGCCGAATTTATAACCATTGAAAAGTATTTCCGAATACATACTTAAAAAATAACATAAAACAGGTGAAATTATGGCAATGATCCAAACATAGCGGTCCTTTACGGCGAATTTTGTGAATAAGCCAAAAGCAAACAATCCGAGCAGCGGTCCATAGGTATATCCTGCCGCGGTATAAATAGCATTGATCACGGCTTCATTGTTCAGCGCCCTGAAAATGAGTATCACGATCATCAAAATAGCTGCAAAGCTTAAATGTACCACGTAGCGAACTTTCTTTTTTTGTTTTTCATCCAGTTTGCTTTTGTCTTTAAACCCGAGAAAATCCACGCAAAAAGAAGTTGTGAGTGCTGTTAAGGCTCCGTCGGCGCTGGGATAGGCCGCAGATACCAGACCGATCATAAATACAAGCCCGGCGATGGGCCCTAAATGATTAAATGCGATCTCAGGAAATAAATTATCTGTTTTACCCGGAATGGCAATACCTTTTGTTGATGCGTACATGTATAATACAGCGCCTAATGTGAGGAACATGATATTAACCACCACCAGGATCGCGCTGAACGTGAACATGTTTTTTTGTGCTTCTTTGATATTGCGGCAACTGATATTTTTCTGCATCATTTCCTGATCGAGGCCGGTCATGACGATCGCGATGAATGCTCCGCTGAGGAATTGTTTCAGGAAGAAGTTCTTGCTGTGCCAGTCGGTTTCAACAATACGTGTATAGCCTGCATCACTAATCCGTGAGAATATATCGCCTAATCCGAAACCGAGTTCTTTGGAAATGAAATAAATCGAGAGGACCACTCCTAACAGCATAAAAGTGGTTTGCAAGGTATCGGTCCAGATAATTGTTTTAACACCTCCTTCAAAAGTGTATAAAACGATCAGTACAATGAAAACACTTACCACCAGCCAGAAAGGAATACCCCAATAATCAAACACAAACACCTGAAGCACATTGACAACTAAAAACATACGAAATGACGCACCTATGATCCTTGATAAAAGAAAATAAAAGGCACCCGTTTTATAAGACCAGAATCCGAAACGCTGGTTCAGATAGGCATATATGGAGGTAAGGTTTAGTCTGTAATATAAAGGAAGCAGCACGGTGGCTATTACAGTATAACCTATAAGAAAGCCAAACACCAGGCCCAGATAGGTGAATTGCTGCGTCCCCACAAGTCCCGGCACCGACATAAAAGTAACTCCGCTCAGCGAAGCCCCTATCATGCCGTATGCCACCACATACCATCGCGAGCTTTTATTTCCGACATAATAGGAATCGTTGTTGGTTCTACGCGATGTAATCCACGTTACCACAAACAACATGATGGTGTAGGCAATAAAACAAAGGAGAATATATATTGGTTTCATTTTGTGATTTTGTGCAAATTTAGTATTTAGCATATCCAACCCAAACTGCCTTTGTATTAGTTATGAACATAATGCGTTTGATTAATTGTTTTTTTTATGGCTTTAAGGGCAATAATTTATTTGTGGTATTATGTAGCAAATATCATGATATTTATTAATTTTGTGTAAAAATTCGATTCGTATGTCTATAAAAAAATATCATATGCCTAATTTTTACGTTATTGGGTTGCTCTCCCTTGGCTTTATGTTTTCTGGTTTATCTGCATTGGCTCAACAGGTAACAAAAAGGGTATTGTTTATCGGCAACAGTTATACTTACGCGAATAATCTTCCCCAGATGGTGGCCGATGTAACGGCTTCGGCGGGGGATAGTCTTTTTTTCGACAGCAATTCTATTGGTGGATATACTTTTCAGCAACACACGGCCAATGCCACTACGCTGAGTAAAATTAGTTCAGGGAACTGGGATTACGTAGTATTGCAGGAACAAAGCCAGTTGCCTTCGTTTCCGATCGGTCAGGTAGAAACAGAATGTTTTCCTTATGCAACTATACTTGACAGTATGATCAATGCTGTTAATCCCTGTGCGGAAACCGTATTTTTTATGACCTGGGGCAGAAAGAACGGCGATGCTTCCAATTGTTCTATGTGGCCGCCTGTGTGCACCTATAATGGCATGGACAGCCTGCTGAACCTGCGTTACAGGATGATGGCCGACAGTAACGACGCTATTCTTTCGCCGGTTGGTGCGGTATGGCGTTATATAAGGCAAAACTTCCCTGCCATCGAATTTTATAGTGCCGACGAAAGCCATCCCTCTGTTGCCGGTTCATACGCTGCGGCCTGTTGTTTTTATTCAGCGTTGTTCAGAAAAAATCCGACACTGATCACTTTCAATTCGTCACTCACCGTCTCTGAGGCTGAAAATATCAGAAATGCTGTTAAACTGATTGTTTACGACAGCCTTATGAACTGGCATATTGGCGAATATGACCCCTCGGCCTCTTTTTCCTATGCTGTTTCAGGTGCTAAACAGGTAACATTTACCAACAGTTCGGCACATGCCGGCAGTTTTAGCTGGAATTTCGGCGATGGTGGCACTGCTGTTGATGTCAATCCTACGCACAATTATCCCATGGATGGCACCTATACAGTTACCTTGGTGGCTGCCCGCTGTGGAATGCAGGATACCACGGAACAGGTAATAAGTGTTACGCCCCTGGGTGTAACACATGAAAATCAATCTTTTGCCGGTTCATGGAGCATATATCCGAATCCTGCAAAAACTATTCTTACAGTAAAAATAAATGATAAGGGAAAATTATTTTATAAAATTTTCAATACGGCGGGCATCGAAATGTTGTGCGGAAATATTTACAAGGCGGAAACATCTATTGATGTAAGCAATGTCCCGGAAGGTTTATACATCATACAGGTATTCAATGATAAAAATGAAAGCCGGGGCTATCAGAAAATTGTGAAAGTGGATCAATAGCAAATTTTCCACAAAGGTTCGTTAATAATAATCTTGATTATTATAGCTGCATTAAGGCTCACAAATGATGTTTTTTGTATAATTTTGTAAAAAAATTCCGGGTGGCTAATTATCCTTCAAAACTTTTCGAACAAACGGTGAATGAATTTGCCAAACTGCCCGGCATCGGGCGTAAATCTGCTGTTCGCCTGGTGCTGCATCTGTTACGCGAAAACACCGAGACAGCAGATGCCCTCGGAAACTCCATCGTTAAGCTTCGCCAAGATATTCGCTATTGCAAGCACTGCTACAATATTACCGAGAATGATACCTGTGATATCTGTGCGAATGTCAAGCGCGACAAATCTGTTATCTGTGTTGTCGAAGATATACGCGATGTGATCGCTATCGAAAATACTAATCAGTACAACGGTGTATACCATGTTCTTGGCGGAATTATCTCGCCTATGGATGGCATCGGCCCGAACGACCTGAATATTCGGCAACTGCTGGAACGTCTGGCTAACGTGGATTGTGCAGAGATCATTCTGGCCTTGCCTCCGACTATGGAAGGTGACACGACCAATTTCTTTCTTTACCGGAAATTATGTGTGTTTGATGTCAGCATAACAACCATTGCCCGCGGCATTTCTTTTGGCGATGAACTGGAATATGCTGATGAAGTTACCTTGGGGCGTTCTATTCTAAACCGGACACCTTACCAGTCTGAGTTATCAAAAAAAACAAATTAGATATAATCGTTGCGGGAAGTTTGCAACTTTGTACTTTCTAAATTTTATAAGTGCTTCCTTCTATGGCCAGGTCAGCTTCAGCAAATACGCTTCTCGTTTCTTCAATGACTTCTGTTAATTCATCATAACGTGCTGAAAAATGCCCGATAAGCAACTTATTGACCTGTGCTTTTTTTGCGATGGTAGCAGCTTGTATGGTGGTGGAGTGCTGTTTTTCATCGGCATTGGCCTGCATATTTTGCATAAAGGTAGCTTCATGATAAAGCAAAGATGCGTTTTTGATGTAAGGCACTATCTTCGGGTAAAATCCGGTGTCAGAGCAATAGGCGAAGATTTTCAAAGGAGGCGGTTCTAAGGTTAGTTCTGAATTTGGATGTGTTTTTCCGTTTTTATCGGTGAAATCGCCTCCTTTTTTTATCGTTGCAATTTGCGCCAGAGGTATCTCAAACTCTTTGATCTTTTCTTTTATAATATTGCGTTCGGTCAGCTTCTGCCTGAAAATAAAACCGTGGGTCGGAACCCTGTGTAATAAAGGAAAACAATTGATGCTGATCTTGTTGTCTTCAAACAGGCTAAGGGCTTTGTTTTCGGGGATATCATGGAATATTAACGGGTAAAGAAGCGTGGTGCCGGATGCTTTCAACTGTAAATCAATAATGTCGCGAAGCCCGGCGTTGGCATATACATGGAGTTCTTTAGTCCGGCCCAGCAAATGATAAGTAAACATCAGCCCGGCAAGCCCCAGGTAGTGGTCGCCATGCAGATGCGAAATAAAAATATGGTCGATCCGCTGGAATTTTACCTTGAATTTCCTAAGCTGCATCTGTGTGCCTTCACCGCAATCGATAAGGAAAAGCCTGTCGTCACAGTTCAGTACCTGTGCGCTGGGGTTACGCTCCGAAGTAGGCGTGGCAGAACTGCTGCCGAGTACCATTAATTCCCATTTCATGATGATAAAGGTAAAAAAATATAGGATTGAACATGATGAAATGCAAAATTATTCCATCTTAAAATCAATATATTTTCTGATTTAAAAAACTGTTAGCATAAAAACGTATAAATTTGCATACAAAATCATGGATATGAAAATAATAAGAATATTTTCTGTTTTATTCCTCGTGGCATTTCTTTCCGGATGTTCCGAACGTGTCATTGATGTATTAAAAGTGGACAGCAGACAGATGCCTTCCAATAAAAGCGGTTTTTATTATGCCTTGCCCCGTACTTTTATTAAGGTGGATGTTGTCGTTGACAAAACCGAGCAGATACGGGGGCCTTATGCAGAATATGCTGAAAAGTACCTCGGGCTAACCAATGTGATCAAAAACAATTCAACAAGATACGAGATCAGTGAATTCAAACTTTCAACCTTTGTAGAGCCCGATCCACAGCAGTTCTATTTTGTTAAAATGAATAATACCTGTGGCGAAGGAAACAACAGATTTAAGCTGGCTTTAGATGAAACAGGTGTGATCATAAGCACCAGATCAGCAATTGATTCCCTCGGATCTGAAAAACCTGTTTATGTTTTTGAAGAAGAAGGCAATGTGTATCCCGATATCTTTAAATCATATACTGACCTGAACCTTTTCGAAAAAGTGGATACCATCATTGAAAAAGTAAATGTCGATTCCGTTATGGTTGAAAAAATGACCTTCAAACGTTCGATGGTTGAGAAAACACCCGAGCAGAGGGCCAAAGAAGCTGCGGACTATATTGTGAAAGTGAAGGACAACAGGTTTAATCTTATCAGCGGATTTCAGGAAGTTAACTACGACAAAGAGACCTTCAAATTTATGAATGAAGAACTCCAAAAAATGGAAAACGAATACCGCAAGCTTTTTACCGGCCTTACTTTTACAAAAAAAATCACCTATAGTTTTATTTATCTTCCTTCATCGGCCATGCCTGCGGACTCCATTCCTCTGTTTCGTTTTTCTACACTCAGGGGCGTTCTCGACACTTCCGACAGCTACGGCGAAACTATATATCTGAGTATTCAAAAATACGGTAATACCAATACTTTACAGGCATTTCAGACAGGAAAAGATTCATTGAAGGTCAGGCGGCATGGCTTTTATTACCGCGTGCCGGATTATGCAGAAGTAAGTATTATTAATTCAAATAATGGCAACATAAAAGGTAAATTCCTGATAGCCCAGTTTGGCGTGCTCACCTATATGCCTGTTGGCAACAGGCGTTTTGATGTGTATCCCGAAACCGGTAGCGTCCGGAAAATCAGCGGGAAGTAGTTGTTATTTTGCTCTGTTACTTCCACCATTTTATCACCTGAAAAATGTAGCAGGCACCGGCTTTTTCATCGCCGATAATTTTCAGTAATTTGAATTTATCCGGATTTTTTTCAATGATCGGATAGATCATCTGCACAGATGCCGAGTTGAACGTATCGATGATCACATAGTCGGTATTTTTGGCTGCCATTTTTTCGAGTTTCTTTTTCTGAAACTCTTCCATGGTCATGCCTTCTTCCTGCATACGGCCCATCTCGTTGGAAGTAATATGTTTATAACCCCTTAACCCATTGCTGAACACATAAAAAATACGTTCTTTACGGCTGGCGACTATTGCATCCTTAGGGAGGTTGGTTTTAGCCCATTCCGCACAGTCGAGGAAGGCCTGGTAGGCAGCGTTGTGCAGGGTAGCCTGCTTCGAGCGCTGCACATTATACGCATCGCCAATAAATGAATTTCCGAGCAGGAAACAAAAGACAAGTATTCCGGCAGTTTGCGCGACCTGTTTTTTCTTATCAACAAGGCCTATCAGTACTTTAACTCCTAAAAACAGGAAATAGATCATAAAAGGAGTGAAGACGATCAGATACCTGGAGACAAACATGGCCTGTGTAGCCACATTTCCGACAAGTATCAGCAATAAAACAAAAACAAAATACAGGCCGATAAGTTCTTTTTTAAGGATACTGTAGAACAGGCCAACCATAACAATCAAAAAGATAATGGCCCAAAGGAAATTGACAGGCTGCAGGTATTCAGGATTGACATTTAACCGTGCCAGCTTACCGCAAAAAATGTTCTGAGAAAAGACCTGCCAGACCAAGCCCATGTTTTTCGTGAACTGGTCAGTCAGGCTCATTTTTGTCAGCGCCTCGGCCTGCGAAGCCCCGCCCACTGAGCGAATCCATAACTGATAAACCAGAAATACGACAAAAATCAGCGCCGATATCAAAATAAACTTTTTGAATGCCATATCTTGATAAAAAGGCATGGCCTTTTGCTTAATATTCTTTATGATGTTTGATTTTAAAAGGAAATACAGAATTGCAGCAGCAAAAAAACCTGCGCCAATAGCACGAGTCAGATAGGTCATAAGAATTGCAAGTACCGCCCCGATCAGTAAAAAATAATTTATCTTTTGTTTTTCTTCGAATTTCAGGCAGAGGTACAAGGCCAGCAAGGACCAGAAGATATAGGGTATTTCGGTCATGATGATGCTCGAAAACGAAACAATGTAAGGATGTGTGGCATACAAGATGGTGATAATCACGGCAAAATTTGTTCCGGCGATCTTTCTGAAAAGCAGGAACGACATGATCACCGAGCCTATCATCGTGAAGAAAATCAGGATCTCCATGGGGATATAGCTCATTCCCCAGATCAGGTAAAAGGGGATGAGCATGATGGGCAGGCCAAGAGCTCCTTCTGTGTCGGGCAGCATTTCGGGCATGTAAAGATAATACGGGGCGCCTTTGTCGACAAGAGATTTGGCTGCTATCATATACGAAGCATTGTCGTCCACATCTTCGAAAGCCTTGTTAAAGGCAATGTAATGTAAAAGAATTACCGCTGCAAAACCTACCAGCATGAGTATGGTGGATAGTTTATTTTCTGATTTGCCGGTAATAAACCGGAACCCAAAATAGCCGAACAGGCCATAGATAATGGTGTATAAAATGAATTGAACAGAGATCACCCAGGATACCTGGGCTTTGATATATGGATTTGTAAGTTCTTTGATGTTAAAGAAATTATTGGAAAAAATGAAATAGGAAATAGCAAGTATTGCGAAAAACACGATGGTAGCGATATTTGAAGGTTTGTTGGTTTTAGCAGCAACCGGCGTTTGAACCTGTGTTTTCAGAGGTGCTTTTTTTGGCTGTGGTTGTTTGCGGATTTTTTTTTCCATCAAAAAATTATTATTTGGGGTGAATTGTACAAAAATATAAAAATTACACGTGTTCAATTTATTATTTTTGCAGAAAAAATTAGTGTCTAAGTTACCTGCAGATTTTTACCTTCGCGATGATGTGGTTCTGATAGCCAAAGAACTGCTGGGAAAAGTCTTATATACAAAATTCGATGGCTTGCTTTGCGGCGGTATTATTACTGAAACGGAGGCCTATGCCGGCATCCGCGACAAAGCTTCACATGCCTACAACGGAAGGCGGTCGGACCGCACCGAAATTATGTATTGCAAAGGTGGTACAGCTTATGTTTATCTGTGTTATGGTGTGCATTCACTTTTCAATGTGGTTACCAACAAAAAAGATATTCCCGATGCCGTGCTCATACGCGGAATTTCGCCGCTCAAAGGCGTGGAAACCATGCTGGATCGGGCAGGAAAGAAAGCTGTTGACAAAAATTTCGGGGTTGGCCCCGGAAAAGTAGCAAAAATTCTAGGCATTCATTATTCGCATACAGGCACAGATCTGTGCGGCAAACAAATATGGCTCGAAGATACAGGAATTCATGCCCTGAACCATGAAATTTACACCGGAACACGCATCGGAGTTGACTACGCGGCTGAAGATGCTCTGCTTCCTTACCGTTTCATTTTTACCAAATACCAGAAAAAAATATGAATATATTTCCCAAAATAATTCTGAAACATGGCAAAGACGAAGCGCTCCGCCGTTTCCATCCCTGGGTTTTTTCAGGGGCCATACAAAATATCGAAGGCAATGTATCTGAAGGATGTATTGCCGAAGTGTTTTCAGCACACAACGAGTATCTGTGTACAGGGCATTACAACGACGGTTCCATCGCAGTAAGAATTTTCTCTTTTGAAAAAACCGATTGTGATAAAAATTTCTGGAGATCAAAACTGGAAAATGCCTTGAATTACCGCCAACAGCTTGGCCTTTACGATGATCCGGATACAAATGCCTACCGGCTTGTCTTTGGCGAAGGCGATGGGCTGCCGGGGCTTATCATTGATTATTATAATGGAACTGCGGTCATACAATGCCATACCTATGGGATGTACTTGCTGCATCAGACTTTTGCGGAAATTCTGAGTAAGTTATATGGAAGTAAGCTACATTCAGTTTATCTCAAATGTAAAGAAACGCTTCCGGCAAAATTCAGTGAAGAGATCAGCGACGGATACCTGATTGAAGGTGCAACAGAAAATATGATCACCGAACACAACTGTAATTTTTTTGTGGACTGGGAACACGGGCAGAAGACAGGCTTTTTTCTCGATCAGCGCCAGAATCGCCTGGCCTTGATGTCTTTTTGCAAAGACAAAAAAGTGTTGAACACCTTTTGCTATACGGGAGGATTTTCAGTTTACGCGCTCAGGGCAGGAGCGAAGCTTGTCCATTCGGTGGATTCTTCCGCCAGAGCCATCGAGATGACGGACAAAAACATTGAGCTGAATCATTTTACCGGCGAACGCCACCAGTCGTTCAGGTCGGATGTGATGGATTTCATGAAGAACAGTAATGAGAGCTATGATGTAATCGTGCTGGATCCTCCGGCTTATGCCAAACACCTGAAGACAAGGCATACCGCCATGCAGGGTTATAAAAGGCTCAACGAGGCTGCCTTGCAGAAAATTGCTAAAGGAGGGTTTATGTTTACTTTCTCATGTTCCCAGGTGGTCGACAGCGCGTTGTTCCGCTCTACTGTCATCGCTGCGGCTATTCAAAGCGGAAGAAATGTTCGTATAGTGGGTACTTTAACACAACCGCCTGATCATCTGGTCAGCGCTTTTCATCCGGAAGGGGAGTATTTGAAAGGGTTGTTGCTTTTTGTGGAATGAGGGAGGCTGTTGGGCTGTTAGACTGTTAGACTGTTAGACTGGATATTGAGAATTGGAGATTAGGAGATTGGAGATTGGGAGATTGGAGGCTATGAGGCTGTTCCGATAGCTATCGGAAGGCTGTTAGACTGTTAGAATGGAGATTGAAGATTGAAAATTGAAGATTGAAAATTGAAAATTGGAGATTAGGAGATTAGGAGATTGGGGATTGGACCTTGGAATTTGGGGCTTGGAATTTGAGACTTGGGACTTTTACCTTGTGTGGTTTAATCAATTAAAATAAAGAATTTTGAAAGTTGCTTCAAATAAGATATTAGACATTAAATCCTTCATCAGGAAGCGTCTGCATGGCTTGTATCCTGAAGAAGAGATCAGTTCATTTATTTTTATACTGTTTGAGGCATATTGCGGCATGAGCAAAACAGACATTCTGGCGATGAAACGTGAGACCATCAATGAGTCGGAACTACTGCTGGTATATGATGCTGTGAAAGAACTTGAGCACTACAAACCCATACAATATATCCTTGGTAAAACGGAATTTTACGGACTGGAATTCAGGGTGACTCCGGCCGTGCTTATTCCCCGACCGGAAACTGAAGAGCTGGTTGATCTGATCATTAAAGATAACAAAAATATAACCGGATTAAAAATTCTTGATATCGGCACCGGCAGCGGATGTATTGCTATTTCACTGAAAAAAAATTTGCCCGATGCTGACGTTACTGCCATCGATAATTCTGCGGAAGCGCTTGAAATTGCTCAAAAAAATGCTGAAATAAACCATGTTAAAATCGTTTTTATAAATAACGACATTCTGGATAAACAGCAGTGGCTGAAATCCGGTGAGTTTGATATCATTGTAAGCAACCCACCTTATGTTTTAGAATCCGAAAAAGCATTGATGCAGCCGAATGTTTTGGAATACGAACCTTCCACAGCACTGTTTGTGCCGGATTCAGACCCGCTGATGTATTATGATGCCATTTTTCGATTTGCGATCTCGAAAAAGAAACGTTCACAGATTTATCTGGAGATCAACGAAAATATGGCAGGCGAATTAATGGCCCTGGCGAAAAAATATGAATTGTCTGATATTCGTATTATAAAAGATATTAATGGGAAAGACCGGTTTTTAAGTCGAACCACAAAACTTAAAACCATTAACGTCTTTAAGAAAAAAACAAGAAAATTCCATTAATTTAGGTATCAGAACGTTCGAAATCGTTACAAAAGCAAGTAAATTATTGTTGTGAAAAACAAGCATCAAGTCATTCTCACCCGAAGGTCGTGGTTAAACCGATCTGACGGGTTAACCCGTCAGATAGTAAATGACAATATATTCCATCAATCTTTATGAAAGGCGTACCCTCGGATCCAGCAACCCGTACATCACATCGGTAAGAATATTTATTACAACCAGTATTACAGCGATAAACAACAGAGAACCCATCACCACGGGAAAATCATATTTGTTGAGCCCGTCAACCATCACCATCCCCATGCCTTTCCAGTCAAAAACATACTCAACGAACACTGCACCTGCCATCAGCGAGGCAAACCAGCCGGAAATGGCCGTAACAACAGGATTCATCACATTTTTTAATGCATGGCGGGTGATGACCTTATAAAAAGATAGCCCTTTAGCTTTTGCCGTGCGGATGTAATCCTGCGAAAGTACTTCGAGCATGGAGCTGCGGGTAAGCTCGATGATCACGGCCAGCGGCCTTATGCCCAGCGTAAATGCAGGAAGAATGATGTTTTTCAGATCGAGATGTACGCCTTCGCCAAAGTCATCTATGGTATACAGGCTACCGATCATGTTCAGGCCGGTATATTCACCCAGCACATAGGCGAACAACCAGGCGATGACAATTGCTGCAAAGAACGAGGGAACTGACATGCCGATCACGGAGAAAAACATCGCCAGCCGGTCGAACCAGGTGTCTTTTTTTATGGCACAGATAATCCCGGTAAAAATTCCTACTATGGCTGCAAACAATATAGAAACTACTGCGAGTATGGCCGTCAGCGGAAAAGCCTCCAGCAGGATGTTAGATACTTTTGCTTTGCTCTGGTAGGAACGGCGCAGGTAAGGGGCTTTTAATACGATAGTTTTCTCAGATGAAATGTTGAATAACCTTGAGTAAGGTTTGTATTTTGTATTATCGAGAAAGAAATAACTGTTTTGATCCTTAAAATTATGCATTGAAACCGGCGACAGGTCGTTCAGATAATTCAGGTACTGCAGGTAGACCGGTTTGTCGCGCCCCAGGTCCCTGTTGATGGCTTCCACCGAGGCGCTGTCGGCACGTTGGCCAAGCATCATCCGTGCCGGATCGGCGGGAAGGACATTGAACAATAAAAATACGATAGTAATCACTCCGAATAAAACCAGAAAGCCATAAAACAACCGTTTGGCAATATACCGGAGCATGATATATTATTTGTCTGTTTTAGTAACAGGCAATTTCGCCAGCAGTTTTTCGTATCCGGATATCTTATCTTTAAATTCTTTATAATCGGGCAGATCGCGCCATGCCCATTTGTCGAGCACTACGCCGTTCTTAAGCAGCACCAGTCCGGGATTGGAGCGCACCACGCTTTTCAGGGCAGTTTCATCTACCGTATAAAATTCATAGGCAGCTTTTGAATCTGAACGGAATTTATCTATCGTCAAATAATCAGAACCACACAGAGCCGCAAATCCAATGGTGTCTTTCTGGCACAGTTCATAAAACACATTAATATTTGGGAATACTGATTTTTCCGATTCAGACAGATCATGGCATACAAGTAAGAACTGATAGCCGGCATTACCTATGATATCTGCATTATGGTTGACCTTATTCATATCATCAACCATAAAATCGTGGACGGGCGCAGGTTTATACTCCTGAATGACGGTTTTTTCCTGGTCCACAAATTCAAATTGTTTGAAGTACGTTGTATCTTTATATGGTAGTGTTTTAGATGTCCATTTTTTAATTTCACCGGTTTCTTTGTGCTTATACACTAGGTAAATATCCGCTATTTCGGGCGTATCGACCACCTTTTCTGAAATATTATTTCCGATTTTCCATGGCATGAAATCAAGCAGCGGCAGGTGGCGGTAACAATATACAGAGATCCACAGGATTATTGCAAAGCCGATGAGTGCGATTCCGTATTGTGTAACATTTGGAAAGCGGTTTTTGTTCTTTTTTCTGCTCCAGAAAACAATAAGGGTAAAGAGCATCAACGCAACGTTCTTAAAAAATGTCTCCCAATTGGTCAGTATCAATGCATCGCCAAAGCATCCGCAATCTGATACGGGATTCATGATGGCCAGAATAATAGTGAGGATCGTAAAGAAAGTCATGTACAACAGCATCACCCATGAGAAAAATTTGATCTTAACGTTAAAGAGGAAGCAAAATCCGATGATGAACTCAGAGCAGAAAAGCGCAAAACCGAGGATCAGCGATGCCGGGGTCAGCCATTCCATGCCAAAAGCCTGGAAATAATCATCGAACTTATACATGGAGCCTAAGGGGTCAACTGCTTTTACAAATCCTGAAAAAATAAATACCATGCCAAGCAGTATCCGGGCAAAAGCGATGGCAAATTTGCGAAGACGCTTAGAAAAAGCGTACAGCAAAAAATCCAGAACAGCAATTGCAATGAAAATAAGGATGACAAATAGATTCGTGCTCATATTTAGTTTGTTTTATTCGTTTTTTCTTCGTTGATTTTTATTAATGCGAAAACCGCGTAATTGATCATGTCGAAATAATTGGCATCGACGCCTTCAGAAACCTGAGTTACTCCTTCGTTATCTTCAATTTGTTTGGTACGGAATATTTTCATCAGGATAATATCTGTGAGCGAGCTTATGCGCATATCCCGCCAGGCTTCGCCGTAATCGTGATTTTTGTCCTGCATCAGATCCTTGGCAAGGTTGATATATTTGTCGTACAACTTTGAAGCCACGGGAATTTCGAGGACAATATTGTCGTAATCGTTGAGTTCGAGTTGAATCAGCGCCATCACAGAGTAGTTCACTATACCAATGAATTCGGAGCTAATCCCTTCAGAAACTTTCTGTGTGCCCTTATCTTCAATACTTCTGATCCGCTGTGCCTTGATAAATATCTGGTCGGTGATGGATTTCGGGCGCAGTATCCGCCAAGCGGTACCGTAATCGTTCATTTTTTTTACAAAAAGTTCCCGGCACACAGCAACTACTTCGTCATATTCTTTATCGGTAAGGTTCATGTATTTTATTATTTTTGTAAAATATAAACGCGCAAAGATAGAAAAAAAATAAAAAAGATTATTGTGAATAATCAGTTTTTGAATTGCCGGGGAAAATTAATCTCGCTTGAAAAACCTCTGATCATGGGTATACTGAATATTACCCCGGATTCTTTTTTCGATGGAGACAGATATACTGATGAAACATCCTGGTTGAAACACACCGAAAAAATGCTGGCAGAAGGCGCTGATATTATTGATGTGGGATGTGTTTCAACGCGGTCCGGAGCAAAGGCTATCGATGAAAATGAAGAAATAAGGAAAACAATAACAGTGCTTACTTCGCTGATCAAAAATTTCCCGGAAATAATAATTTCCATTGACACATACCGGGCTAAAGTCGCCAATGAAGCAGTAAATGCAGGCGCAGCCATCATCAATGATATTTCCGGAGGTGTGATGGATCCTCAAATGTATCAAACAATCGCAAGGCTGAATATACCTTATATTTTGATGCATATCCAGGGGACTCCTGAAATCATGCAGCAGAATCCTTCGTATCAGGATGTAACAAAAGAAATAATTAATTTTTTCTCCGATAAAACAAATCAGCTTCGCAGGATGGGAATTAATGACATTATTATAGACCCGGGTTTTGGATTTGGAAAAACTCAGAAACACAATTTTCAACTGCTTCGCGAAATGCATTTTATGAAATTTGTAGGACATCCTTTATTGATAGGTATTTCACGAAAATCAATGATCTGGAAAACATTAAAAAGCAGCCCTGGGGAAGCTCTTAATGGTACTACTGTGTTGAACACTGTTGCTCTTCTGAACAAAACAAATATTTTAAGGGTACATGATGTCAAAGAGGCCAGAGAATGCATGAAACTAATTGAAAATTTAACAACTTAATTTTTTTTTATTTTTGCATGATTAATTCATTTTTGATTAATTTCACAGCGCTTTTATATTTTAAATTTTTTAACATAACATTTTTTCTGCATATTAAAATAAATAAATGAATGTTTTAATTATTTATATTAAAATATTTATAAAAATAATTTGGAAAAAAATTGAAAAAGATTTAACTTTGAAAAAATTCTCATAAAATTTATAAATCAAAGAAACATATGAAAAAGTTTTTATTATTTTTATTTTCTTTTGCGGCCATGTCAGCGTTTACTTTTCAGAGCAAAGCCCAGTTGACTTGTGATACAGCAATGAGTGTCGCGCAGATGGTACAAAACTATTTGTTGGGGCCCGGCGTCCAGGTGACCAACATTACGTATGCCGGAAAAAAAGGTTCGATAGCAGTATTTAACACAGGTACTTTACCAACAAACCTGGGCATTTCCAGCGGAATACTTTTTACTAACGGACAAACTAAAGGTAATCCGGCCATTGGGTCGCCGGCCTCGGGTCTGGCCACTAACCTAAATAGCGGGGCATCTGATCCTCAATTACAGGCTTTGATTCCGGGGGCGACCATTCAGGATGCGTCCAAACTTGAATTTGATTTTGTACCTCTACTAGATACGATTAAATTCAGATATGTATTTGCCTCGGAAGAATATCCGATTATGGTGGGTTCAACCTATAATGATGTTTTTGGCTTTTTTGTAACCGGGCCAAATCCTTCAGGAGGGAACTATACAAATTCAAATATTGCATTGATACCCGGAACAGCCACACCGATTGCCATTAACAATGTTAATAATGGTCCGGCTAATGCGGGTCCATGTACTAATTGTACATACTATGTTAATAATTCATCCGGCACTACGATTGTTTATAATGGATTTACTACTGTTTTAACCGCATGGTGCAGGGTCACCCCTTGTCAGTCTTATCATTTAAAACTGGCTATTGGTGATGCCTCTGACATGAGTTGGGATTCCGGTGTTTTTTTAGAAGCAAACAGCTTTGTAACAAATAATATAACGGTCACCGCCAATGGAGCCCCCAGTGCTTCCGTATGCTCTGGTACCCCAACAACTCTGGACGCTACAGGAGCAGTATCCTATTTTTGGTTGCCCGATTCTTTATATGGGCCAACAGTTACGGTTTCTCCTTTAGTAACCACGACATATACTGTTGTTGGAACATCCACGTATGGTTGTACGGCAGCAACAAGTTTTACAGTTGATGTAAGGCCGACACCAACCGTAACTGCTGAAGCCAATCAGGTTTATTGCAATGGTGTATCTGTTCCTGTGAATACGCTTACCGGCCCTGTTAGCGGGACAACCTTTGCATGGACAAACAATAATACATCTATCGGTTTGGCAGCAAGTGGAACGGGTAATATTCCGGCATTCCCCGCTATAAACACCGGCACTGACTCTGTTACGGCAACCATTACAATAACACCTACAGCAGATTCCTGCGCTGGCCCGCCATTAACATATAACATAACTGTTCATCCGACCCCAACGGTAACGGCAGAAGGAGATGTTACTTATTGCAACGGAGCATCAGTAGCATCGAACACGGTATCAGGCCCTGTCAGCGGGACGACCTTTTCCTGGACGAACAGCAATCCGGCCATAGGTCTTGCAGCCAGCGGCACGGGCGATATCCCTGCCTTCACAGCCACGAATTCCGGCAGCACAACCATCACGGGAACCGTAACGATTACCCCAAGTGCGAATGGCTGCACAGGAACACCGGAAACCTATATAATAACAGTTTACCCGACACCCACGGTAGCAGCAGAAGGAGATGTTACTTATTGCAACGGAGCATCAGTAGCATCGAACACGGTATCAGGCCCTGTCAGCGGGACGACCTTTTCCTGGACGAACAGCAATCCGGCCATAGGTCTTGCAGCCAGCGGCACGGGCGATATCCCTGCCTTCACAGCCACGAATTCCGGCAGCACAACCATCACGGGAACCGTAACGATTACCCCAAGTGCGAATGGCTGCACAGGAACACCGGAAACCTATATAATAACAGTTTACCCGACACCGACGGTAGCAGCAGAAGCAGATGTTACTTATTGCAACGGAGCATCAGTAGCATTGAATACGGTATCAGGTACTGTCAGCGGGACGACCTTTGCCTGGGCAAACGACAATACGGCTATCGGTTTGGGAGCCGGCGGCACGGGCGATATCCCTGCCTTCACAGCCACGAATTCCGGCAGCACAACCAT
>CAZMPB010000054.1:0-17620 GCA_964567775.1 uncultured Bacteroidales bacterium
ACCTGATCAAGGTTTAAGATCAGCCAGGCGCCTTGTCCCAGGTAATTTAAAATGAGCATGGATTTTACAAAAAACCAGCTGATGCGGATATTCTTTTTTCCGCAATGGCCTAAGTCAGAATATAAGGCTTCGGCTCCCGTGGTTGCAAGAAAAATGGCTCCAAGAAGCACAAAGCCCGCGGGATGTGCAGTCAGAAACCTGAAGGCATAATAGGGGTTGAACGCTTTGAAAATATAAGGAGCCTGAAAGATATATAACAAACCAACAGTACCGATCATGGCAAACCAGAAAAACATAATCGGCCCGAACGAACTGCCTACCACCTTGGTGCCGAATTTCTGCAGGCTGAAAAGTATCAGAATGATCAACAAGGCTATCGGAAGTACCGGTATATTGGTATTGATCATTAACAAACCTTCTGTGGCGGAAACCACGGTAATGGATGGCGTAATTACACCGTCTGCCAGCTCGGTGGCGCCGCCAATCATTGCAAAGACAAATATCCACGGAGCTTTTTTCCGGATTAATGCAAATAGCGAAAAAATCCCGCCTTCACCTCTGTTGTCCGCCCTGAGTGCAATGATCACATATTTCAGGGTGGTGAGTAACGTAAGTGTCCATATAACACAGGAAATGGCGCCTAAAACCAATTCGATATCGATAGTGCTGGCTCCTCCGATAACAGCGCGCATTACATACAGGGGCGAGGTGCCAATGTCACCGTAAACGATGCCCAGTGTCATGATTACACTGAGGAAAGTTACTTTCGTCTTTGCCTGTTTGCTATCCATTTTGATGAATGAAGCGACAAATATATAACAACTTATACCTCGAAAAGTAATTAATAAAAAAATTTTTTTTAAACACTGAAATACCTGAACTTGTTTGAGATTTCTATGGATCGCAGTTATTGGGTTTTAGCAAGAATATATTGCCCCGCCGCAGTTATCCTGTCGTGCACCGGTAACGCTTTTCAGGCAGTTGTTTTCATTCCTCATTCGCAGCACACCGAGGAAGGCAAAGATTAGGGCTTCTTTGTATTCGATGATCTCTTTTTCAGAAAGTATAATTTCAGCGCGGCACCTCTGCCTGATCAGCGCGATCAGGTATTTGTTAAATGCGCCGCCACCTGTTACCAGTACTTTTTTTGCTGTAGTTTTGTTAATTTGGTTGGCAATCTGTTCAGCAATATGCTCGGTGCAAGTCCTCAAAAGATCATTCAAGGGAATCGCTGCGTATGATTCCAGAACCGGGATAAATACTTTTTCAAGCCATTCCCTGCCCAGGGATTTCGGCGGTTTTATTTTATAGTACTCCAGGTTGTTCAGTTGATCAAGTAATGTTTTTGACACCTTGCCTTCAGATGCCATTTTGCCGCCGGCATCGAATGCTTTTCCGGCCTTACCGGCAAGGTAATTCAATACAATATTTGCCGGGCTGACATCATAAGCGATCCTTTTTGAATTTTTGCAAAAAGACAAGTTTGAGATTCCTCCTATATTCAGGCAGATATCATAATCTGAGAAAAGCAATTCATCACCGATAGGGACAAGAGGAGCGCCCTGGCCGTGCAAAGCCACATCGGAGGTCCTGAAATCGCAAAGGGTGGCCAGCCCGGTTTCAGCGGACATGGAAGCCCCGCTACCGATCTGTACCGTCAGTTGTTTTTCGGGCTGGTGAAATATGGTATGGCCATGGCTGCATATGAAATCCGGCTTAAATTTGTTTTCAGAAACAAACTTTTTTATCAGCCCGCCGCAATACCGGCCGTATTCGTTATGCAGAAACGAAAATTCCAGTGCATTTAAAAAAGCCGCCTGAGACAATTTTGATTTCCATGATACAGGATATTTATATGTGGTGGCTTTAATAATATGGTATGACCATTTTTTATTTGAATAAACAAAACGGCAAAATGCCACGTCAAGGCCATCAAGCGATGTTCCCGACATGGCCCCGATAACATGGTATGTTTTTGGCATCGTCAATGATATTATAAAGCTGCAAGAACGTGTTCCATTTGTGTGCCGCGCGAACCCTTGACCAGTATCAGTGCATTGTGCACCGGGCGGGCTTTAAGATAATCGCGGAGTTGAAGGGATGTTTTAAATGATAAAAAGCTGCTGCAGGTATTTGCTGAAGAAAAATTTGAACCCACCAGGTATACATTATTATAATGGGAGTTGATCAGGAATTCAATTATTTTTTCATGCTCTGCTTCTTTGTAAGCGCCCAGTTCCAGCATGTCGCCCAGCATCACCACCTTGTTGACCGACTGCATCAGGTTAAAATTCTCCAGTGCCGCCATCATGCTGGTGGGGTTTGCATTATAAGCATCGAGTATTATCGTATTATCTGCTTTATTGATGAATTCCGAACGGGAATTTGTCGGGAAATACTCTTCGATAGCATGTTTGATTTTTTCAGGTTCTACATTGAAATAATTTCCGACAGCTATAGCGCTTAATATATTTTCAAAATTGTATTTTCCGATAAGTTTCGATTGGATGATAGTTTTTTTGTTTTCCCAGTAAAGTTTAACGTAAGGATTTGCAACGATAAAGGTAGTATGTATATCCGCATTTTGATTGGTACCGTAAGTATATTGCCTGATATTCAGGGCGTGGCCCTTGAGCGTACTGTTATTATTGTTGATAAACAGCAACCCCTTGCGTTTTTCGACATCTCTGTAGAGTTCGGTCTTTGCAGTGATCACATTTTCATAATTCCCGAAACCTTCAAGATGGGCCTTGCCGATGTTGGTGATCAGACCATAATCGGGCTGTGAGATCTTGCAAAGCTGTTGTATTTCCCCCATGTGATTGGCCCCCATTTCAATTACAGCTATTTCGTGCTGAGGAGTAATCTGCAACACAGAGAGGGGAACACCGATATGATTGTTCAAATTGCCCTCAGTGGAAAATGTGCGGTATTTTTCAGAAAGTACCGCTTGAATTAATTCTTTAGTGGTGGTTTTGCCGTTGCTCCCGGTAATTCCGATCACCGGTATCTGCAATGTTGACCTGTGATGCGCTGCCAGTTTTTGCAGACAATCCAGAACATCGTCAACCAAAACGGTTTTTTCGCCTGAGTAGTATTCTTTATCATCAATAATAGAATAAGCTACGCCATTTTTGATTGCCTGTTGAGCAAATTTGTTACCGTCGTAGTTTTGTCCTTTCAGCGCAAAAAACAGCGAATCCGGAATGAGTTTCCGGGTATCAGTGGATATTTGCGGATGCTGAAGGAATATTTCATATAATTCTTCGATTTTCATAGTATTAAAAAATAAAAAACCCCGTTTGCAAAATAAACGGGGTTTTTTGGAAATAAAAAACATTTTTTCTAATAGTTACCAACAGGGCTACCAACACGTGTCATGGCACAACGGAAGCCTATAGCGTCGGTGGACATATTCTCGTCCAAGAATCTTCTGTTACCTGGGCTTATCCAGTATTGTCTGTCTTTCCAGGAACCTCCTTTGTGAACGCGCGCCTTGTCATTGATCATCGAATTGGTACCATAATCATACATAATAGGGGTTTCAACGTCTTCTGCTACCCAGTCACCGCCAACCAGCATGCTTGAAGTAACATCGCCGTCAAGATAATTTCTGTTATCTGCCTGACGGTAGTTTCTTCTGTCCTTGCTTTCTTCAACGGTAACATCGCGCATCTGGATGCGGCCAAGGCTGTCTTTATCTTCAAGCACACCATCGGCATCTTTTACCTGTGTCTGGAAAACATTGCCTCTGAATGATCTGAAATCATTATAGTCTTCAAATGATAATGGCCTGTAAACATCCATAACCCACTCAGAAACGTTGCCAGCCATACAATACAAGCCATAGTCATTAGGCCAGTATGAATAAACGGGAGCAGTAATGTCTGCGGCATCATTCAGGTTGCCGGCGACACCCATATTATCGCCACGTCCGCGTTTGAAATTGGCGACGAAATCACCGAGGTTGTTCGAACGGTCGTTACGTGATATGTGTCCGTTCCAAGGGTATATTCTGCGTTCGAGAACACGTTCATAAATGGTGTTTCCGATAAGTCCCAGTGCTGCAAATTCCCATTCTGCTTCGGTCGGCAGACGATATTTTGGCAGAAGGATACCGTCTTCCATACGGACTTTACGTGTGCCGGAACCATTGGGATCCATATCATAAAGGTCGTTTTTCACCATTCCTTCATATTGTCCTGCAAGGTATGCATCCGTATTGAAGTTTTCTTCGTTCTGTTGGTTTGGATCCATTTTTAAGATACCTTCACGCATCAGGATGTATTCATTAACGCGGTCGGTTCTCCAGTTGCAGTAATCTGCAGCCTGAACCCAGCTTACACCTACCACAGGATAGTCGCGGTAAGCAGGATGGCGTAAATAATAATCCACGTAAGGTTCGTTGTAAGCCAGACGATCGCGCCATACCAATGTGTCGGGGAGGCGTTTCTGCCAAACTTCAGGATAATCTACGCTGAAAACCCTTCTGGTCCAATACAAAAATTCACAATAGTCAAGGTTACGAACTTCGGTCTGGTCCATGTAGAAAGAGGATACCGTGATCCTTCTTGGAAAATTATCCCAGTCGTAAAGTACATCTTGCTCCGTGCGGCCCATCATAAAAGTACCGCCTTCTATCAATACCAGTCCTGGCCCGGTTTCCTGTTCTTCGTAAGGAACCACTTCAAATCCGCCATTTTTCGGGTTGTTGTATTCCCAGGCAGTGGTATTGGATACATCTTTTTTACAAGATGTCAGAAAGAATGTGGCAGTAAGCGCTACTGCCATAAAAACGATTAGTCTTTTGATATACATTGTTTGTCTGTTTTTTGTTTCTATATATAACTAAAAAGAGGGGCAATTTATTGCTCTTACCCTTTTTGAAGGTGGTTTGCAGTTGAATTGAAGAGCGAACGATACTTCATGAGCACCTCCGGTAGCATTGGTGAGCTTTGAGATGGTAAGGTCATAGCTGTATCCAACTTTAAACATACTTGCCTGAAGGCCGACCATGAAAATTATAGCATCAGAATTTTTAAAGTTTTGCCTGAACCAGAGTCCGCCAACAAAAGGATACCTGTTGAAATATAAACCATAATTTATTTGCTGGAAGTTTTGCTGCTGCATGAACAGGATGTTGGGCGACAGGGTAGGAGTGTGGTCGTTGCTTCTGCGGCGTACTTTTTTTACAAGATTGATAATCCCGCCGGCGTGAACCGTAAATTTTATCGGCATTCTGCTTTTGCTGATAAAGCCTTCATCCGGTTGGGTCAGGTGGTGGGCAGCAAAACCTACAAAATAGTTTTCTCCGTATCCAAGGAGACCGGCTGCAAAATCTGCGTTTCTTTTAGTCAGGTGTGAAGGAGGCAATTCGTTCGTGTTGAAAACAAAACCATGCCTTTTATCGATCATGTCGGGGAAAGTAAGTTTTTGCCAGTCGAGGCTTTTCTGAAAGTAGCTCGCCTGCAAAGCCAGTTTCATAGAAAAAGATTTGTTGACTTCCAGACGGAATGAATACATAAACGATACATTTGTCGTGTTAAGAATACCTTGTCCGGCTCTGTCAGTATTAAGAAGTACTCCAATACCACCCGATAATTTTTCGATATGCTGGTCGTAGGACGCATTGTAAGTAACATAGGTTCCCGATATGGAAGGCCACTGGTCACGGAAATTCAGGATGATTCTCGGACATAGCGCTGTTCCGGCAAATGCCGGGTTCAGGTATAAGGGGTTGGCATAGTATTGAGAAAAATGAGGATCCTGTGCAAAACTAACACTTCCCAACGTTATCAAAACACATAAGATACTGGTGTAAATCTTTTTCATATCAAAAATTTTTAGTTCTGAACCTTATAACGAAATTTTTAGTAGATGTATTGGCGGAAAAGTAATAAAAATTTATAAAAACCTGCATGACAATAAAAATAGCTTTGTTTCGTTATTGAGGATGATATTTTAACAAGCAAAAATAACATATTTTTTATTACGCAACCTTTATTATCACCTTTTTTTTAACTTTTTTACTCATATTCACCGTTAAGGTTACAAAAATGATTGTTTTTTTGTTTAAAAATTTGGTTTAAAAAATATTAGATAATTTTACACGGCTCAAAAAAAGAACGATGTTAAAGAAAATCCCACTATTTATTATTTTTATATTCGCATTATCAGTACTTTACGGACAGCAAAAGGAAACTCAGGCCAAAAACCAATTCGTAATACGCTGGAATACGCCTGTGAAGATGTATATCAGCGAACTTACTAAAAAAGAGTTTTTAAGTTTTGAGGGTGCAGTGTATTCAGATACTTCTGATATACCTTATTATTTTACTGTGCTCGAGATCATCAAATCATCCTCAGTTCCTGATGTGAAAATAAAAAACCCTGTATTTGAAGAATTACCTGCTGCCGATGCTGAAATTATTGCGAAACAGAATGCTTTAATAGCTGATGATATAGACATTTTCACCAGGGTGTCTTATCAGAACAAAAAACCCTTACTGATGATGAGCTTAGTTCCTCTTCGTAAAAATAATATCAGCGGTAAGTTGGAGCGTCTGGTTTCATTTAGCCTTGAATATTCTTATAATAATACAAAACTACTTCCGGTTAGTGCTAAAGCGCACCAATACGCTGCACATTCAGTTCTCCAGTCAGGAGATTGGTATCGTGTGAACATATACAGGAGCGGTATTCATATTATTTCTTATAATGATCTGGTCGCTTTGGGAATGAATGTCTCCGGAATCAATCCGAAAAACCTGCGTGTTTATGGCAATGGAGGGGCAATGTTGCCGGAGGATAATTCAAAATTCAGGTATGACGACCTGAAGGAGAATGCCATTTATGTCAGCGGTGAAAATGATAATAGTTTTGATCAGATTGATTACATTATTTTTTATGCCAAGGGCCCCGAAAAATGGAATTTGGATACAGCTAAAGGGGTTTTTAATCATGAAATAAATAAGTATTCCAAAAGTTCGGGTTATTTTATTACCGCCAGCCTGGGCGCGGGTAAGAGAATCAGTATGGTGGCATCATCGCCTTTACCTGCCGACTATACGTCCACAACATATAACAATTATCTTTTTCATGAAAACGATTCTTTAAACCTGATCAAGTCAGGCAGAGAATTTTATGGAGAAGTTTTTGATGTTACGACAACCCGTACTTTTCCTTTTAATTTTTCCAATATTGTAAGCAGTACCCCGATGTATTTAAAAACGAGCCTGCTGGCACGATCCGTTATTTATCCGACCTCATACAAAATATATGCGAATAATTCCAGTATTGGCAATATAGGAATTTCGGCTGTTTCACCCGATTACACTTCTTCTTATGCGCGTATTTCGGACAGTGAATTGAATTTTACAGCCACCAGCCCGTTAAACATCCGGTTGGATTACAATAAAAGTTCTAACTCATCCGCTATCGGCTGGCTTAATTATATTGAAGTAAATGCAGACTGTCATCTTTCTTTTATTTCAGGCCAATTGCCTTTTCGCGATAAAAATTCGATCGGCCATATTTCCGAATTTATTATAGGTAATGCAACATCTGGTATTACAGTATGGGATGTTACCGATCCTACAGAAGTAAAAAAAGTGGAGACAACGCTTAGTTCTGGCAATCTTACCTTTAAAATGAATACGGATTCTCTGAGAGAATTTGTCGCTTTTGACGGTGCAATGTTTTATCCTGTCTCCTGCCAGGGAAAGGTACAAAATCAGGATTTGCACGGACTGGGGCAATATGATATGATCATTGTTTCCTATCCTGATTTTGTTGGAGAAGCCTCACGCATAGCCGATATGCACCGCAACAATGATAATATGAGCGTGCTGATAATGACGCTACAACCTATTTATAACGAATTTTCTTCAGGCAACCAGGATGTTACCGCCATCAAAGACTTTGTTAAAATGTTTTACGACAGGGCAGGGTCTGATGTCAGTCAGCAGCCAAAATACCTGTTGCTCTTTGGCGATGCCTCTTATGATTACCAAAACCGTCTGGAATCTAACACAAACTTAGTACCTACATATGAAACCAGGAACTCACTCGAACCTTCGGGATCGTTTCTGACGGATGATTATTTTGGGTTTCTTGATGATACCGATGCCGGAGCGTATAGTAATCTCCTTGATATCGCTGTGGGCAGAATTCCTGCCCAGAATATTGAAGAAGCAAGGGCCCTTACTGATAAAATTTTAAATTATTGTGCAAAATATGACCTGAACACAGGCAGTACCTCTTGTTCGGGATTTTCTGATGCTATTTCCAATTTTGCCGACTGGCGGAATATGGTTTGTTTTGTTGCAGATGATGCTGATGTCGCCGGTGAGGATTTTATGGGACAATCCGAAAGTATCGCTAATTATGTTGACACAACGTACAATAATTATAATCTCGATAAAATATACCTGGATGCATACACCCAGATTTCTACCCCGGGGGGCCAGCGTTATCCTGATGTTACTGACGCTATTAACAAACGTGTGGCAAAGGGTGCGCTTATTGTAAACTATATCGGCCATGGCGGAGAAGTAGGCTGGGCGCATGAGGCTGTTTTGGGAGTATCTGATATTAATTCGTGGGACAATAAAAATAATACCCCGTTATTTGTAACAGCCACCTGTGAATTTAGCCGTTTTGACGATCCCGCCCGGACCTCGGCGGGAGAATTGGTTTTGTTAAATCCGGGCGGTGGAGGTGTGGCACTATTTACGACGACACGCCTTGCTTATGCCGGATCCAACTACTCGCTGAACTATGCTTTTTACAAGGAAGTATTTAAAAAAACTGCAGGAAAATATCCCTTTTTAGGCGATGTGGTGAAAGCAGCAAAAAATACGATGGGTTGCGCCAGCGCTATCAGTAATTTTGTGCTATTGGGTGATCCTGCACTCAGGCTTGCTTATCCCGAATTCAATGTTATCACCACGTCCATAAATTATCATCCCTTAGCGGGAGAACAAGACACTATCAATGCACTGGAAAAAATTACCATTCAGGGTTACATAGCAGATAATGCAAATGTTAAGCTGGAAAATTATCAGGGCGTTATCATGCCTGTTGTGTTTGATAAGGTTGCCCAGGTTATATCAAACGGAAACGACGAGGGAAACCCGGAGGCATTCAACCTACAGAAAAGTATTATTTATAAAGGCAAAGCAAAGGTGGTCAACGGTGATTTCAAATTTACTTTTGTTGTCCCTAAGGATATAGCATATCATTATGGTAACGGCAGAATAAGTTATTATTCTCAGAACGGTGCCACCGATGCAAATGGCTACTATGAAGATTTTATTATCGGTGGGACAAACAACAATGAAATAACAGACAAGAACGGCCCTGAACTGAAAATTTACATGAATGACACCCGCTTTGTTTCGGGTGGTATAACTGACAAAAATCCGGTATTGCTAATGTATCTTAGTGATTCTGCAGGGGTAAACACGATCGGAAACGGGATAGGACATGATATTTCAGCCGTTCTGGATGAAAATACCGATAAAACATTCGTGCTGAATGATTATTATGAATCAGACTTAGACACCTATCAAAGCGGAGTTGTCAGATATCCGTTTTCTGATCTTGAAAACGGGGCGCACAAACTCAAACTGAAGGCATGGGATGTTTATAACAATTCTGCTGAGTCGGAAATTGATTTTGTGGTGGCAGAATCTGCCGAGCTGGCGTTGAATCATGTTTTAAATTATCCCAACCCGTTTACCACCTATACGGAGTTCTGGTTTGAACACAATCAACCCTGCTGCGGCCTCGATGTGCAGATTCAGATATTTACCATTACCGGCAAATTGGTAAAAACCATTCAGACGACGGTAGAAACCAACGGATTCAGAGCCGATCCCATTCCGTGGGATGGCAGGGATGATTTTGGCGATGTCATCGGCAAAGGAGTGTATGTGTACATGTTGAAAGTAAAAAACAGCTCAGGACAATTTTCTCAGAAAACGGAGAAACTGGTCTTATTGAAGTGATAATTTCATTTTATTGAAAAATAAATGATAAAACTTTTTACTGGCACGCCTCGCCATAAAAATATTTTAAAATTTGCCTTGATTTTTCTTCTCTGTTGCCCGCTTTTGTTAATAAATATAAGAGATGATATAGACTGGGGTGATGATAATGCCCACTATTTGCTTCAGGCAAAATACATCGTCAACGATATTCCGCAATCCCAGACACAATATGTATACAATATCAATTGCCAGCAACTGGGGCCTCCTGCCTATCCTATGGGATTCCCGTTATTATTATCGGTAGTTTATTATTTTGAAGGGATGAATTTCCTCAGTTTCAGCTTGTATCTGACAGCTTTTTTAATTATACTTGCATTACTGATGCTGTGGCTGTATAAAGATAATCACCGTTTTTTGACTTCTGTTTTTCTAATTTTAATTGTCGTCTATAATCCATGGACACTTGCTTTTAAATCTGAAATAATGTCAGAGATCCCGTTCATGGTAGTTTTAATTCTCACTATTCTTATTTATAAGAAATCCGAAAATATTTTTTCATTAATAATAGTGGGATTGTTGACCGGCTATCTTATTTCAACAAGAACAATAGGTGCAGCGCTTCCGTTAGCATTCCTCATTGATGTTACCTCAAACGGTATTGGCTCATTCAGGAAAAAAGAAAGTACGGTACGAAAGATCATATTAAAGCAATTTATAAAAATAGTTATCATTTTTTTCTTTAGTTTCGGATTATATTTTTTGTTGAATAATCTGATATTTGATATTCCTGATGATTCGGCGAAAGGATATTACCGTTTGTTTAGCTTCGACGGGTTAGGTGCAATTATTTTGCAAAATCTGGCTGTTTATACCGAAGTTTTAAAAGCATTCTTCAGCCCTCAAAACGGTAAATGGCTTTTTTTACCACTGATCACCCAATCCCTTGTTTTCACATTTATTCTTTTGGGTTTTTTTAGTAAAATAATAAAAAAACCTGATTTTACGGATTTCTTTGTAATATTATATATGTTGGTGTTGCTTGTCTACCCATACACTCAATCAGGATTTCGCTTTTTGTTTCCGATACTTCCTTTCCTGTTAAGTTATGCTGTATTGGGGCTTAAAACCATCCGGATAGATATAAAAATAAGGACTTCTGTAAAAATAATTTTGCTCGGTTTATTATTGTTGATCCAATATATTTATGGTTTTAATGAACTAAATAAACAGCAGTTTATCAGCATGGAAGGCCCATGTAATGCCGAATCGAAAGAAGCGTTTGATTTTATTATAAAACAGACTCCTGAAGACGCTGTTTTTGCTTTTAATAAGCCGAGAGCTTTGGCTTTGTTTACCGACCGCAAGTGTATCTCAAACAATCTGGTTCAGCCGGAAAAAGACGATATTAAAGGTGCTTTTTTTAAAGCAGGTGTCTGGTATTATTTGCTTTACACCCGAAAAAAGAACGAACCTGATAATCCCTTGCTGGAAGAGATGGTAAACAAACCTCTTGAAAATTATATTGAAAATAATAGAGATATGGTTTCTTTGATCTGGGCTAATAAAAGATTTAAATTGTATAAAAGAATCAAATTCCGATAAGTTTTAATGTGTTGTGATCTTCCCTTAACCAAAATTATTTCTGCGTGTTATAAGAATTTTTTTAATGGTACTTACGTTAATAATAGCAAGAATTTTTCGCCAATACCCTACTTTTTAGTATTTTTGCACATATTATTTTATGTCCTTGAAAAAATCCCTGATCATATTTTTGCTTTTCATTTTTTCTTTTTCCGTTTTTGCACAAAACCCGGCAAAAGACAATTATGCTGCTAATTCTATGCTGGCAAGCGGCAAATGGTATAAAATCGCCACGGTTCAGCATGGTGTGTACCGGCTATCCTATTCTGATCTGATCCAGCTTGGGCTTACTGAGCCTATCAGTTCTTCAGATTTCAGGCTTTATGGCAATGGTGGTGATATGTTGCCTGAAAGTAATTCTGCTTTCAGATTTGATGACCTGATGGAAAACCCTGTTTTGGTACAAGATGGTGGTGACGGGTATATAAATAATGGTGACTATATACTTTTTTATGGTCAAAGTACTGACAGATGGAACTTTCAGCCCCTGACCCAGACTTTTGAGCATCAGTTGAATTATTATTCGGATACGGTATATTATTTTATCACACTCGACCATGGGGCGGGTAAAAGAATTCATACCTATCCCCATATCACACTGACTCCGGATATCACTGTAAGCAAATTTAACGAACATCTTTATCATGAGCTGGATTCAATAAATTTGTTAAAATCAGGTAGACAATGGTTGGGCGAAGTATTTAATGATATTTCGGAAAAAGATTTCAGGTTCTTATTACCTGATATTTCACATGCTGATTCTGTTCAAGCCCGGATTCATGTCATCGTACGTTCTTTGCTGAAAAGTGCTGTAAATTCTGGCATTGGCGGAAATATGATTTCTTCGGATTCCATAAATCCGATTGACGGTAATGTTAATTCGGATTTTGCAAAAAGTAAAATAATAAATTTTAATATATTACCTCCATCAGATACGGTTACTTTAAAATTATCATACAGCAAGCCGGAAGCATCTTCCGTTGCATGGCTCAACTTTATTGAATTGTCAGGGGTCAGAGATTTGATATACCGGGGCAGCCAAATACATTTCAGAAATATTCAAACTATCGCGAACCCGATTAGCCGTTTTGATATCACCAACATGGCCCCGTCGGTCAGGGTTTGGAATATAACAGGTTTTGATTCTATCAGCGAAATGCCGCTGGATATCAACGGTAATACTGTAGCACTTAAGGCATATACCAATGTGTTGCAAGAGTTTGTTGCCTTTGATGATAATAATCTGAAGCAAGCGGTATTGCTTGGCAGCATGCCAAACCAGAACCTGCATGGTAGTGAGCAGGCTGAACTTTTAGTTGTTACTCATCCGGATTTTGTTAATCAAGCCAACACAATAGCAGGTTTTCACAGGAACACAGACGGGATGTCTGTGGTGGTTGCTACTACAAACCAGATATATAATGAGTTTTCTTCAGGAAAACAAGACCCGGCTGCTATACGCGATTTTATCCGTATGTTTTATGAGCGGGGGGGCACCGATTCGGTTCACCGGATAAAATATGTGCTTCTTTTTGGCGATGGATCTTATGATATGAAAAACCGCCTTAACGGGAATACCAATTTTGTCCCTACATGGCAAACGTCGAATTCTCTTGTTCCAACTTCTTCTTACGTTTCTGATGACTTTTATGCGATGCTTGATTTTCTGGAAGGCGAAAATCTTATTGGAGATCTTGATATTGGTGTAGGGCGTTTTCCTGTATGCAATCCGGCAGAAGCGACAGTTATTGTTGATAAATGT
This sequence comes from uncultured Bacteroidales bacterium, assembly GCA_964567775.1. GTDB lineage: Bacteria > Bacteroidota > Bacteroidia > Bacteroidales > CAIWKO01 > CAIWKO01. The sequence goes on from CAZMPB010000054.1 coordinate 13,396, forward strand.
ATACGTTATGGCTATAGGGGAGATCTGTTACCAAACTCTTACGAAACCGGCCAGGTGTCCAATTATGACTCATGGCGTAATTCTGTAGTATTCATAGCCGATGATGAAGACGGAAACCTTCACCTGAAACAAGCTGAAAGGCTTGTCACATTAGTAGATTCGTTGACAAGGATTCTTAATATAAATAAAATTTATCTGGATGCCTATAAACAGATTAATACTCCCTTTGGCACCAAATACCCTGAAGTTAATGAGGCGATAACCAATCAGGTTCAGAAGGGGACCTTAATGGTAAATTACACAGGACACGGCGGCGAATCCGGCCTTGCTGGAGAGGGAGTTATTACTATGGCTGATATTGAGCAATACGAAAATTTTTATAATTTGCCGGTTTTTATTACGGCCACCTGCGAATTCAGCAGGTACGACAATCCTGCTTTTGTTTCAGCCGGTGAAAAGTTATTACTAAACAATAAAGGAGGCAGTATCGCATTATTTTCCACCACCCGTGTGGCCTATGCCCATTCCAATGAAATAGTGAACCGCAATTTATTAAAAACAGCGTTTACTCCCGTTCCGGGCGAAAGGATACGGTTTGGCGATATGATAAAAAAAGCCAAAAACTTGTGTTCCTCCGGTGTGTATATGCAAAACTTTACCCTGCTCGGTGACCCTGCACTTACTTTTGCTATTCCGGAATATAAGGTGGTTACCGACTTCTGCGGCGTTGATTCATCGGCATCAATGGATGATACCATATATAACAACAGTATTGTTACCGTCAGAGGACATATTGTTGATGCGGACTCTGTTCTGGTCAATGATTTTAACGGGAAACTGTATCCCATAGTTTATGATAAGCCTGTGTTGTGCCAAACACTGGTCAACGATCCGGGTGTGAGTCAATTTAAAACTTTCTATATACAGCAAAATGAAATATATCATGGAAATGTAAGCGTCAGCAACGGAATGTTCGAATTTTCATTTTTTGTTCCTAAGGACATCAGTTTTTCTGATGGTTTTGGAAAGATCAGTTACTATGCAAAAAACCTGTTGTTTGATGCTAACGGAGCGCTTGACAGTTTGCCCTTACTCAATAATGGCATTAATGAAAGCCCTGATATCACCGGGCCTGAAATAGTAGGTCACATGGAAGATCTGTCTTTTGCCGAAGGGGGCAATACATCCTCGGAGCCATTGATGATCCTGCAAATGCATGATACCAGCGGTATCAATTGTTATGACCTGGGTATCGGGCACGAAATTACTGCTGTGCTGGATGATGATTATAATAATCCTTTGTTTCTGAATTGTTATTTTATGCAGGATGAAGACAGATACAGCTCAGGAAGTATTTCATACAGGCTTGGTAAATTGAGTTATGGAATGCATAAACTTACCATTAAAGCCTATGATCTGCTGAATAATTCTTCTGAAAAAGAAATTACTTTTAATGTGAAGGTGCCTTCTGATGTGAGTTTTGGAAGAGTGTTCAATTATCCCGATCCTTTCTCGGATTATACCACCTTTTACATTGAACACAATATGAGCCTGGGCGATATGCAGTTGGAAATTTCTGTTTTTGATATCACAGGCCGAGAGTCTGCACAAATTTATTATGATATTCCTGCCGGTTATTATCAACCTATAGAACTTCGGTGGAATGGCTGCAATGCACATGGAGAGCCTTTGTCGAAAGGATTTTATTCTTACACGGTAACCATCACTGATAAAGAAGGAAAACAAAGAAGGTGTTCTGAAAAAATGATCAAATTAAAATAAAAAATTGTAAAACTCAGCCACTAATTTATCAATAAAATAGCCGCAGATTCACAGATTAAATATATGATAATCAAACTAATAATCAATAATAATTACACGGATTAAAAACAAGCAAAGGTTGTTTTATTTGTGAAAATTCATAAAAAATGATTAATTTAAATCTGTGAATCTGTGGCAAGTATTTGTATTTTAATATTTTATTTCGGCTGAGTAGTAACAAAAAATTAAAGTAATTGACCCCGGTACTTACAAAAAAGTTAAGAACACAATATAGTTTTAAATAATTCGTTATTTTTGCACTCACAAAATTTTATCAGTTAATGAAAAGAAACCTATTATTATTTACATCATTAATTTTTATCTCTATTAGTAGTAGTGTATTTGCCCAATCAGTTGCAATTGATTATGGGAAATACCTAAATACACTAACAACTGCCGTTCCTTTTTTACTCATTACCCCTGATGCCCGAGGAGGTGGTCTGGGTGATGCCGGTGCTGCTTCTTTCCCCGATGCTAATTCGATGCATTTCAATCCTGCGAAATACGGATTTATAGATAAGGACTTTGGTTTTTCGGTTTCTTACTCTCCTTGGTTGCACAAATTAGTGAATGATATTAATCTGGCCTATCTGGGAGCATATAAACGCATCAACAAACGCCAAGTGGTTTCCATGACGTTGCGGTATTTTTCACTTGGTAATATTACTTTTACAAACGAGGTGGGACAAACTATTAGTAATTATAAGCCTAATGAATTTGCCATTGATGCATCGTATTGTTTCAAATTCACAAATGAAGTTTCTGGAGGTATTGCCTTAAGATATATTTACTCCAATCTTACTGGAGGAATATTTGTAGCTGGCGCCCAGTCAAAGGCAGGGCAGGCGGTTGCTGCTGATGTGAGCGTATACTACGAAAAACCTATTGAAATAAAAGGGATGCAGACAAAATTTGCCCTTGGTGCCAATATCTCAAATATAGGTAATAAAATATCTTATACGGAAAACCTTGACCGCGACTTTATTCCGACTAATTTGAGGCTTGGCTTTTCTTATGATTTGAATTTCGACAAAAATAATTCGCTGGCTCTGCTGCTTGATTTCAACAAACTACTGGTTCCAACTCCGCCGGTTTATTATCAAATTAATGAAGTAACTCCTTCGGGAGATACAATTAAAACTCCAAAAACTATTAAAGCTGGTAGAGATCCAGAAGTTGGGGTTGTGCGCGGCATGATTCAATCATTCTATGATGCTCCGGGTGGCTTCAAAGAAGAAATGAAAGAAATTAATATCGCTGTCGGGCTTGAGTACTGGTATGCCAAGCAATTCTCTATCCGTGCTGGATATTTTAACGAAGCTTCTACCAAAGGAAACCGTAAATATGTAACCCTCGGCGCAGGCCTGCGATACAGCATTTTCGGCCTCGACTTTGCCTACCTGATTCCGGTAACACAACGCAACCCTCTCGAAAACACCTTGCGTTTCAGCTTATTGTTCAATTTCGATAAGGTGAAAAGCAAGAAAGAAAAAGATTCCGATGATATAAAAAAGAATGAGTAGGATAGGGTTTGGGTTCGATACTCACAAACTCCAGCCTGATGCCGGCCTGTTTCTGGGCGGCGTAAAGATTCCTTCTGAAAAAGGCGCTGTCGGGCATTCCGATGCCGATGTACTGATTCATGCTATCTGCGATGCGCTTTTAGGCGCTGCCAACCTCGGCGACATTGGTACTCATTTTCCCGACACCGACCAGCAATATAAAGGTATTGACAGCAAAATACTGCTGAAACAAGTTGCCGCCCTACTGAACGAAAAAGGTTTTCATATTGTCAATATCGACTCTACTATATGCCTTGAGCGTCCCAAACTGGCATCCTATATTCCTCAGATACAGCAAAAATTGTCCGAAGTCCTCGGTATTCCTGCCTACGATATTTCTGTTAAAGCAAAAACATCTGAAAAGTTAGGTTTTATCGGCAGGGAAGAGGGTATTTCTGCCTATGCCGTGGTGCTTTTGGATTAACGTATAGCTACCAGATTGTCGGATGGAGGGCTAATGTTGGGCGTACCTCCATGAAACCCCAACCCCGCATTAAGAAATTTTTATGATGATGTGTTCGACTCCTCTGGAGTCGGTTTTGTTTTTCCGATATGTTTTCTACCAATATTTCACTCCTACGGAGTGAATAATACCAAAGTGAATTTGTAGATAGTCCAATTTTGCTGAGTTTATCAAAAGCAAGGACGTACTACAAATTCATACTTTGGTAATGCCGATGGTAAAAATAAATAGTTCAAACGAGTGCTGCGAAGTTTGGACTATATTATTTTCCCAATCTATATAACTCGATCTTAAAGCGTACATAATCAAACACTTAATAATATTTTTTTAGGGTATTTACTTCTTGCCACATAACTGAAAGGCTTGTTAATCTTTATTT
>CAZMPB010000055.1:0-1279 GCA_964567775.1 uncultured Bacteroidales bacterium
TTCTTTGTTTTCCTGTTCACTTTTGATTAATAAATCCAATTCTTTTTTAACTTCTGCATTTTCATGCTTTAAGGCATTAACTTGTTTTATCAATTGATGAGTTTTGAATTCAATACCGGACATCAAAGCCGCAAGATCTTCCATAACTCAGCAATTTGTTTCTTTTACAAAGGTAATACTATATTGTATAAAAAAACAAATTATTTTATCATTATTTAATATTTTTTGATAGTTTTATACATTCAATTTTTTTAAAATTTGTATCAATATGAATGAAGATTTGCTTTGTTATATCTGGAAATATCAGCGGTTCAGTGCAAATATCTTTACAACTGATGGCAAACAAATAAAAGTGGAAAGTCCCGGATCAGCAAATACGGATGCCGGCCCGGATTTCACTAATGCTAAAATACGTATTGACAATACTTTATGGGCTGGAAATATTGAAATACACCTGCGTTCTTCCGATTGGTATGCTCACAGGCACGAACAAGATAAAGCCTATGATAATATAATACTTCATGTTGTTTATGAAGACGATAAGCCTGTATTTGACAAGATCGGGAATAAAATTGTAACGGTCGAATTAAAAAACACAGTCGATGACCAGTTGATCTCTAAATACAAAAAATTTGCTGAAAGCAAAAATACGATCCCCTGTTCGAAATTGACCGGCATGGTGAATGAAATTATTATTTATAACTGGCTTGAAAATCTGGCCATTCAACGTTTACAGGTTAAAACCGCCATTATTTTCAACAAACTAAGCTTATATAAAAATAATTGGGAACAAACGTTTTATGAAATTTTTGCAAGGAATTTCGGCTTCAATGTGAATGCCGAACCCTTTGAAATGCTTGCAAAAACTCTTCCGCAACAGTACTTTGCAAAAAGTAAAAACAACCTGTTTCAGATAGAGGCCTTGCTTTTCGGGCAGGCGGGTTTGCTTGATGATGATTTCACCGATGATTACCCAAAAAAACTTAAAACTGAATATTCGTACTTTCAAAAAAAATATAATCTGAAGCCCATAGGGAAACATTTATGGAAATTCTTACGGATACGCCCGAAAAATTTCCCTACAATACGTTTGGCACAATTTGCCAGCCTGATATATAAATCTAATAATTTATTTTCAAAGATATTGGAAAGCCGGACACTTACAGAAATATATCAACTGTTCGACCTTGACTGCTCCGATTACTGGCAGACCCACTATGTTTTTGATAAACTTTCAGCCAAATCACCAAAAAATCCGGGGAAAAGCACTATAAACCTT
>CAZMPB010000055.1:1289-17569 GCA_964567775.1 uncultured Bacteroidales bacterium
CTTTTGATAATAAATACCATAGTGCCATTTGTTTTTGCCTATGGGAAAATAAAAGATGATGAAAGTTTCACTGAAAGAGCATTGGAATTTTTGTCTGTGTTGCCTCCTGAAAAAAACCATTTCACCGAAAAATTTCTTCTTGCAGGTATTAAACCTTTAAATGCCATGCAATCGCAGGCAATGATCCAATTGTTCAATGAATACTGCAGTAACAAAAAATGTCTTCATTGCAGCATAGGCAATGCCGTGTTGAAATAACACCAAATTTCAGGGCTGTTGAATCATCTTCTTTTCTTTTTCAGAAATAAGTCTCTATAGGTATTAAACTCCTTACGGTAAACTATACCCAGCCCCTGCGTATAAGGCGCCGTATATTGCAGAACGCTATATTGATTAGTATGGTTGTAAACTTTTAATTTTAAAGCCTTTGTGATCTTTACCTCAATATCCACATCACCTACGATCTGGTTCGAGTTTTTGTTATCACTAGCAATATTTTGTCCGGTTGCCACTCCCAGGTTGCTCGAGACCGAGACCCTGTCGTTAAAAAGCTGCGTTGAAAGAGCAACAGCGACTTCTTCCTGTGAAATGTTGTCTCCCGGGCGATAATTTACCCCGATATTTACATTTTTACTGATCTGCGAAAGCCAGTTGCTGAGCTGATTGGAAAGCACTTCGCTGGCGCTTTTCCCCAACAGGCTGGCACCGGCAGATGCTGCAGAGCCGATTCCTGCATTAGGATTGACAAAGCTGTTGATGACCAGCAAAGAGATGAAGTTATTATTAATATTCTGATTGATCGCCGCAAGGTAAGGGCCTTTTTCATAATCCAGCATGGAAGGCAGGTCAACCTCAAAAGTGAACTCCGGATTGGCCAGTACATTTTTCATATTGATAATACAATCAACGTTAACATACCTGGTATTCGTATCAACACCCAGGCCTGCCAGATTTGCCCTCATGGAATATCTGGCACGTATGTCCAGCTCAGCATTATAAGGGTCACCGTTCCATTTGACAGTACTGCCGGGATCAATTTCAAAACGTTTGTTGATGATGTTCTGAAAAGTAAAAAGATAATCTCCGGATGTAAGGACATAATCACCAAACATATTCATTTCATTATCGGCAATCGTGATACGGATGTTACCATTCCCCTTTCCTAAAATACGGTCGCCTACCCTCGGGTCAAACAATAGCTGGACTTCAGCTTCATCGGTAACGTTAAATGACATATCGAGGTTGATGCCGTGAATTTCTTTTCCACGCTCTTCAATAACGGTATCCTGCTGCCCTTTTTTGACAAACGTAATGTACTCCCTGGCTTCCAGAAAAGAAGTGTTTCCGACAGGAATAATTAACTTGGTACCCTTTTCAGTGGTAGCAGAAATATCAAAATTTATTTTTTTCTGGTCACCGAATATGTGTACATTGCCTGTTGCATAGCCCTTACCGTAGAATAAATCATTCATGGAGGCATTGGTGTTCAGGCTTAACAGTTTTTTAGGTTTAATATAAATATCAAAGCCTATGTTTTTAAAATTTTCATGAGTAATTTTTCCGCTAACAATAGCCGTGTCAACAGTCCGATGCTCATAGTCGGGCTGATCAATAGCGATCAGGTTTTTAAACGTAAAGGCATTTTTGGTAATCTTCACGCTGTCGTATGCAAAAGCATAAACCGTATTCAGGTAATTTATTTTTAATGCCCCGCGCATAACTTTCAACAAGCCTGTTAATTCCGGATTTCCCTTTCCGCGCAGAAACAGCTTCCCGCTTGCTGTTCCGCTGACAATGGATCCAAAACTTTCTACATACCTGGAAAGAGCTTTTAGCCTCAGGTTCTCCACACTGATATCTATGTCAAAATTCTGCGGTTTATCGCCCGGGTAGTAATACCCTTCTGCAACGACAGGAGTGCTCTTGCCGATATTTCCGAGATAAAATATCTCTGCTTTTATTTGTATCCCTTTCTTAGCATCATCCCATTTGCTTTGTATCGAAGCATCGCCCAACTTGTCGTAGTTGATGCCTAAATCCTTTATTTTAAGATCGGCATAATAGGTCGGCGAGCTGTACAAATCTGAAATAATGACACTTCCGGTGATGATCCCGTCAAAATCAAACTTTTTTGCATTGGTAATATAGTCAATATTTGAAATATCGAAGGAATTAAAATCAACAGTAAGCGCATCAAAAGGATTTTTCGATATTGCCCCGTTAATCAGCAGGTTTTGCTGTTTACGGTATAACTTCAGGTTGTTGAACGCGATCTTGTTTGTATCAAAAACGATGTTGCCAAGGTCGCTGACAATCCATAACGAGTCATTAATGATAAGGTCTGAGTGCCTGAAACCTGTCACAGATTCGCTGTTACTGTAAAAATATGTATAAAAATTCAGGTCTGCGGCATTTCTTTTTGTCAACTTTTTGTTATCCCAATAAAGTTTACTGTCGATGCTGTCGTTCAATACTATTGAGGCAAGACCAAAATTAGTGAGATAAGCACTATCTGACATTTGCAGGGTGTCGGAATTCATCAACAGGTCAATCCTGTCGCCATTAGCATTCAGAGCAAGTTTCCAGTTTCCAAGAGTGATATTATTATAAGATAGCTTTGAAGACACTGCATCAATTTTCGCGGCATTGGTTAGAGAATTGAAATTCCCTTTTACAATGGTATTGCCTGCTGCCCCCAGCCCGTTCCCAAAATAACCCAGCACAGGAGAAGCATTATACAGCCTGATATCAAAATCGAATTCCTGGCGGGCAATATTCTTATTACTGGTATCCATAGCAAAATAGAAGTTAGGGAGATAGTTCAGGATTAACTTTTTGAAAGAATTTCCTAACTCAGAAAAAACAAAATATCCGTTAAAAACAGCATCAGCATAATCGGATTTCAGGTCAAAAGTACGGTAACCGCTTGGGCTGATATAGGTGTTCAGGTTGAATGAACGCAGGTCAAAGGACTTTTTGTTTTGCCGGAAGGAGGCATCATTGAGTGTTATATACCCTTTCAGGTTATCAATATTGCTGCCGTGGAAGTCAATCTTCAAACGACCCTTTACTTCTGAGACCGTATCTTTTGGCGTTATTTTCAGCATTTTCAGATTGGCATATTCAATATCGGCTTCAAAATCAAAATCAGGCAGGGTATCATTAATATCCACCTTGCCGTTGAACGCCATTTTCAGGTTCTCATCATCCACCTCGATCAAACCTTTAAATATTCGCTTATCAAAATTCCCGTCAACAGATATATCTGAATAAGTATAACCTTTAAATTCAAATTGATTTATGTTACCTTTAAATAAAAAATCAGCATCATTCGCCTTTAAACCGGAACCACTGATCTGAGCGATAAGGCTGACTTTCCCAACCAGATCGGGGGAATTCAACAATTGGCCCAGGTAGAAATTTTCAGTAACAACTTCCCCTTCGTAAGAAATGATTTTATTGCTGTTACTGACGATGATGTCTGTTGAAATACTTCCCAGATCAGAGTTTAAGGTTGCATTAGAAACAAAATTTGTATAGAAACCAGTAAAGACACCTTCTACATGAATATTTCCAAGGCGCTGCAGCATCAGTGGCAGTTTAAGCTGGGAGACCGTTCTCTCCGTTTGCGGAATGATGATCTCATTCAGGTCGCTTACAGAAGAAGTAAGATTCCTGATTTTTAAATTGATGTATGTTTCATTAATTTTTGGCAAGCCGTTCATGCTTATGTCCGCATCAAAATAGGTATCTGAGCCGTATTTCATCAAAAAGTTTTTCACTTTAAGGTTACTGACCTTGCCTTTGACATTGGATGAAAAAGATATAAGGTTATTCATGCCATACATCTGTCTGACAAAATAAGCGATATCAATAAAGTTCAGCTTTGTAGAACGTATATCGGAAATTATGTTCACCTTATTCACAAAATCTGTGAAGCTTTTAAAATCTTCATAAGCAAAAGTCAGGTCAAGGTCAAGATCAGAGTTTGGTGTTTTTACAAGAAGGCCATTTACAATAATGTTTCTTTTTGAAAAAACCGACCTTGCTGAAAAACTATTAATAATAAATCCGCTTTTTTCGGTTAACGACAATTTTTTTATGTTTCCGCAAACAGAATCGCTAAGTATGCCCAAATTTTCTATTTCAATATTAAGCTGCGAGATATTAATATCGTCAAAATCCATGACGCCATTGTTGTTATGGTCTTTATTATCATCCAGATATGAAAACCCCGAATTAGAAAGCTTCAAATACCCGACCCTGATTTTTAAAGGATACTTTTCTTCAGCAGTTTTCTTTTTATCCGACTTAAAATAATTAATAATAAACTGAAGATTAGTCTGGTCTTCGTCTTTATATTTTCTGAGATTAAAGCAGGTATTTTCCAATACTACCTTCTTCAATTCAACAAAGTTGCTCGATAAATCAAAGCTACCAAGTTTTACATTTATCATTTCAGACTTGAGTAAAGGATTATTATGCAAGTCCTCGACATACACACCCTTAAGGACAACATTCGCAAAAAAGCGGACTTTTACTTTGTCAATAGAAACTTCCGTTTTGAGTTTTTCCGAAAGGTATACCGAAAGTTTCTTTGCGATATAGGTCTGTACCAGGTTGCTCTGCATTAGTGTGAATACTCCGGCAGGCAGCACAAAAAATACCGCATAGACAATGATCAATATTTTGAAAGTTTTTTTTATACCTTTGAAAACTTAAATCCTGTTAATGAACACATTTATTTTGGGCATCGAATCGTCCTGTGACGATACTTCTGCGGCTGTGGTCAATAAAAACGTGCTTTTGTCCAATATTATTGCCGGTCAGGCAATACATAAGAACTTCGGCGGTGTCGTCCCCGAACATGCCTCGAGGGCACACCAGATAAACATTATTCCCGTTATTGACCAGGCACTCCACGAAGCAAATATACAAAAAAAACAACTTTCTGCAATAGCATTTACAAGAGGTCCCGGTTTGCTGGGTTCACTTATTGTCGGAACTTCAGTAGCAAAATCATTGGGGCTTGCTTTGAATATTCCGATAATTGAGGTAGATCATATTCAGGCTCACATGCTTGCACATTTTATTGTGGAGCAGGAAAACACGAAACAAACGCCGCAGTTCCCATTCCTGTGCCTGCTTGTTTCAGGGGGACATACCCAAATAATTAAAGTAAAAGATTTTTATACGTTCGAAACCATCTCAAACACCATTGACGATGCCGCCGGTGAAGCTTTTGATAAAAGTGCAAAAATTTTAGGCCTTCCATACCCCGGCGGGCAAATGATTGACAAAAACGCGGCTGCCGGCGATCCTTTAAAATATAAATTCGCTGAGCCGCAGGTTAAAGATGACGAATTCAGCTTCAGTGGGCTCAAAACCTCTTTTTTATATTTTATCCGTGACAACCTGAAAAGTAATCCTGATTTTATTGATCAAAACCTTGCTGATCTGTGCGCTTCAATTCAGCACACCATCATTACTGTTTTAGCCAAAAAACTTATCAAAGCCTCTACACTGACCGGTATACGAAGGGTTGCCATTTCGGGTGGTGTTTCAGCAAATTCGGCATTGAGAGATTTACTTCTGAGCCTGGCAGAACAACAACGATGGGAAGTATTTCTTCCTAAACCGGTATTTTGCACCGACAACGCTGCCATGGTGGCTGTAGCCGGTTATTATAAATACCTGAACAAGGATTTTACCGGACAGGACAGCATTCCCTATACCCGGTATATCGTGCCGGATGGTAAATAATCCAGGATACATAAACACCACACCAACTTTTTTCGGCCGGTTTCCACAAAATTATGGAGAGAACAGCAGGAAAAGTTGAAGCAGGAAAAGCCGGATCCCAGCACAATAAAAAGTGAATGGGGGAATCCTGCCAAATCCAATAAAGAACTTCCTGCACCACCGGACGAACAATTGCCCGGAACTTTAACAACGAGTGGAAATGGAAACATGACTCCTATAGAAACACAGAAAAAATAACAATAATGTGTTCTGTGATAAAAGAAATATCTAATTTTGAGGTTGTCTCAAAAATAGCCTTTGCTGAAAATCATCATTACCCCGTCCCTGAAGCCTGCCTGACGTGCTGCGCACTGCAGCAGGCAGGGGTGTGCTGATTTTCAGCGACTTCCACCCTTTAGGGAAAGGGAAAGAAGGCGGTGAAAATCATTTAAAAAGTATTTTAAGACAGCCTCTTTTTATGAAGAAAACACTTGTTATACCGTATTTATTTCTATGCTGTTTTTGTATCCCATGCATAGGTCAGACAAGCCTTCCCGATACATCCTATCTGAAATATTGCGTTGAAGCCCTTGCCTCAGACAGCATGGGCGGCAGAAAACCCGGTACAAAATACGATCTGAAAGCTGCAGATTTTATTACCGCACAATTTCATTTCCTAAAAATTAAACCCTTACAGCGTAAAAAATATTTTCAGGAGTTCAATTATTCTTACGATTCCTGTCTGTATAAAACAAGAAATGTCGTTGCGGCTATAAACAACAGATCCAAAGAAAATGTAATTATCGCTGCGCATTACGACCATCTGGGCCTTGGCGGAAACAGGTCGCGCTCGTATGGGAAACAGGAAATTCATAACGGCGCCGACGACAATGCAAGTGGCGTAGCGCTTATGCTCGGTATTGCACATCAACTGAAAAAGAAAAACTCAAAAAAATACAATTATGTTTTTGTCGCTTTTTCAGGCCACGAAGACGGTCTTTTTGGTTCGTCATTTTTTGAAAAAAGCAATACGGTTGATTCAAATTCTGTAAAACTTATGATCAACCTCGATATGGTTGGCAGAGCTGGCATAGAACAACCTACGGTATTCATAGCGTCAAATGACAGTTCTTTGCAAGAAAAAGTAACAAACATTATTGAAGACTCTTTATTAATTAAACCGAAAGACCTGCCAATGGGCGATCACAGTGCATTTGAAAAACACCATATTCCCGTTCTGTATTTTACTACGGGCACACATGACGATTATCATAAAACAAGCGATGATGCTCAATACATCAATTATGGCGGAATGGCCCAAATAGAAGAGTATATTTTAAGAAATTGTTTTAAAACGATGGTTTATCCTGAAAAAGCCCCTTATTTACCAAACAAATAATTATTGCATGAAAGTTAATATTATCGGTGCCGGGATTTCAGGTTTATGCGTGGGTAGTTATTTGCAAATGTGCGGTTTCGAGACTGAAATATTTGAACAGCATTCTTTGTCCGGAGGGCTATGCACCAGCTGGAAAAGAAAGGGATACACCTTCGACAGCGGCATACAATGGCTGCTTGGCTCAAACAAACACAACGCGTTCTATAAACTATGGTCGGAACTGCTCGATATGGAGTCAGTTACTTTTATCAACCATGAAAGCCGTTTTCACATTGAATTGAAAAACAACAAAGACAAGTACGGCAGCCCTGTTTTTATCTTATATACAAATATTGACCGTCTCGAGAAATACATGCTGGATATTGCCCCCGAAGACAGCAGACAGATACTGAAACTGACCGCTTCCATCCGCCGGATGCAGAAGTACGAGCTGCCGCCCATGGTGGATAAAGTCATGAACATGCTCTCATGGAAAGAAAAATCAGGTCTGATAAAATTCCTTCCTATCGGGCTGGCCATGCTGCGATGGAAAAATGTTACCAACTTTTCTTTTGCCCGTAAACTAAAAAATCCCTTTCTGAAAGAAGCATTTGATTTGCTTTACGATGGTGATGAAATGTCGCTGCTGGTACTGACCCTTCCCCTGGCGGCGTATGATACGCAGAGTGCGGGTTATCCACTGGGAGGCTCTTACAAATTTGCACAAAGATTTGAAGAAAAATATCTTGCAAGCGGCGGCAGGATCAATTTCAATGCTCCGGTCTCCAAGATACTGACAGAGAATGATACCGCCATGGGTTTGTTGCTGGCCGACGGGAGCAAGGTTTTTTCCGATATCACCGTTTCTGCTTCCGACTGGCATTTTACAGTGTTTGATGCCCTTGACGGAAAATATACAGATGCCGCCATCAAGTCGCTCAAAGATCAGAAAACATTAAAAATTTACTATTCTGTATTCATGGTGGCTCTAGGGCTTTCACGTAAATTTGAAGGTCATCCTCATTATTTTCGTTTTCCGCTGAAAAAAAAGATTGTTTCGCCCGACGGAACCGAATATGCACGGATGGAAGTACACATTTACAATTATGACCCTACCCTGGCGCCTGAAGGAAAAACCCTTGTTTCCTTAAGCTATTATACCATGGCCGGAGATTACTGGATCAATCTTCGTAATACAGATAAAGCTGAGTATGACAGGAGGAAAAATGAATTTGCAAATCTGATGATCGATGCCCTTGATGAAAAATTAGGCAATATTAAGGAGCACATAGAAGAAACCGACATCTCCACACCGGCAACCTATCATCGTTATACGGGAAATTTCAGAGGCAGCGTTCAGGGCTGGCTTCCCGATAAAAACATTGCAGCCAGCACACCGGTAAAACCATATTTGCCGGGCTTGAAAAACTTTTATTTTACGGGGCACTGGACAAGCCCGGGCGGCGGCCTGCCAATAGCAATAAAATCATCAAGAGATGTTGCCATGATGATCTGTAAAGAAAATATAGTTCCTTTTAACCTGAGTTCGGGTTAAGGATATTGTGTTTTTACTCCGTTAGGAGTTAAATATCAATAGAAAAGAAATACAAAAGACATTTATTCTCCGTTAGGAGATTAACGTTTTAATAATGTATATGTCCTACGGACAAAATATTCTACACATTTTTGTTTTCTATTGATATTAATTGCCTACGGCAAATATTAACAGATTAATATTTAGTATTTGACAAAATAACAATGATTTATTTATCCCGATCTCAGCTCTTTAAAGTTTACAAAATAACTGAAAATATCTATCTGAGTTTTTTTGTCCGCAACCTCAATGAATTCAGCACCACAACAATATCAGATAATGCCATAGATGCCGCTGCTATCATAGGATTTAAAAGACCTGCCGCAGCTATCGGAATCGCAATGACATTATAGAAAAACGCCCAGAAAAGGTTTTGTTTTATCACCGTCATGGTGTCTTTGCTGATGAGATATGCCTGCGCCAGTAAATTCAATTTCCCGTTGAGCAGAACGACCTGTGCGGATTTAATGGCTATCTGTGTGGCATTGCTGAGCGAAATACCCACAGTAGCCTTGGAGAGGGCCGGGGCATCGTTGATGCCGTCGCCTACCATCGCCACTCCTCCCCTGCCATCCAGTTCCCCGATGATAGAAAGTTTTTCGGCAGGCAGTTTTTCGGCATACACAATGTCTATTCCAATTTTTTTTGCCAGGTCATCGCATTTTTGTTGTTTGTCACCGCTAACCAGTATGGTACTTATTCCCTTAGTCCTGAAAAATGCCAGTGCATCTTTTGCTTCAGGCCGGATCTCATCCTGAATGTCCACAGTAGCAAGCAACTGACCGTTACGGAGCAGGTAGATGTCGTGGTTTTTTTCTTTGATAAATTCCTGTGCAGCACGATAAGAGCCGGCTGTATAAACATTCCCATGCAAATCTTTAGCACTTATACCATATCCTTTTTGTTCTTCTATGTCTTTAAGTGCTATCACAGCCTCTCCATGCAATTCACTAACCATCGAAACGGCTATGGGGTGTGCAGAGTATCTTTCTAATGAAAACAGCAGCGAACGTGCCTCCTGCTGGCTTATTCCAAAGGTATTCATTTCGCGGATAATAAATTTACCGGTGGTCAGTGTCCCAGTTTTATCGAATGCAATATTTTTCAAGGTACTCAGCTTTTGCATGGTACTGGCGCCTTTTATCAGTATGCCTTGTTTGGCAACTCGGCCGATACCGACCACAACGGCTGTGGGGATAGCAAGGCCTAAGGCGCAGGGACAGGCAATCACCAGCACGGCGATGCTTCGGAGTATAGCAAATTTTAATTCTATATCAAAAACAAAAAAGTTTATGATAAAAGTAAGTATCGCCAAAATGATCACCACCGGAACAAACCATGCACTGATATTATCTGCCAGGGTCTGGAGCTGAGGTTTGTCCTGCTGCGCATTTTTTACCAGTTCAATGATTTGTCCTAATACAGACTGTTCACCAACAGCAACTGCCCTTACTTTTATATTCCCCGATGCCAGTACCGTGCCGCCTACAACAGTGTCTCCTGTATTTTTTTCAACAGGCATACTTTCTCCCGTAACAACAGATTCGTCAATGATACCGCTGCCCCAGATAATCTCTCCATCGGCAGCAATCTTATCACCTGTATTGACCAGCAAAATATCATCGGTTTTTACATTTGAGGCTTCGGTTTCTGTTATCTTTTCTGAATTACCCGAATAAGTAATCACCTTTGCTTTGACTTTCTGCATTTTCACCAGCTCATCAATTGCAGATGTAGTTTTTTTAACCGAAAGATGTTCAAGCATATTTCCCAGTAAAATCAGGCTGATGATGCTAGCCGAAGTTTCGTAGAACTGATATTCATGTCCAAGGTTCAATATAGTGCCTGTCAGGCTGTAAAAAAAAGCAGCGGATGAGCCCAGCGCGATCAGTACATCCATGTTGGGTACACCCGAGCGTATTGAATAATAAGCACTCTTACCGAAATGCCATATACCGACAGCATACACAGGAATACATAATGCCAGTTGAACAAAAGGATTGTGCATAAATTTAAAAGGTAGAAACATAGCAGAAAGCAATGGAACAGTAAAAAACAACGAAAAATAAAATTTCTGTTCGATGCTGCTCAGGCCTTTTTTATTTTCTGCGTCATGCTGTTTAAGGTTCTCAAGCACTTTATACCCCATGGCATTTATTTTACTGATGGCAACTTCGGCCTGCTCTTCAGCAGCATTGCGGAACCGCACCTCCCCTGTCGTAAAATTCACATCAACATTTTCGAACCCGATTTTTTCAAGCTGTTTTTTAATACCCAATGCACAATTGGTACAATCCATGCCTTCAACAAGGAGCACTGAATCTTTTGATTTGGTCTTCTTCTGATCAGCCATATTTTCTTAAAGTATCTATTGTGGATGCTGTAGTTAAGATAATACAAAGGTAAATAAGATGAAGGAATTTTGCGGCATTTTGTAATAAATACAGTATTTTTACAGAAATAAAAATAAAAAATCACTAAGAGGTTGTTTAAAAATTTTCATATAGAAATTAATAGATTGATTTTCAACATTTGCCCCGGCCCTAAAGGGAGTGTTGAAAATCAATTTGCTCCCTTTAGGGCTGGGGTAAACAAATTGATTTTCAAACCATATTTAATTTTTGCACAAACCTCTATTTCATATACAGATAAAATTCAAACAACTTCTAAGAACATTATTTTATGCAGTCCTTAAAATTCAAAGATGTGGCGATTTATCCGGGAAATACAAAATGGAAGCAGAGTATCCGGAGAGAAAGAAAATTATATAAAAAGAACGACGACATCCGCAGTGAGTTTTCGCGCGATTATAACCGCATCCTTCACAGCAAAGCCTACCGCCGCCTGAAACATAAAACACAGGTTTTTTATGCTACACAGAACGACCACGTTTGCACCCGCATTGAACACGTTACGCATGTAGCTTCGGTTAGCTATTCCATTGCAAATTATCTCGGCTTAAATACGGAATTGACCAACGCGATCGCCATTGGCCATGACCTTGGTCATGCACCCTTCGGCCACGAAGGCGAGTATATCCTTCGTAAAATCGCAACGGATGAATTGGGCAAATCGTTCTGGCACGAGAAAAACAGTCTTTTTTTTGTAGACAAACTGGAAACGCTTCCCGACCTTACCAACAAAGACAAAAACCTCGACCTCACGTATGCCGTACGTGACGGAATTATTTCGCATTGCGGCGAAGTAAACGAAAATGCCATTTTCCCGAGAAAAGAGATCATCAGTCTTGAAGATATAGAAAAGCCCAACCAATATGCACCCTATACCTGGGAGGCATGCGTGGTAAAGATCGCAGACAAGATCTCGTACCTCGGCAGGGATATTGAAGATGCACTCACACTGAAGATCCTTAGTAAAGAGCAGATAGCAGAACTTTCCGAGATCGTCGCGAAGATCAAAAAAGTAAAGATATGGCAGATCAACAACACGATACTGATGAACGATTTTATTATCAACCTCTGCAAAATGAGCACCCCGGAAAAAGGGATATTATTTTCTGAAAAATATCTCAACATGATAAATTCTGTCAAAACATTTAATTATAAACATATATATAAGCACAAACGACTCGATTATTACAGCAGGTTGGCATCCCTGGTAATAAATTCCATTTATTCCTCTTTAGCTGTTTTGTATGCACCCAAAAACAAACTGATATCAACTCTTGACCAGCAGGAAAAAATCTATCCTTCACTGATTGGGGCTTTCAAATACTGGCTAATGAAATATTCAGATATTGACCTTAATCAGCGGAAGACAACAAAGTTTGGGAACACGCTGGTTTACGATATTGAAAATGAAAAAGAATATAAAATGGCCATACTTCATTACATTTCTTCTATGACAGACCTGTTTGCCATGAAACTTTTCGGCGAATTGACAAGGTTCTGATTAATTCATATAAATTAATAATTTTGCAGAAATAAAAAATAATAAAATGCCAAGAAAAAAAGACAAGATGAATGATATCCTTCAGCGTTTTAGAACAAAATCAGTTTTAAAGCAAACAGTATATCAGAACACAGTACAGGTATTTAATGAGCTTAAATCAGTGGCAAAAGATTTCGCCGCTGAAACTCAAAAAATGTTGAAAAAAAACAACTTGTCCAAAATACCTGTTGAATTTAAAAACAAAGGGGAATTTGAAGCAGAACTGACATTTGCCGGTGACACCCTGTTTTTTACTATGCATACCAACGTCTTCGAGTTCCCGCGCGAACATTCCATCATGCGAAGTTCCTACGTAAAAGACGATGAGGACCGTGCTTATTGCGGAATTATTTATGTGTATAATTTCCTTGCGGACTCACTGAGATATAACCGCGAAAATGATGTCGGTTACCTGGTAGCCAGAATTTTTATCAATAAAGAATTCCATTTTGTGGTGGAAGGAAAAAGACAAAGCGAATATTTAAGTAATACTTTTGTTCAGGAAAGCATCGATTACCCGATACTCAGACACATCCTTGAAACCTCAGTATTATATTGCCTTGAATTCGATTTGCTGTTGCAGCCTTACGATATGCAAAAAGAAATATCCGTAAGCCAGATCAAAGAATATTCCTCCAGTATCAGGATTTCGACTGGTAAAAGGCTGGGGTTTCGTTTTCAGGCTGACCCCGAAGAACAGCTTTAGTGCAAAAAAATTAAATAATTGCAAAATATTTTTTGAAATAAAAAAAAGATTGTATCTTTGCACCCTCAAAATTGAGGCGAACAACAAGGCCCGTTCGTCTAGTCGGTTAGGACGCCAGGTTTTCATCCTGGAAATCAGGGGTTCGAGTCCCCTACGGGCTGCAAACAAAATTTAAGAAAATGGCTAATCATATTTCATCAAAAAAGAGAATCAGACAAACGAGTACCAAAAGATTGCATAATCGCTATTATGCAATAACAATGCGTAACGCTCTTAAAGAATTCAGAACATTGAAAGAAAAAGACAAAGCGCTCGCAGAAATGCCTAAAATGATCTCTATGATTGATAAACTTGTTACTAAGAATATCATTCATAAAAACAAAGCAGCCAACCTCAAATCAGGCATGGCAAATTTCTGCAGCATTATGAAATAATTTTTTTTTATTTTTTTTATTTTAACCCTTGTCAAAAACAAGGGTTTTTTTTTGCTAAAGTTTTTAACTTTACATAAAATTAAAACAAATGACAGAACTTCGGAATATCAAACAATGGGCAGAAGACGACCGCCCACGCGAAAAACTTGTCGCCAAAGGGAAATCAGCATTAAGCGATGCGGAATTACTGGCAATACTCCTGCGGTCGGGCTCTCAAAAAGAAACAGCCGTAGATCTGTCGAAAAGGATTTTATCGGAAGTTTCGGATAATTTACTGGAATTATCAAAACTTTCACTGGCCGATTTCATGAAATTCAATGGTATAGGAGAAGCCAAGGCTTTAAGTATTATTGCGGCCCTTGAGCTAGGTAAACGTTGCAGGGTATCGGAAGTAGCAATAAGAGAAAAAATTTCGGGCAGCAGAGATGTGTTCGAATATTTTCAGAACAACCTTGCAGACAACCAGTATGAAGAGTTTTGGATACTGCTTTTAAACAGGGCAAATAAGATCATCAAGAAGATCATTATCAGCCAGGGCGGCATCGCCGGAACGGTTGCCGATCCTAAGAAAATATTTAAAGTTGCCCTGGAAAATAATGCTTCATCCATGATACTTTGTCATAACCATCCTTCGGGAAATATCAAGCCCAGCGAAGCCGATATCAAGCTGACAAAAAAACTTAAAGAAGCCGGCACACTGATGGATATCAGCGTGCTGGACCATATAATAATCGGGGATAATACGTACTATAGTTTTGCGGATGAGGGCCTGTTGTAATCAGGAAAAATTCTTCATTTATGTTTTCTGATCATCTGGTTGAGCCTGAAAATATGCCTCTTTGATGATGTCCTGAAAACTCCTTCATTCACTGCACGCACCTCTTCTATGGTATAAAATGACTGGGGATTGAACTCGTTCAATATCGAAATAAAATCATTGACATCCTTGCGTTTTATGATTGAAAGAATCACCTTCACTTTTCCGGTAGCTCCTTCTGCATTCAGAATTGTTATACCATAGTTGGACGCTCTTAGGTGAGCGATCAGTTCCACCGCTTCACTTCGCATCATAACTCTGATGATCACGCTGCCTATGGAGATCTTTTCGTCAAGCACCATGCCCACATAGTTGCCCATGGCATAACCTCCGGCATAGGCTACGAAGCACAAAGGGTTGTCAAGGTGCTTCATGATCTCTCCAATCGCAAGCAGCCATATCAAGGATTCAAAAAAAGCAAAGACCGGCGCCCATTTTTTCAGGCCTTTTGCAACAAATATCATACGAAGTGTGCCTACGCTCTGATCAAATATCCGGGCACAAAAAATAAGCAGCGGAAGTATCACCCAGGTAAATACCGGGGCATCGTTAACTAAAAAATTCAGAATGTTCATAAGGATGATTTATAATAGTATCGTTAAATATTTATGACAGACGTAGCTTTCAGGCTCATCATGCGAAAAATTTCAGAATAAGCTCCATTTGAAATTTTTATATTATCAGAAGATATTTTCTTAAATGCTAATCAATAAAAAACATATAGTACTGAAAACACCTGTTCATTGACAGTTGTGAAATAAAAAACGGACAGTTCAAGTAATAAACAGCGTTAAAATTTTATGCTACAGCCGATACCGTTCTGTGTCATTCCGAAATCCAGATGATAGCTGTTCTGGGCGGTTTTTAAAGATTTTCTATACATATCAAAGGCATTGTTCATTTTATCCTTACTAGTTTCATTTAACTGCAATCCTGCAACTAAAAGCACTGATCCAATACCCGTATAGATGAAACTGGCGCCGATATCGTTATTGGTAAAATTATCTTTAATGCCATTATATAACAATGCGACCACTCCGAATGCAAAGAGGCCTCCACCGGCGCCAATCAGGCCCCTGCTTAACGAATACTGTTTATAACCATCACGGTACATTTTGTATGCTTCCGGGTTATTATTTACATCAATTAAGTTCAAAACATTTTTTACGGTTCCTGTAGTGATTTCGTTTTTGAAAAAATCATTCTTCCCGTTTTCATATTCTATCATAAAAACTTCTTTTTTAGGAAGAGTAAACACTTGTTCTCCAACAGGCAGGTTTTGCTTCTTAAATTGTTTTATTTTTCGTTTGATGCTGCATATTTGTTTGTCGTTTTCACTAAAAATTTTAAATTTAACAAATTCGGAATTCGTTTCAATAATAGTTGATTTTATCTCCTTACCATTATTAATAACAATAACATCCTGACTTCGGCCCATAAAAGCGGCAAAACATAAAACGATCAGCAAAAATATTTTTTTCATAATAAAACAAGATTAAATTTCAGGGCTCAAATATACGATAAAAAATAATTTCCCATCAGCGAAAAAGAGATAAAACAAGTCCCGAATTATGGCTAAATCATTTTTTGAGGTGCTAATTATAATGGCTCTTTTCTAAAATATGATTGAAAAAAGTTATATTTGCAAGAAAATATAA
>CAZMPB010000056.1:0-17057 GCA_964567775.1 uncultured Bacteroidales bacterium
ACAGGCCAGTACGGAGGACAGCCCAAAGTTGAACTGTTGCCCTGGTATTATTTCCCCTTGATTGTGCCGGCTTCTAAGCATCCGGTCGTCAGCAATCTGAACGCCATAAAAATGGAATTTGTGAGTAGCATCGACACCGTCGGCGGTAAAGGCATTAAAAAAACGGTGTTGCTGTCAAGCTCGAAATACTCGAAAGTGGTGAATACACCGGCCCGCATTTCACTCGACATACTGCAATCTGAACCGGATGAAAGGCAATATAATAAATCGAACATACCCGTTGCAGTGCTGCTCGAGGGGGTTTTTCAATCTGTTTATGTAAACAGGCTGGCACCCGAAGTGGTTAATAACGTCAGCAGTTTTGATTTTAAAGAAAAAAGCCCTGAAACAAAAATGATCGTGATCTCTGATGGTGACGTCATAAAAAATCAGTTGGATAAAAAGACCGGAAAGCCGTTCCCGCTCGGCTACGACCAATATACTGGCGAAACCTTCGGAAACAAAGATTTTGTTATGAATTGCATCGACTACCTTTGTGATGATTCCGGAATAATTTCTGTGCGTTCACGCGAAGTTAAAATGAGGGTGCTCGATCCCAAAAAAGTAAATAATTCCGGCACAAAACTTTCTCTACAATTGATAAATACAATAGGCCCCGTTCTTCTAATCCTGATCTTTGGCATCATACAGCTTATTGTGAGAAAGGTCCGTTATACAAAAAAATAAAGTTTCTGATATGAAAAAGAACCGGGTAGCAATAATATTGTTAATAGCTTTAGCAGTCATAACAATCTTTTTGTTAGTATATAAAAACCGCAACAACACCCTTGACGATAAGTTCAGTAGTTTTGCAGTGATGGATACCTCCAGCATCACCAAAGTTTTTTTAGCCGATAAGGATAATAACACAGTAACCCTGGCCAAAATATGCCCCGGAATATGGAGAATAAACGACGAATTTAATGCTTCAAAGGACGCCATTGATATGCTGCTGAAAACAATTATGAGTGTCGATGTTATGGAGCCGGTATCCAAAGCCGGATCGCCCGAGGTGATCAAATTGCTGGCATCCAGTTCGGTGAAAGTCGAGATATATCAGAAGGTATATCGTATCAACCTGTTTGACAAGATAAAACTATTTCCTCATGAAAAGATCACCAAAACCTATTATGTCGGTTGTGCCACACAGAATAATTTAGGAACATACATGCTGATAGAGGGCTCGGAAGTGCCCTATATCACACATATTTTGGGGTTTAACGGTTTTCTTACGTCAAGGTACAGCACCCTGGTCAAGGATTGGCGCGACCATTGTATTTTCAGCCTGAAGTATAACCAGATAAAATCCGTGAGTGTCAATATTACCGATAACCCGCAAAACTCTTTTAAAGCTGTTAAAAAATCTCCGAGAGATTTTGAAATAACTACATTGAACGACAATAAGCAGGTGAATAATTACGATACCCTGAAGATCATGGAACTCTTTTCTGCTTTTGAAGATGTTCGCTTCGAAACACTGATCAATGATATGGACAAGTTAAAAAAAGATTCCGTCCTGTCTTCGAAGCCATATATCATTATCACAGTCGAAGAAGCTGACGCGAAAATACATCAAGTGACCACGTTTTTACGATTAGCTCCTCCCGATAACATCGATCAGGAAGGCCGGCCTGTGATCTGGGACCGCGATCGCCTGTACGCCCTGATAAACGACAAAAAAGATATGGCGATCATACAGTTTTATGTATTTAGCACGATATTCAAACCGTTGGATTACTATTCAGGTGTTCAGCCAGAAGTTCAATAAGTTTGTATAAAATTAAAAATTTTTATAACAATCATTTTTTTTTATATTTTTGTGGGTTAGTAAATAATAATTATTGATAATAAAGTAAAATTATAACGCTTATGAAATTTATTGTATCGACGTCAGTACTATTAAAGAACCTTCAGGCTATGAGCGGCGTTCTTACCTCAAGCAATACACTTCCGATACTGGATAACTTCCTGTTCGACCTTACGGATGAAAAACTCCGTATCACTGCTTCTGATCTTGAAACCACCATGACTGTTGTGATACCTGTCAGCAAAGCCATTGATAACGGTATAATTGCAGTTCCCGCCCGTTACCTGATCGATATTTTGAAAACATTTCCTGATGTCCCGATGTCATTTAATATTAACAACGAGACATTTCAAATAGAAATTTCTGCCGGTGACGGTAAATACAAACTTACCGGGTTTAACGGTGATGTTTTTCCGCAGTCACCTGTCGTGGATAACAGCATTGCCATTTCCCTGAATTCACAAACCTTGTCCAACGCTTTTAATAAGACCTTGTTTGCTACGGGTAACGATGATATGCGCATTGTGATGACCGGCGTTTTTTGCCAGATGTCCGATAAAGACATCACCTTTGTTGCTACAGATGCTCATAAACTCGTGAGGTATCGCCGCACAGATACGAATGCCAGTGAAGGGGGTTCATTTATATTACCAAAGAAACCATTGAATCTTATTAAGAATATTCTCAGCGCCCTCGACGTCCCTGTAAAAATTGAATATAACAGCACCAACGTACTTTTTGAATTTGAAAATATCCTGATGATCTGCCGGCTGATTGATGGTAAATATCCTAACTACGAAGCTGTCATTCCGGCCAATAACAACAAAAAACTCACGATCAACCGTCAGCAGATAATGACCTCAATCAAGCGGGTTTCTATATTCTCAAACCAACTCACACGCCAGATCCGTTTTACGATCAGCGGGCAGGAACTAATGATGTCTGCCGAAGATGCTGAATTAGCTAACGAAGCAAAAGAAAGACTGAGTTGCAATTATGCTGGAGAAGATATCGAGATCGGTTTCAATTCAAAGTTTATCCTTGAAATGATCAATAATATCGATTCTGAAGAGATATGTATTGAGATGTCAGCGGCCAACCGTGCGGCACTCATTTTCCCGGTAACTAAAAACGAAGGTGAAGACATACTGATGCTGGTGATGCCGGTAATGCTGAACCAGTAAATAAAATAAAACTGTATTTGAAAAGAGGCTGTTTCAAAAGTCCTTTGTGCGCCTTTGTGCATCCCTTTGAGTTACTTCGTGGTAAATATAAGTAGTTGAACCACAAGGGATCACTAAGTACACACTAAGGCACAATAAGGTTAGATACTCGTAAATATTGACTTTTAAAACAGCCTCTTTTTTATTGCAACAGAAGTTCATCAGAAATGAATAATTTGTAAGCAATGGATGAAACAGGAATTAATAAGGAACTGAAAGCCCTGGTAAATCTTATTGATGAACCCGATGAACTTTTTTATAAGCAGATCCGCAACCGCATTCTCATTTACGGAAAAGTGGCTATTCCATACCTTGAAAGCGCCTGGGAGAATAACCTTCAGCCCCTCGCCCAGAAACGTATCGAGGTTTTATTGCACAAAATACAGTTCGAAACCTTATGCGAAGAACTTAACAACTGGTACAGCCTTGGTGGTATCAATCTCCTGATGGGGTACATGCTGGTGAGTAAATATCAGTATCCGGGCCTTGATGAGCAGAAAATAAAGAAAGAACTGGAAAGAATAAAACAGGGTATTTGGCTGGAACTGAATTCCGGCCTGACCGCATTTGAAAAGGCGCGGGTCGTTAATAATATTTTTTTTACAGAGAATAAATTTGAGGCTGAAAAGCTAGAAAATATCACACCGCTCCACTATTATTTAAATAATGTTATTGAATCACGTAAAGGAACTCATTTATCATTAGGGATCATTTATCTGATTATTTCAGGCCTTGCCGAATTACCGGTGTTTGGCGTGGATCTGCCGGAACATTTTCTGCTTGCCTATATGGATGTGCATTCCAGCCTGCCCGGAACGGATGTTTCAAAAGCTGAAGTGCTTTTTTATATCGATCCCTTCAACAATGGAGTTTTTTTTAGAAATCATATAATTGACACCTTTCTGAAGCAGCATAATATCGAACCTAAGGATACTTTTTACAGGCCTTGCTCAAATATTGTTATCATCAGGCGATTATTGCAGGAGCTGTTTGAAACGTATAAAAGCTCCGGAAACACAATAAAGTCGGGAGAGATCGAGGTGCTGCTCAAAATAATAAAATGATAAAAAAAAGCTCCTTTCGGAGCTTTTTCTTAATTGAATGATAATATCGATTTTTTGATGATCGACACCGCTTCGTGAATTTGTTCTTCGGTAATAACCAAAGGCGGTGCAAAACGGATGATGTGTCCGTGTGTGGGTTTTGCAAGTAAGCCGTTGTCGCGCATCTTTAAACAAACATCCCATGCTTCCTTGCCATTTTTGGGTTTAATAATCACCGCATTCAGCAAGCCCTTGCCCCGTACCAGTTCTATCATATCCGAATCAATCTTTCTGATTTCTTCGCGGAAGATCTTACCTAAATGTTCAGCACGTTCGCAGAGGTTTTCATCTTTAACAACCTGAAGGGCTGCAACGGCAATTTTTGCTGCCAGGGGATTTCCGCCGAAGGTCGAACCATGTTCTCCGGGTTTTATGGTGAGCATGATGTCATCGTTGGCTAACACGGCTGATACCGGGAATACTCCGCCAGATAATGCTTTCCCGAGTATCAATATGTCGGCCTTTACATTTTCATGGTCGCAGCAAAGCATTTTACCCGTACGGGCAATGCCTGTCTGTACTTCATCGGCGATGAACAATACGTTTTTAGCTTTACACATCGCGTAAGCTTTGGCAAGATAACCTTCATCGGGTACAAAGACTCCTGCTTCGCCCTGTATAGGTTCTACGAGAAACCCTGCAATATTAGGATCTTCCAGTGCTTTTTCCAGAGCGGCCAGATCATTATAAGGTATCTTTATGAAACCAGGTGTAAACGGGCCGAAATCTTTAGTAGCATCGGGATCGGTGGACATGGAAACAATAGTTATAGTCCTTCCATGGAAATTGTTCTCGCAACAAATAATTTTGGCCTGGTTTTCAGGAATGCCTTTTACCTTGTAAGCCCATTTGCGGCAGAGTTTCAGGGCGGTTTCGTCGCCTTCGGCTCCCGAATTCATCGGCAAAACTTTATCATAACCGAAAAATTCAGTGATATACTTTTCATAAGGGCCCAGGCAATCGTTGTAAAAAGCACGCGAGGTCAGCGTGAGGGTTTTGGCCTGTTCTATCATGGCATTGATGATCTTCGGGTGGCAGTGCCCCTGGTTAACTGCAGAATAAGCAGAAAGAAAATCAAAATACTTTTTCCCTTCCACATCCCATACATAAATACCTTCGCCTTTGCTTAAAACTACGGGCAGGGGATGGTAATTGTGTGCGCCGTACTTATCTTCCAAATCCATAATCGCTTGTGAAGCGGTGTTTGTTTTTAATGTGTCTTCCATATATTTTTAGTTTTAAATGATTGTAATCTTTGGCAAATATAGTAAATTAGCCTGTTCAAAAATGAGTATGTGGCTAAAATTCTTTTATTTAAATAAATCCGCATCATGTATCAGTTTGAATCACAACTGAAAAAAGGCATAAATTCTCAGGGTTGGACATATGTAGATATTCCGTCTTCTGTGAGTAATAAATTAAAAAAGAAAGGACGGATAAAGGTTGTCGGAACTATAGGTCGGGAGAATTTTCGTACTTCTATTTTACCCAAAGGTGATGGCTCGCATTATTTATTTGTCAGCCTGCCCTTGCAGACAGGTAAAATGGATGGAGACAATGTACTTGTAAGATTAATGGAGGATACTAAGCCACGAACAGTGGATGTTCCCAAGGATATCATAGATGCCTTTTCGGTAAGTCCCGAGGCATTAGCAATATTTACCCAATTTTCCTATTCTCATAAAAAGGAACTGACAGATTGGATAAACGATGCCAAAAAAGCCGAAACAAGAGAACGCAGGATTGTAAAATTGGTACTGATGCTCGAAAACTACCGAAAACCCTGAAAATGAAGAAATATTTTTTCATCATGTTGATGTTTTGTACAAGCTTTGCTTTCGGGCAGGTTAGCGATCCTTTTTATCAGTCGGTGGTGAGCAATGTGTCCTACGATAGCATTCTAAGCCATCTTCAGCATTTCCAGAGTCTCGGTGTAAAATCTCCCGGCAGTTCCGCAATGCTGAATACCAGGAACTGGCTTGTCTCAAAATACCAGTCTTTCGGATATACGGGTGTTGTACAGGATAATTTTACTTACCAGAGCAATACCATGACAAATATTGTCGTAACCAAGACCGGGACGCTTTATCCGAATACTTTTCTTATTGTTAGCGGCCATTACGATACAAAAAATGGAACGGGCACCAATGATAACGGCTCCGGGGTTTCTATCATTCTCGAAGTTGCCCGTCTGCTTGCGAATATCAGTACAAATTATTCCGTAAAATTCATCAATTTCAGCGGCGAAGAATCCGGTTTACGGGGCAGCAGTCATTATGCCGATGATATTGCACAGGCACAGGGCATGGACATACTCCTTGTTTTCAATGTTGATGAAGTAGGCGGAATTGCAGGAACGGCCAATAATACCATCCGGTGCGAGAGCGACCAGTCTTCATTTTATCCTTCTGATTCTTCAAATAATGCAGCTTCTGCGGCCTATACCGACACGCTGGTAACCTTAACACAGTTGTATTCAAGCCTTAACACAGTTATTACCAATGCGTATGGCTCGGATTATATGCCCTTTGAATACAACGGCGAGATCATCACAGGCTATTATGAGGATAATGAGTCATCCGTGGTGCATACTTCCAATGATAACCTTGCGCATCTTGACACATCCTATGTGTATCAGATCGCCAAAGCCGCCACAGGATCAACCCTGTATTTTGCCGGCGCTTATGATAACACAACTGAAATTACTCAGAATAGGGCAGAGGGCGATTTTCTCTTATACCCGAATCCGTTTACCGATGAAATAATAATCAGGAATACCTCTGAAAGCACGGAAACTATTCAGATTTTTGACATGAAAGGGTGCTTTATCATGGTTTTTCAGGTTCCCGGAAAGTCTGAAAATTCAGTTGATTTGTCTCAACTGACTACCGGGCTGTATATTTTTGAAATCTCGGATGGGGAAGGGGATGTGGTGGGGAGGAGGATGGTTTCGAAGATTTAATCATTCTCCTGTCCTTGGTAACCATTGTCAACAATTTTTCTTCGTGCGTTGGCTTTGCAAGCATTTTGAAAAGCTTTGGTTGAAGCGTTTGCTCATGGGGCTTTGGCAATGTGCTTGCAAATAACATTTGCTAAAAAATAAAATGTTGATAACTTTTTTGGCAAAAGACTTAAAAAACATTTCTCATTGATTATATTTGTCAAATATTGACAAGTCATTAAAATGCAAAAATCAAAATCTGATTTAGGTCAACACTTCAGGGAACTCCGTAAAGAGAAAGGAGAAACTTTACATCAGGTGTCAAAAGGAACTGACATTGATTCTCCGATGTTAAGTAAGATTGAAAGGGGCGAACGGTTGCCTACAAAGGAACAGTTGAAACGGCTGGCAAAATTTTATAAATTACCTGAATTGACATTGAGAGTAAAATATACTGCCGAAAAAATTTTGAAAGAGTATGGTGCAAATGAAGCTACTTACAAAGCAATTCAGCTTGTCAATGAACAATTAACACCTTACGCAGAAAAATCAAAAGA
This sequence comes from uncultured Bacteroidales bacterium, assembly GCA_964567775.1. Classification (GTDB taxonomy): domain Bacteria; phylum Bacteroidota; class Bacteroidia; order Bacteroidales; family CAIWKO01; genus CAIWKO01. Next base: position 7,671 of record CAZMPB010000056.1, read on the forward strand.
GAAATAATTGTGAAACAGAAAATAAAAGGACTTATTGCCTACTTTGTTGGAAGTTTAAGTCCGATGGAAAAGAAAATTCCAGTGCAGGAAATAAGCATCTTTTTTTCTGTATTGATTGCGACCTTTACTTTGAGGAAGAAGCGAAGAAAAACCAGCAAAGTAAAAATCACTTTTGCTGGTTATCATTTTGAATTCATAACGGAAATTCAACTTGTTAAACACAGGTTTCCCGAGATGATTAAGAATTACCTTGCAATTGAATCTCAAATCAATGTCGAACTCCTTTCTTCCGTATTTGAAAAATTAAAAGTTGCTTTTGAAAAAGCTGATGATGATGTTGATGATATTATTTCTTGGTCGTATCAATTTTTGAAAAAAGATTTAGAAAAATCCGCTTTTAAGAAAATCGGCAAAGACAAAGCAAAAATTGAAGATTTGGATTTGCTTTTTACCACTCAGTTTTTTACAGATAAATACATGGTGGAATACTTAGTGAATGAGTCTTTGTCAGGTTTTGATAAATCGAACATTCAAAAAGTGGTTGTTATTGATTCAGCTTCGGGTGGTGGCAATTTCCTAAACTATTCTTTTGAACGCCTCTACAAACTTTATGAAAAATTCAAACCGAATTGGACAAATCAAAAGATTGTTGACACGATTTTGAATAGTTCAATTGTAGGTTACGATTTGGATTCAAACCTTTCTAAAATTGCGGCTCTGTCTTTGTTTGTGAAAGCTTGCGGATATGCAGTTCCAAGCAAATCAACTCCAATAAAAATATTCGGTGGTTTATCAAATGACAAATTGGGTTTTTTAAATCCTCATGTTACATCAAACTCAATTAGCGGAACAACTTTCAAAACTCAATTAGAGAAAGTCAATAAGGATAAAAAGATAAAAGTGTTTGTTACCAATCCTCCATTCATGGGCAAACGCGATATGGATACTTCACTGAAAAATTTTTTGCTTGCAAACTATCCCGAAAGCAAAGCGGATTTGTGTGCGTCTTTTATCCAAAGAACTATTCAATTAATGAATGAGAATGATGTGATGGGTGTGGTTTCTCAAAACAACTGGATGTATTTGTCCTCACTTAAAGGATTCCGAAAAATGTTTTTGGAAAAGCAAACCTTGAAAGAGTGTATTGATTTAGGTAGCAACTCTTTTGAAGATATCAATGGAGAGAAAACTAATGTTGCTTTGTGTGTCATTGGTACCTCTGAAATAAAAAATTCGCGATTCTATAACTTGAGATTCAAGAATCTTTCTGAGAAAAAAAGTTTGGTGTCGCAAAAAAATATTTCTACTGAACTGACTTTTGAGTTAAACCAACATCAGTTTTTGAAAAATAGTCATTTTGAATTCAACTATCAATTGGAACATCGTTTTGTTAACATTCAAGGGCTTCAACTTTATTCCAAGTTTGCAAATCCAATGCAGGGCACCTCTACAGGAAATAATACCGAATTTGTAAAATTTGCATGGGAAGTAAACGGAAATCCCGAATGGAAATTGGTTAGTAAAGGAGGTGGTTTTAGTAAATGGGCTGGTTTGAATTATTACAAAGTGCACTGGGGTGAGAATGCGGAAATCATAAAAGCAAATAAAGGAAGTGCATTAAGAAACATTGATAAAATTCCTGCAACACAACTTGTTTACAGCGATACTGGAACATTGGGTTTGAATGTGAGGGTACTAAAAGAGAATCAAGTTTTCATAGCATCAGGACCAGGCATTCAAGTTTTGAAAGGTGATAAGTATGCTCATCTCGCTTTCTTGAATTCAAAAATTGCAACTTTCCTTTTGAAACTTATCAATCCGAAATTTACAACCAGTGCAGGATACATTTCTAAAATTCCTGTTGCACAAAATATTTTGGATTCAACATTCATTGCTGAGAAAAGCAAAGAATGTTTGAATTTGAAAGAAAAATATTTGCAAAAGAAATTACCAAACTTTGAATTTCAACACTTTAATTATACATCCATTAAAAATATTGATTCGTTTCTTGAAAAATTAATCGTTGAAGATATTGAAAGCGATTATCTACGGCTTTTATTAGAATCAGAAATTGAACTTGAAATCAGAAAGCAATACAATTTTAATTCAAAGGAATTATATGAAGTGAAAAGTGTTGTTGGTGAATCTCCTTTCTTCAACAAGGAGAAATCTTTGAAGTTAAATTCAGAGCAATTGGATTTACTTCTCTCTGGAAGTATAGATTTGAATTGCTTCTCAACAAGCAGGGCAATCAATGGTTACTCTGTTGGTAGCGAAAGTGTTTTTGAAGATTTGTCTTACAAACTTGATGTAAACCCTAAACCGCTTTTTGATTTTATCAAAAAGAATGTTTCGGATTTCAAAAACACAAAGGCAAAATATTACAATGACTTGCTACACAAAATTATTTTGTATGAAGTAGGTGTAAAGCAAATTTCAACTTACAAGTTTGAGATATTTGATTTCTCAAAATTGGTTGAATCAATAAAGTCAAAATATATATTCCTGAATGAGAAAAATGATCTAGCGGAACGGATTATTTCAATTCTTCAAATGCATCATAGGAGTAGTTTTTTCAATAAACCTTTGGTTTCATATTCAAATCAATCTTTAACAGTCGGACAAGCACACAATGGATAAGGCGTTAGAGATATACAGCTACATTCTGAAAGAACATCTTTCAAAGTGTTTTGCAAATCAGCAAAACATCATTCCTGTTGAACTCAACAAAGAAAGGTTCAAAGTGAAAGCTGTTTTTACTGCTTCAATTATATTTTTGAAGAATAATTCCAAAAGAGAAGATTGCAAAATTGTTGCTTCAACTAATCATTGGTTGAAAAATACATTCGTTGATGAAAATTTATTTTCATCAATAATTGATAATGCAAATGAAGGATTAACAAAAATGTTTGATGATAATCTTTGTAATTTGATAGGTGTTGAATCAATTGATGTTCCTACGCTTTATGAAACGCTGTTGGGTATTGAAACTGGAAATGAAAGTAACGGAACGGAAATTTCATTGGCAAAAAATTACAGAAATAAGTTAGGTAGCTACTACACTCCTGCAAACTTTGCAAAGTCAGTTACTGGAAAAACTATTGATACTTTTTTTGAATTGAATTTTGGAACAGTTGGCAAAGAATTTCTAAATGAAATTGCATCTATAAGTTTTGCTGACTTCTCTTGTGGTGGTGGCAACTTTATAATTGCAGTCATTGACTACTTTGAAAACCTGTTTGCGAAATGGAACATTGAGGACGAAAAACAATTGGAATTGCTGAAAGCAATTGCTTTGAATATTTCCGCCTTTGATGTGGATTGCTTGGCTTTGGAAGTTGCAAAATTGAACTTGCTTTTACGAATTAAACAACCAATACTTTACAATAGTTTGAGTGGGAAATTTGTTCATGCAAACTTTTTATTGCAGTCCGATTTTGCAATTGATGAATCAAAAAAAGTTGAAGTTTTTTCAAGTGGATTTATTTACCATGAGCAACTTAGTTTGAGCAAAGACAAACTGAAAAACTATGATGTTATTTTGGGCAATCCTCCTTGGGAGAAAATAAGGTTTGAGGAAAAAAAGTTTTACGCTCTCTATTCAAATGCAATTGCTGATAACCATTTCAAGTCAAGCAGAACAAATGAGATTGCAGAAATAGAATTAAACAATGTTCAATTAGCTGAATATTCAAAACAGTTCAAACTTGAAATTGTAAAAGCCAAATCAGATTTAAAGAAGAATTCTTTTTTCGCTTTGTCGAACAATGGTGAGTTGAACACTTATGCTTTGTTTACTGATGCAGCCATAAAGTTGAAAACCCAAAGAGGGGTTGTCGGTTTGGTATTGAAAAGTTCAATCGTGACAAGTCAAGTGAATCAAAATCTTTTCAAGTATCTAACGAAGAAAAATTTTGTTGTTGCGGTTTATGATTTTATCAATCGTAAAAAGATTTTCAATATTGATAGCAGAGAACGGTTTTGCTTTTTGCTGTTGGGTAATTCTAAGAGTGAAAAGTTTCATGTTTCAATGAACCTCAGTGAAGTTTCGGAAATTGAAAAAGCCAAAACAGAAATTGAATTGTCTTACGATAGTTTGAAGTTTTTGAATCCATTTACGGGAATGCTTCCGAACTTCTCAAATAAAAAGGAAGCAGATTTTCTTTTAAGAGTTTCTTATGACTTTCCATTTTTCAAAAATGTTTATAAGAACGTAAGATTCGGAAGAATCGTTCACCTAACAGGTCATGCAGAGTTTATTACAAAGAATAAATCAGAAGATAATATTCCGATTTATGAGGGGAAATTCTTCAATCAGTTTGACGGAAAGTTTTCAGGATTCAATGGAGTGGTAGAAAAATTGAGATATGGCAACAAATCTTCTTCTGTTAATATTGATGAAGCCAAAAAATTGATTGCAGATTATTTTCCTGAGTCAAGGTTTTTTATCAATGCTGAAAAGTGGCTACAACTTTCCAAAAACCATATTGAGAAATTCATGTTGGCATGGAGAAGTTTAACTTCTGCATCTAACACACGAACCTGCATTGCAACCGTGTTGCCCTTTATCCCTGCATCACAATCAGTTCAGTTCTTAACTACAAATCAAAATGACTTACTGTATTTGTCAGGGCTTTTTAATTCGGTGGTGTTTGATTTTATCTTAAAGAAAAAACTAAGTGGTATTGATTTAACTCAGTCTGTTGTCAATCAAATGCCTGTTCCGAACATTGAGCAAACCTCAAGCAAAATAAATTTTAATGGTAGCTTCGCCACAATTAAGCACCATATTTCATTGCTTGTGTTTTCTATTTTAAGATATGATGTTCGTTTGAATTCTCTCTTTGAGAATTTGGAATTGAGAAATGAAATTCGAAGCGAAGACAAATTTGAAACTGTTAGGAAAATTGATTTGCTTTTTATGGCTCTCTACAAGTTGACTGATGCAGAAGTTGAACTGGTGCTTGCTGAATTCTGCAAGCAATATTCAAAAGATGATTTGAGTTGGTTTAAACGTGAATTGAAAAAATTACTCAGCAATAATGCCGTAAGCCCTGCCGTTTCCACTACCGCCTTTAGCCCAGTTCGCTGAATTTTCAATCAGCCTTGGCATATCATCTTGCTCCAATATTTCAAGTCGGAAATTAGTTTCATCAATCTTAGTAAACAGCAAAATCTTTTTCTGAAAGCCACCATTTTGCCCAAGGCTTGGAATTGAAAATGTTGTTAACTTTTCACCGGCTACTGTTTCTCCGTTTAAACGAATTCTCCAATTGCTGTTTGCAGGAGCATAAAATACTCGATTTCCAAAATAGGTTTTACCGCCAAAAATCACATTTATATCATTGATTTGATTTTCATAATTAGGATCAACACCAAAGTAACTTACGCTACCAAATTTATTCACTCCATCTAACTTACCTTTCTTTGAGAGGTCAAGAATGTTTCTTGAACCGCCAGTCATCAATCCCGTTTCAATCCACATTGAACCTGCTAAAAGTTCTGTTGTTTCATCAATAACATTTACTTCGTTAGTTTCTTCTTCTGCAATTAGTTCTTTCTTAACTACGGTCTTTCTGAAACCTTTTGGTGGTCGTTTAGCTTTGACTTTTCCAAATAGTTCAAGAAGCCTTGTATTTACTTTTGTCTCCTTTTGTCCAAACTCCTTATTTATTTTATTGCTTTTGGCTCTACTTGTAGCTTCTGGCAAAACAACTTTGCTTTCAATTAAAATTTCTAAAACATCTTGCGTAAGCAGTTGGCAACTCGGATGCTCTTGATTTATTATTGCATTAAAGTGGTCGTAGATATCAGCTAAGAATTCTTTGCCGTTTTCATCATCACTTTCAAAGTCAACACAAACAGATGCTTCTATGTTTTGAAACAAACCGCTTTCTGTCAGGTTGGAAGAACCGATTATTGCTCTTGTTGTTTCATTGCCTTCAAAAGCATAAATTTTTGGATGATAAATGATGTTATTTGGTGAATAAACAACATAGGATTCAATTTCGAGTTCAAGTAATTTTTCTAATGCTTCCTTTGAAGTTGCATTCAGGTTTACACCCAAATACAATTTGATTTCTCTGCCTGCTTCTTTGAAAGCTAGCATTTCATTAATGATGTTTTTAAGTCCGCCAGTGCTGACAAATGCAACAAAGGCATTGAACGAATTGTAGTTTTCGCTAACTAATGAATCTATTATAAAATTCCCAGCAGTAACATCACTGTCAGGGTCTAAACCTTGTCCGATAAATTTTAGTTTCATTTTAAGTGCTCAGTTTAATAAAGATTCAAAATTAACAAATAAATTGTAACCATTGACATTTGCAAGGAATTGGCTCTTTGGCTTTTGCCGAAAGGTAGGTATTAAGTGTCGGGGCAAAAAACAATGTGCCATTGTAAGCAGGCAATAAAATTGTTTTAAAAAATGCGGTGGGTAAAAAATATAAAACCTCAAGGCCGCTTGAGTGCTGGCTTTCTTAGCTTGCATTTATTTCTTTATTCTGTCCTCCCTCAATAGTTTACTTGCTATTTATGTCTGTCGATTCTATCGCACCAACTCTTACCGGTAAAGGTTCGTATTGGCCCACTGACCTTATTATTACTATAGCTTTCCTGTTCTTTTATCCCTTTTTAAACCCTCAAAGCCCCTTATTATCCGATAAATTAATTCATAACTATTATTTTCCCTGTCTTTATTTTCTTGTCGTTGATATCATAAACAGAAAATAGATAAAAACCATTGCTTAATTCGTTCAGGTATATTCTCTCGGTTTTTGTGCCACTGCTAAGCTTTACCATCTTTCTTTTTGCGCCTAAAATATCATATAGCGTCAAATACGCATCAGAGGTGAGCTCGTAATCCACCAGTATATCTCCGTGTGCAGGGTTAGGATAAATATTAAAAAAAGGTTCGTCGGGTGTCGAAGGATTATCACATGCGGTAAAAGGCGCTCCGGGCGATCCTTCTACACATCCGCAAAACCAGCTTTGGGGGGAGCCGGGATCGGAAGCATCGGTTTTTAATTCAAGGGTTCTGCCATAACCATCCGCACATGCGGGCCAGGGAACAGAATCACCATAAGCTACTTGTACCACAGGGTTGTTGTAATTATCAAAAAGGGTAAGCCGTTCGCCGGAATTTCTAAAATTAAAATCTAAGAAACCCAAAGGATGTATGGCCGGAAAACGGGACGTAAACATTGCAGAGTCGCAGGAAAGGACCAGGTATTCATGCTGCTGAATGACAGTACCCATAGGGAACACAAACTTGTGATAAAAATTGTCATCACGAAAATACCAGTCGGAAATATCCACTGATGATGCCCCGTAATTATGCAACTCTATCCAGTCGCCGGCATTTTTTATGGAGTCCGAATGATAATTTATTTCGCTGAAAGTCAGGTTCAATGCTTGGGCATTCCCTGAAAAAACAGCAACAAATGTGTCGTCATTTGCTATATTCAGTGTTATTGACCGGTTCGTATCTCCTGAAGGTAAGGATATATTAGCCTGCCAGTTTAAAAAGGTGAATCCCGGATTGGGGATCGCGGTTATCTTTACTGGGTTGCCGTCAAAATAAACCCCGGTCCACGGCAAAGATTCTGGATATATGGTGCTGATCTTTATTTTTCCTGCTCCTGCTGGAACCACATCAAGCGTAACATCTACCTGTCCGTTCAATGCGAAAAGATCCTGAATGTAATTTCTTGCATAAAACGGACGGTTGTTTGCAAATTCAACCACCGTGTCGATCTGGCCATGCCATTCGGCCATGGACGTGACGCCATATCCGCTGCCTACCCATCTCGACAGCGCCCTGGGCATTTCAGCAGCGATAGAATCCCTCATTCCATATATCATGGTGTTCATATTATCCGGACGATAGATGGTGTTTATCAGGTCGGCATAGCGGTTAATAAAATAGGACTTAAACTCACTATTTTCAAGTATCTTCTTTAGCATCGCGGAATGATCATTAGTCAGGGTCGTATTTACGGCATCCCAAAGTTTGTCCCGTTGATAATTGCATCTGATCCAACTCCAGTTAAATCCCAGCGATATATCAAGATCCCATAACAGATACCGCCATTTTGCGGTGGGTTTGCGCTCGCGCCATAACTTGATGTTATTGATGCAGTATCCTATCCAGTCATCATTGATATAATAGGTTTCTGCAATAAAATAATCCGCATAATTTTTAATATCTATCATTGATTTTACCACCTCATAATTGGCAGGGATGGAAATATCATTGTTGACAATGAAGTTATACGTATTGTTGTAGGCATCCATTGTCCCGTCTTCTACCAATACGGGTGTATTATAATTATTTCTGACTATATCAATACTATCGTTATCAATTCCCCGGTTGTCCTCAACAAAATTCTTGTCGGGCTTTTCCCTGATATTATAAATGCCCCAGTAAACCCCGTTGATAAAAGTGATGCAGGGTCTGTAAGCACTAAAATCCAAGTTCGTGTTGCGGACCAGTCTTTGCATCAGGGCATCCCTGAAATAAGTATAAAACCAGTCGTTTCCTGAATTCCTGAGAAGAAAACTTGAATAAGATGTAAGCTCTTTATCGGGAAATAGCTGGTAATTGATAAAAGAACTATCCATCTCGTTATTCGTGGTTATCCGGAAACTTTTTTGATCGAAGCCGCTTGAATATCCGCCGTGGATCCTCATTGTTGCATCGAGTTCAAAATGCTGATTCCCCATAGGTGCAAAACACTCCACATGACAATCCCTTTCCCAGTCCTGTGAGTAGTTGGTATATATGCCTGTACCACCCCACAGATTGGTTGAATCAGAACTGAGGGAAATAGTAGTGAGGGCGGTGTTTTCGTTGATTAAATAGGTATTGGTAGCCGTATTTCCGGGCAGGTATCCCGAAGGGCCAAAACATTTTGCCCTCAGGGCTGTTGTGGCGTCAACCGGTATAGGCGCCGTGTATAAAGGATCGGAGACCTTCGGAATGTTTCCGTTTTTCGTGTAATGTATTTCCGTACCCGCTATTGATGCGGTAATTCCTACATTTTGTGTCCCGGAATAAAAACCCGGGGCAAGGGTAAACACCGGCTTCGGGGCATATCCTGTATAGCAGGTACTTCCATTATTGCTTTGGCCCGGAGTTGGACTATTGGTAATGCACCATGAAGACGAACCATCGGGAATTCTTGCGAGAGAGTTGCTGATGGCAATGTAGCCGCTGAATTTTTGATCGGCGGTTATGCCCACAGGGGTTGTCAATACAACGTTTTCACCGGATACCTCAAGTTGAAAATTGGTATGCAGGACAATACTTCCCGAATCAGTAAACCATAATGGCGGGGGACTAAAAAACACCGAGTTGTCGGTGATCCCAAAACTTAAAAACGGAAT
>CAZMPB010000057.1:0-16995 GCA_964567775.1 uncultured Bacteroidales bacterium
TTTTACTGAGTTCTTCATTTGCTTTGACAATTTTCGCTTTCAGATTTTCTTTAAACACCAGATTTTTTTTCATCAGGGTTTCATCACTGAGAGCAAGAATTTGCAGGGCAAGAATCGCTGCATTCTGTGCACCGTTCAAGGCAACAGAGGCAACAGGAATACCGGGAGGCATCTGTAAAATGGCCAGAATTGAATCTAATCCTTCAAGTGAGGATTTTATAGGTACGCCGATCACAGGAAGGGGTGTCATTGCTGCGATCACACCCGGCAGATGGGCGGCCATGCCGGCTCCGGCAATAATTACTTTGATCCCGCGGTCTTGGGCATTTTTAGCGAAATCAGCCACTTCATCCGGGGTCCGGTGAGCCGACAAGGCATTCATCTCAAAGGGTACCTGCATTTCATCAAGAAATTTTGCGGCAACTTCCATCACCGGAAGGTCAGATGTACTGCCCATGATAATGCTTATTAAAGGTTTCATATGAAAAAATAATCCTTACAAAGTTAAAATAATTATGATATTGTCAAAAAAATAAATGAATTTTGTATTTTAGCGATGTAAAATGTTTTTATGAAAACTATAACTCTTCACGACAAAACTTTTGAATTGTCAATACCGGCTGAGAAAATACAGCAGGCCGTCAGCATTGTTGCAGCACAGATTAATAAAGATTTTACAGGGGGCGAACCGGTATTCCTCATCATACTCAACGGATCTTTTATGTTTGCCGCGGACCTTCTGAAAAAAATTGATTTTAATTGTGAAACCAGTTTTGTGAAACTGGCTTCTTATACCGGCACCGAATCAACGCATGTTGTCAGGGAACTGATAGGCCTGGATGAAAGCATTAAAGGAAGGAAAATCATTATTGTGGAAGATATTATTGATTCTGGGCTCACAATGGAATATTTGTTGAACGAACTGAAAAAGTTTGAACCCGAAGATGTCCGTATTGCGACGTTTTTACTGAAACCCGATGCGCTTTCAAGAGATATTGATATCGACTATATCGGAATAAAGATCCCGAATGATTTTATTGTGGGATATGGATTGGATTATGACGGGCAGGGACGAAATCTGCCTGATATTTATAAAATTTTATCTTAAACTTTTTTTATGCTAAACATTATTTTATTCGGAGCGCCGGGAACCGGAAAGGGTACCCAATCAGAAAATATTATCAACAAATATCAATTGATACATTTGTCAACCGGTGACATCATGAGGGAAGAGATTAAAAAAGAATCTCAGATCGGGATGATGGCAAAATCCTTTATTGATAAAGGTTTACTGGTGCCCGACAGTGTCATATTCAAAAATCTCTATTACCGGGCCACCAGTCACAAAAATCCCAAAGGTTTTATTTTTGATGGTTTTCCCCGGACGATTAATCAGGCAGATGTGCTTGATAAGGTATTAAACAAAAAGGAATGTCCGGTTGCTATGGTATTATTTCTGGATGTTACTGAAAAAGAATCTTTCAACCGCATCATGTACCGCAGCCAGCGCTCGGGACGTGCTGACGATACCGAAGAGATCATTTGGAAACGTATTGCCGTCTATCACGAACAAACAAAACCCCTGCTGAATTATTATCAGAAACAGAATAAACTGATAACTATCAACGGCATGGGTACTATTGAAGAAGTGTTTGAACTCATCTCCAAAGAAATTGATAAATATATTTAAAATAATTCTGATTAATTCTTTTTTTTGCCTGCTCACTGTATATTGTAAATTGCCAAATACAAAAATCACCGGTTCCACTTTGGGGCTGATAATTGATACGCCAAGGCGGATTGATCACTGATAACTCATAATTGATATGTCCGGTTCTAATTTTATTGACTATATAAAAATTCATTGCTGCTCAGGTAGTGGCGGAAGTGGCTCTGCACACCTGCGGCGCGAAAAATACAAACCCAAAGGTGGTCCCGACGGAGGCGATGGGGGCAGGGGCGGCCGTATTATCCTGAAGGGTAACAAACACCTCTGGACCTTGCTTCATCTTCGTTATACCCGGCATTTGAATGCTGAGGACGGTGTCAGTGGGAGCAGTAACCAGAGTACCGGCGCTTTTGGCAAAGACATTATTGTGGAAGTTCCCTTAGGTACTATTGCCCGTGATGCCGAAACCGGTGAGGTGGATTTTGAGATCACCCAGGATGGTGAAACAAAAATATTGCTTGAGGGAGGCCGGGGAGGCTTAGGAAACCTGCATTTCAAATCAGCTACATTTCAGACCCCGCGTTTTGCTCAGCCCGGTGAGCCCGGGCAGGAAAGAGACAAGATCCTTGAACTGAAACTTCTCGCTGATGTAGGTTTGGTAGGGTTTCCAAATGCCGGCAAATCTACCTTGTTATCTGTTGTTTCCGCCGCAAAACCTAAAATAGCGGATTATCCGTTTACCACACTCGTTCCCAACCTGGGTATTGTCAGTTACCACGAAAACAAGTCGTTTGTGATGGCTGATATTCCCGGAATTATTGAAGGAGCACACGAGGGAAAAGGTATCGGGCTGCGATTCCTGAGGCATATTGAACGAAATTCACTTCTGTTGTTCATGGTCCCTGTTGACTCTCCCAATATCAAAAAAGAATATGAGATATTGTTAAACGAGTTGAAACAGTACAACCCGGAATTGCTCGATAAAAGCAGGTTGCTTGCTATTACCAAATGTGATATTGTTGATGAAGAGCAAATAAAAAAACTCAACAAAAAACTCCCCAAAATTCCTTATGTTTTTATTTCTTCGGTGAGTTTGTATGGCATCCCCAAACTCAAAGATATGCTTTGGGAACAACTTAATGCTAAAGAATAAAATTTATTTAAAGTTTTCTGTATAACAATGAATTTATTCACAGTTGAGTGAAGGAAGTGACTTGTTAATTTTTTCAGGGCTTAAAATAAAAATATTAGTAATTTCTCCGTTTTTAGTTTGATAAATTGAAGGATAACCATATCCGAATTCATATTCACAAATACTTCCCTTTTTATCAACCAAAAGATTTTTACAACCTACTAATGAAGATGAATATTTTAGAAAAGTTTCATTTGTAGTTACAAGCCTAATATTAAATGAATCTAAAGAGACAGTGCAATTATCAACCTTTTTTATTATGCTGCTTATACAACCTTCACATCCAATACAGGGTAAAATGACAAAAATCCTTTTTTCTAAGGGTATTGTTTCTGAAAAAACATCTTTTAAATATTTATTAAAAATTCTTGTTTCTTTTTCATAATTACTTACAGAATGATTATTCTTACATGAAAAAAATATTAATAAAAGAATGATTAACGTTAAATTACTTTTTGATTTCATAAAAATCAAGTCTTAAGTTATTGTTTTGGGAATTAGGAGTTGCTAAAATTATTCCTTCCTTTGTGATAATTGGAGTCTTAGTATTAAAATTACCGGGAAAAAATATTTCACTTAAGACGGTAAAATCATTATCTATAACTATTATTGACCATGAACCATCTGCCCTTTGAGCAACTTTGCCTTCTTCCTTTGGAGTTACTTCATGCCATGAAATTCTATAATACAGATTTCGGTATTTATCAAACATAATGTCAGTATAAAGTGCTGTTTTATTCTGAGCAGTAATTATTGCAGAAAGATTATTGACATTATTTTCTGGTATTGGAATAAAATCATTAATATATTTACTTTTCGCATTAACCTTTTTAATAAAATTTCCGGATGAATCATAAATATATAAATTATGATCTATGGGAAAAGAAAATATTTTTTCCTTTTTATTATTTATTGTACGACTAACTTGTTTTTCAGCTACATCACCATAATAAATCCCTTTTCGGTATGTGTCAGGGTATTTTGTCATCCTTAATATTTGAGTGGTATCATATAAGTTAAAGGTAAAGTCAATATAATCATCGAATTTCATCATTAGTGAAGGTTCCTCTCTGGTTTTTGCACTAAAATTGATTTTTCCTTTTTCAAGTACAATTGGATAATGAAAACTTGGCCATGCATCAAAAAAAACACTCTTTACTTGTGATATTTTATTAATGTTATAGTTATTTAAGACCTTACCAGAACTGTCAATAAGTTTAATAATCGAATGGCAAAATTTATTCCCTGTTTTTAAGTAAAAAATAAAAATGGAATCGAAATTGTGATGATAAAAAAATCTGATATATTCATGGGGTGGAATTTCTATTTGTTTAAAAAGGGTTCCATCATCTAAACTATAGTAGTTTATTTGTTTTTTTTCAGTATCAATAAAAGCCAAAAACTCTTTGTCGTTATCTATAATGTATTGACTTTTCCTGAGATAAAACCTTTCTCCACTATTATTTGAAAGGGATATGGTTCTTTTTAGTTTTATTTCGATGTTATTAACTTTACTATTGCATGAAATAAACAATAGAAAAAAAACGAGGAGGTAATTAAATTGCGTTTTAATTGTTGTCATTTGTCATTTATTTAAAAATTTGTTCCGGATTTTCTTGCAAAAATCCAGAACAAATTTAATTTTTTATATATAGGGCTTTCATCTATTCTGTTTTGAAAATTCTATAAAAATAGATATTATATTCATTTGTTTCATCCCAATACGCCCATTTGTCTAATGTAGTGGTGCCTTGTTTAAGATCTGATAATATGTTTACAGCTTCTGTAGTGAGTAATTCAGGCATTAAATTTTCAATATGTCCCAAATTATCTTCATCACAGAAAAACTCCGCAGTGCTGGAATTTGCAATATAATAATCTAAAACATCCGCAGAATAGTTATATGCGTCAATTGGGCATTGAATTCCATGTATTACAACTTCACTTGCACAATCATAACCCATCATTGGACATCCAGCATTAGGGCAACATGCACCATTACAAGGCTCAGGAATCCCATTATCCTCTTCTGTCGTAGCATCGCAATCAAAATGTTGTATTGGAGGAAATGTCACTTTTAGATAAAGTGGTTAGTAGTTTCATTGGAAATTAATTTTTCTTCCTTAAAAACTTTTTCTTCCTTAGAACATGATGTTATTACAATAGTAATACATAAAGCGAGAAAATAAATTATGTTTTTCATATCGATTTTTTTTAAATTTAATTTCAAAGAATTTATATCACTTTCGCAGATTTGCAAGGCGTGCTTTAATTTTTTTATCATAAAACAAAAGCAAAAAAATAATAATTTTTTATTATGTGGCGGCAACTCCTTTCGTTAAAAGAAAATTAATGAAAAGGAGTTCCTTAAAGCAGAATGCTTCCTTATGAAATTTGTGTTGGGATTTAACTCTCTCTCTCTCTCTCTCTCTCTCTCTCTCTCTACATAATTATTCATCTTGATTAAGTTTGATAATAATTAGATGTAAATTTTATGTGTTTGAAAACAAATGTAATACAGTTTTTATACAAAACCAAATTATTTTTCATTTTTTTACGGGCTTCTTTTATACTTTTGATAAAAATTAATTGTGTTATATGATCGACAAACTTATAAACTTTGATGTTCAACTTTTTTTATTTTTGAACGATCTCCGTAATCCTTTTTTCGATTTTGTGTTCTGGTGGGCAACAAACCCTGTGGTTTGGATGCCTGTCTACATTATCTTACTTTATCTTGTTATAAAGGCCTACCGCTGGCAGGCAATTTTTGTCCTTGTTTTCACAGCCATTTCCATAACACTGACCGATCAGAGTTCGGTACATCTGTTCAAAGATGTGTTTATGCGCCTTCGTCCATGCCATAATCCTGAAATACTGATGCAGGTGAATATTATCAATGGTTATTGTGGTGGCGATTATGGTTTTGTTTCATCGCACGCGGCTAATTATTTCGGATTAGCCACATTTCTATCGGTGATCTTTTTCAAGAAAATACGTTTTTTTGTTCCTTTAATTTTCATGTGGGCGGCCATTATTGCCTACAGCCGCTTATACCTCGGGGTGCATTACCCTGCGGATCTTTTTTGCGGAGCTGTATTAGGTGTTCTTATAGGATTTTTAATAGGTTTGTTATTCCATTTATTCTCTTCAAAAGTGCTTTCCCGTAAGCGGTTTTTTAGATTGAATTAGGCTGATTAGTTAAAGTTTTGAGTAATAGAGTCGCGATGAAGGTCGCTACAAAGATTATCTGATTTATTAAGCTTTTGCTGGGAAACCGGATGTTGAAGATGGCAATGGGATGTAGTAACAGGCAGAATATTGCTGTCGTTTTTTTTGTGGGGATTTAAAAACGAACTTCACTTTCACACGAGATATAATTAATAAATTGTTTTGAATTTTTCCAAATGCACGATACCCCCATTGCTTAAACAAATTGTGTGTGCTTAGTTATTTTAGAATTTATACTATTTCGATTCCGAATTTTTGTATTTCAGATAAAAATCCAGCATCATCATAATCTTTTTCTATTAGTATCGGTTCTATTCTGTCATCAATTTGTCGTCTAAGTTTCCACAACAATGGTGTTGTCGCAAAATAGTCATCGTCTATATGATTTACAACGACAGCAACATCGATATCACTATCATCTCTAAATGTATTATTTGCGTATGAGCCAAAAAGATAAACCTTGTCAAATTGAAGATAATTCTTCAATAAAAGACTATACTCTTTTACCTTGTTTATAGCTTCTCCTCTATCCATTTTTTTAATTCTTTAGTTTTCTCAATAATTTCAATACATTTACTATCTGTCAAACTTTTCAACAATCTCTCTTTATGAGATGGATATCGTGCTTCAATGTTTAATGGTTCAACTTGGTCAATAAATTCTTTTTGCTCATCAGAAAACGACTCATAAAAATCGCCCTTCTTAGCTAAATACGATAAACTGTGCGAAAATGGTGCATTGTCTAATTTTATTTTCACAAAATATGCTTTAAATAGCTTTTCTATCACTTGATGACACATGAAACCAACATACAAATATCTCTTGCTTTGATACATTGCATCTGCTGTTTCTATATCATATTCTGATGACTCAAGCCAATATTTAATTTTACTTTCCATTCTTTTTTATTTCAAAGATAAGAAATTTTTATTTTAATTTACAACTGTCATAAAAATACAATTAAGCACAACGGTTTGCAGATGTATTTTGCGGATATTTACTCGGGATTTTTATGGGATTTATGATGGGATTATTATTCCCTTTATTCTCTTCAAAAGTCCTTTCCCGTAAACGATTTTTTAGGTTGAATTAGCCTGATTAGTAAAAAGTTCTAACTCCCAAGTTTATCAGGTCATCAAGTCAATAGTCATTTGCCTTCGTGTAACTCCATGTTCTCCCGATTGCTATGGGAGTGTCTCCGTGGTTAAAAACCTTGTACCCTTGGAATTTGGTTCTTGGTTCTTGGTTCTTGGGACTTGGAACTTGGGTCTTGAAATTTGGGACTTGGGTCTTTTTCCTCATTATAATACACCAATTGGTTTTGCACTACAATACTATTTGTTTAACCCATTGACTGCTAATACTCTGCCAGGCAGGCCTATTTACTTAAAACGTTTAAATCAAGTATCACCCACTTTTTGCAATTTATTTATGAATTTTGTATCTTTGTAAAAACAAATTATCATGAACAGGCAAGTTCTAATAAATAATGTCATTAAAAAAATTAACCGCTTACCTGATATAAAAATCAAGGAGGTTGACGATTTTGCTGATTTTATTTTAAGTAAAATTGACGATAAAATTATTCAGGAGGGAATACAAAAACTAACTTCTGATTCCAAATCATTTGATTTTCTTAATAATGAGGAAGACATTTATACGGTTAAAGATATTAAAGAAAAATATAAATGAACAAAGGTGATATTGTTTTGATTCCTTTTCCTTTTACCAACTTATCTGGTGGCAAATACCGACCTGCTATTGTATTAATTGATTCGGAAGAAGATGTGACGGTTTGTTTTATTACAACTCAAATAAAATGGTATTCTGAGTTTGATATTTCTGTTCAACCTTCAGATTTTAACGGACTGAAAAAAGTATCATTGATAAGATTAAATAAAATAGCTACCCTTGATAAAGAATTGATAATTGGGCGAATAGGAATATTAGAAGACCATTATATTGAACTATTAAATCAGAACTTGATAAGGATTTTAAAATTAGTAAAAAAATAGTCTGGTTTTTCGATTTCTAACATGGTACCTAAAAATAAAAGCTTTGCCCCACACGGCAGGCTTTTATTTTTTGCCTTCGTGGAACTCCGTGTCCGCCGCGGCTGATCCGTGTCTCCATGGTTAAAAATCTTGTAACCTTGTAACCTTGTAACCTTGGAATTTGGTTCTTGGTTTTTGATTCTTGGTTCTTGGAATTTGAGATTTGGTTCTTGGGCCTTGAAATTTGGGACTTGGGTCTTTAACCTCAATACCCAAACTCTTTCCCATAAATCTTGTCGATCACCACTTTGTATGTCGCAACTTCCCTGACAGCAGGAGCGCCGTATTTAAAATCGCGTCCTGTATATTTTTGCATGATTATATTCAGGGCCTTAACTTTTTCTTCAGGATCCTCAATAAATTCCACATGCCCAAACGCCTGCACGCTACGGTATTTGAGCAGGTAACTGCATGCCACATCGGGGTGCTGGTAAGCTATCTGATGGTCGGTGCTGAATGAAACGCAGACCTTATTGTTTTTCCGTAAAATATCCATCTTTTTCCCGTGTTGTCCTGAATGCAGGTAGATACATTTGTCTTTATATCCGAAATTGAACGGTACCACATAAGGCTGGTTGTTTTCATCGGCCATGCCCACATAGCAGGCATCGCATTTATCCATGATCTTTTCTATCTTTTCAATGTCTTCGTATAAAACTTTTGTTCGCATGATGTTTATTTTTTTATGGTTTATTCATTATTGTCCGGTTATTTAATTTTGTGCCTATTCCGCAAGCATCCCTCTGGAACGGCGCGTCTTCCAGCCTCGTTAGAGCCTGTCCTGCACCTTACCTGTCCCATACACGCACTTGTTCCTTACACGTAGATTCGGTAGGTCGGGAGGCGACATTATAAAAAGCCTTGATATTAATTGTTTCACTAAGTTTTTCTTTTTTTTTCAAATATGATATTTTTTTATTCATTATTGTCCGGTAAACTCCTGTTTATTTATAATTTTGTACCTATCCTAAAAGTCTCTGGAATGGCACTTTTTCCAGCCTCGTAGAGGCGAAATTATGGTAAAAAAATCATCACATGCAAAATCAAGCCCCGTTAGTGGGCGACATTATTAAAATCCCTGATATTACGTGTTTCATTAAGTTTTCCTTTTTTACCAAAATATTGATAATTTTTTTATCCATTAGCCTTTGTTGCGGAAGGCACATCGTGTGTGATCCATTGGTTACCGCCAATGACAGCTCCTTTGCCGATCGTAATGCGTCCCAGGATAGTGGAGTTTGAGTAAATAATTACATCATCTTCAACTACAGGATGTCTCGCTATTCCCTTAATAGGTTTGCCGTTTTCATCCAGAGGGAAACTCTTCGCGCCAAGGGTAACACCTTGATACAGCCTGACATTATTTCCAATAATAGTGGTTTCCCCGATGACGACACCAGTCCCGTGGTCAATAAAAAAATATTCCCCGATAGTAGCTCCCGGATGTATATCAATACCTGTAAGTGAATGCGACATTTCTGTGATAATTCTCGGGATCAGCGGCACGTCAAGTCTGAGCAATTCATTGGCAATCCGGTAATAGGTCAATGCCGAAATGCTCGGATAACAAAAAATGGCTTCTCCGTAATTCTTGGCAGCGGGGTCTCCGTTAAAAGCCGCGATAACATCGGTCGACAGCAAATGTTTAATTTTCGGTAATGAAGATAAAAATTTAAGGGCAACATCTTTGGCTCTGGTTTCACATTCGTTGCAGAGCTTGTTTTCGTCGCTGCATTCAAAACAAAAACCTCTTTTTATCTGTTCCGACAATAGACGGTACACATTGTCAAGATTTGCTCCTACATAATAATTCATGGTTTCGGGGCTTACTTCGGAATGTCCGAAAAAGCCGGGAAATAAAACCTTTTTTAGTAATTCCATGATTTCGTTCAGGCTTTCGATGGAGGGCATCGGCATGTCGTGTGCAGAACGGTGCTGTAAAACACCGGACACATCTTGTGTGCCAAATTCCTGAACGATAGTATCAATAATATTTTTTTTATCCGTTTTGTTTATCATCTATTCAAATTTATACAGGTCAGTACTAAGATATCTTTCAGCGGTGTCGCAAACCATAAATACGATGGTTTTATTTTTGTTTTCGGGTCTCATGCCTACCTGCTTTGCGGCCCAGGCATTTGCTCCTGATGATATGCCGCATAAAATTCCTTCTTCCCTGATGAGTTTTCTGGCCGTTTCAATAGCATCGGAATTTGTAACAGTGATAATCTCATCAATAATTTTTTTGTTCAGGATTTGGGGTATAAATCCCGCACCAATTCCCTGTATTTTATGTGGGGCGGGTGTCCCACCTGATAGAACAGGGGAGTCAGCAGGTTCAACCGCTATCGCTTGCAGGCCGGTTTTTCTTTGTTTTAATACTTCTCCCACGCCGGTAATCGTTCCTCCTGTGCCCACGCCTGAAACAAAAATATCAATTTTTCCGTCTGTATCCGTCCATATTTCTTCCGAGGTAGTTTTGCGATGTATATCAGGATTGGCTTCATTTTCAAATTGCATAGGCATGAAGGCGGAGGCAAAATCTTTAAGCAGTTCTCCGGCTTTTTTTATGGCGCCTTTCATACCTTCTGATGCAGAGGTGAGTATGATGTCAGCTCCGAAGCCTTTCAGTATGTTTAGGCGCTCAATGCTCATGTTTTCAGGCATGACAAGGATCAGGCGGTATCCTTTCACGGCACAAACCATAGCAAGTCCGATGCCGGTGTTCCCGCTGGTGGGTTCAATAATGATGGTCTCTTTTATGATCTTACCCTTCCTTTCTCCGTCTTCAATCATGGCAAGGGCAATTCTGTCTTTCACGGAGGAAGCCGGGTTGAAAAACTCCAATTTTCCGTATATCTCCGCATGGCAATGTTCACCGAATTTATTCAGTCTGACCAAAGGGGTATTCCCGATGAGTTTGAGTATGTCGGCTGCTATTTTCACCAATTATTTATTAGAATAATTAAAACATGGATACAATTAAAGGTATTTTACTAGAAAAACAAAGAGTACATCTGAAATCAGTGTCTGTCCATAAAGTCTTGATTTTGATTTAAAATGTTATAATTCTATGCTTCGAAGGCCTGAAAAACAGGAGTCTGCCAACTGGCGGATGACTAATTTGAAAGTCAAGAAAAATGATGAAATCGAACATTATGAACAAACTTTAATTACTATCGCATTAAAGTAACAGTGCCGCTGCGCAAAATCTCCTTGCCGTCAAACTTGCCTGCAGAAATATAAATATAATAATATACACCATCAGCATTATTTCCTCCGTCCCATTCGCCGCCTATTTCATTCCATGAGAATATCTTTTTCCCCCAACGGTTGTAAATTGACATTTCTTCACTTTTAATACTTTCGGGTTTTACATCCACCTTGAAAGTTTCATTCACACCATCCCCGTTGGGTGTGAAAATGTTAGGTATGTTTACGATCGGGGGCAAAAATACCCAGACTTTCATTTCCATCGAATCCCGGCAATCATCCGGATCACCAGTGCTGATAACAAGCCAGACAGTATATTCTCCTCCAGAGGCATACTGATGAGTCGGGTTTGTGAAAGTTGACGTGGTGCCATCACCAAAATCCCAGTTATATTCAAAGGCTCCGTTGCCGGTAAAAGTAAAGTCGAAGACGTTATCTATCAAAATTGAATCATTAGGGCTTACAATAAATCCTACATGAATGGGGGATTCCGTAAGAATGGGAATGGTGCGGGCCAGGGTACAGTTGTTCGAATCGGTAACGGTAACAGAATAATTGCCGGCAGCAAGATTGGTCAGGTCGGGTGTCTGCAGTGGTGTGCCTGTCCATTGATACTGATAGGGCGGGATTCCACCGCTTACGGTGATACTTATAGCGCCGTCATTATTATATAAACAACTTTCATTTTCAAAAGTTACCGATAGTGATAGTGAATCAGGCTGATTGATAAAAACTGTGTCGTAGGTTAGGCAGCCAATATTGTCGGTAACAGTAACAAAGTAGGCTCCCGGAGGGAGATTGGTTGCCGTAGGTGTTGTCTGAGAAGGAGTGGTGCTCCATAGATAGGAATATGGCGTTGATCCTCCGACAGGATATACTGTAGCTGTCCCGTTATTTTCGCCATAGCATATAACATCGGTAAACTCAGATGGATCTGTGCCTATATCACTGACCATCGCATTATTTAACGTTTGTGCAGAGGCGCAGTTGTTCGCTGTAACGATAAGCGTAATGTTATAATTTCCTGGCGAAGACCAGGTTACCTGATGAGGCCCTTGTCCTGCACCAGGATTGGCAGTTCCTCCCGAAAAATTCCATGTATATGTAGCATTGGCATCGGCGGTACCGGTGTATGTGATCGTGGCAGTATTATCATCGCAGTTTGGTGATGAGATAGTGAAATCGGAAGTAGGATAAGGGTTTACGGTCACTGTTACTTCATCTGTTGCGGGGCAGTTAGTATTTGTACTCGTACCGGTGAGGGTATAAGTTGTGGTTACACTGGGTGTAGCTACAGGGTTGGCAATAGTAGTATCGGAAAGTCCTGTAGATGGTGACCATGAATAGGTTAAAGCTCCTGTACCTTGTAAAGTCGTACTCTGGCCCGTACAAATGGAAACATCCGGTCCTGCATTTAATGCTGAGGAAACACCGGCGCCGGCAGAAATAATATAATCACATACACAGCCCGCGTTTCCGTCGATCATAAGATAATAGGTCTGTCCCACGATAAGCCCTGTAGATGTAACAGTACCGCTCACCACGGAAGCCGGGTTCCAGCAGTTGGAAACAGCCGTGAAATTGTAGCAGTCTGTAGTGGTATATACCTGCATTTGAATACCGGCAGTGGTTGAACAATTCGAGACAAAAACGTTTAATACTGAAGTCGTGGAATCAGCGACAAAAGAGAGCCAGGAGTTATTTTCTATTGAGCCACAGAACACGTTTCCCAAAGGAGTGTTGTCTTCATCAGCGGAGTTTGTCGGACTGACCGTTGGCGTATAGGTAGCACTGGTATTGCCGCAGTATCCGTTCAGGTTACAGATTGGAACTGCAGTTGAACAATAATCTCCCGCTACCGGGTTTGATGCACACGCAGGAGGCCCTGTTACGGTATAAACACAAAGGCCGAATGTCCCATAAGTTCCGCCACCATACTCCCAGAATCTAATAAAAATAGTAGATCCTGGTGTAAGGCCCCATCGATAGATCATGGGCATGGACCCGTTAGGGCTGTCGTTATCATCACATTCAATCAGGGTTAGCGCCCCACAACTTCCCGAGTAGATAGCCATACCACCATTGGTGATGACGCCCGTCTGCGTGTCAAAGCATAAGGCTCCACTGGCAGGTACAATCACTTTAAACCAGACATCAGCAGCGGCGGTAGTATAGCTTGCACAAGCAGGCAAGGGAGCGGTTGCAGAATACGTCGCTCCTGTATTCGTATAGGTGGTATAGGAGCACGATGCACTTGCAGTGACCCCGATAGCACCGCTGCATTCATCATTTACTGGTTGGGCTTTTGCAACACTGTATGAGACCAACATAAATACAATCAGGAAAAGGATTTGAATCGGTTTGTGGAAGTTTATTGTCCTGAAATTTTTCATAAATTTTTTATAAAAATTGTTATTTTATTTGCTTTCCAGTGGGTCAATTTGTTCAACAAAAATCTCGTTGCCGATTTGTTTCCAGGTGGAACGGATGTGCTCATTTATTTTGTCTGTATTTCTCACATCTTTAATTTCAACTTTACAGATCCCATCCGAAAAATTTGTTTTGGCTGAAACAACCAGCCCTGTTTTTATTAATACTTTATCAATAAGAGTGGCGTCTTCCGGTTTGTTCAACCCGCTGATTCTGAAATATACCACAACAGCTTCCGAAACATAATGATTGTTGTTAAAAGTGTTATCATTAACTTGTGCAAACGCTGTCGAACTAAGGACAAGGGAAAATAAAATCAAAACAATACAGAAGAATGACTTTTTCATACCAGTATTTTTTAAAATGGTTATGGTTCAACGTAAATTAGACAAAAATTAAGTACAAATAGTTGCTTGACAAATTTAGTTTTAATTATTATCAATTAGTTTAAGATATTAATAATTATATAAATATATTTTGAGAATAATAAATAATCATGTTTATTATTCAATACACATAAGATTCGATTTGTTGTAAAATTTATTAAAGGATGCTATTCGGATCATTATCTGACTAAAGTAACAGTTCCTTTAAGTTTATATTCTTCTCCGGCCAGACTTTGATATTTAAGCAGATACAAATAAACCCCTAACTCACAGTCTTTGCCTTTATTTTTTCCATCCCAGCCCTGCTCATAATCTTCGGTAAAAAATTGTTCTCTGCCCCAGCGGTCAAAAATATATAATCTGTAATAATCCTTATCTATCCCTGTAATAACAGGTTTCCAAACATCATTCCATATATCACTGTTCGGTGTAAACGCATTTGGGATAAAAATAACTACCTGTGGTAATATTGTTACCGGTTTTTCTGCAGTATCTGAACAGTTGTGGCTGCTGGTAACAATTAGTTGTACGCGATAGGTACCAGAATCAGTATAGATATGATAGGGGTTCTGAAGATCTGAAAGATTCTCATTATACGAAGCAGGATCACCAAAAATCCATGACCAGTAATTTGCACCCATAGAAAGATCAAAAAAGTTAATCATAGGATTATCTGTCCAGGCAGTAAGCGGCGTATAATAAAAATCGGCGGTAGGAGTTATATAAACTTCCAACGGCTGACTGTCGGTAACATCGCAGCCATTGATATCCACAGCATTGAAAATAACCACATAGTTTCCTTCATGTTGATAAAAATGGCTGGGGAATTTTTCTGTCGAGATGTTATCATTACTGTAATAATCACCAAAATCCCAATGCCAGGAAGAGTCACTGACCAGGTTCGACGGTGAAAAATTCATCGTAATATTAACAGGATTGCATCCCCAGGGCGGGGTGGCCGTGATACTTACCAATGTGTTATCGTAGAGGTTGATTGTAGACGTTGTGGAACCACTGCATCCATTTGCATTCGTACCGGTGACCGTATAAATAATGCTTGTCGGAGGAGTGGCAATAACCACAGGGCCGGAAGTGACATTTAATCCCAGTTGGGGCGCCCATGAATAAAAGTAATCTGCACCACTGGCCGTGATCGTAATATTATCTTCAGGACAGATGGACGCATATGCCGGAGTAGCCGTGATAAAAATTCCGGCATCAATAACAATGGTTTGGGTTATGGAGTCTGTACATCCGGTATTAGGATCGGTATAGATGTATTTTACGACATGAGTTCCAACGCCGGCGATAAAGGGATCAAGACTGTCATTGGTAACACCCGGGCCGTAATAGGTGCCTCCGGCAGGTGTGGCTTGGTTTAATGGCAATACAGGCGAACTGGGGCATATTAAGGGTAAAGGCCCGAAACTTAATACCGGTAAGGGGTTAACAGTAATTATATAGGTAGAAGGAATGCCGGTGCAATTATTCGCTGAAGGAGTAACTGATATTGTTGCTATTTGTGGAACAATGCCTGTATTAATTGATGTAAATGAAGGTGGGTTGCCTGTGCCGCTTGCTGCCAGGCCAATAGTCGGATTTGAGTTTGTCCAGGCAAAAGTACTTCCGGGTGTCGGACTGGAGAATGTATCTCCCGGAACGACTATGGCCGGACAAACAGTGATATCTGCCGGAACAAGCACGGTTGGTGTCGGATTTACTGTAATAGTATATGTTGATGCAGGTCCGACACAAGTGTTGGCAGTAGGTACAACTGAGATAGTGGCAGTAATCGTAGTGCTTCCGGTATTGGATGCAGTAAACCCGGCAATGTCGCCTGTGCCACTTGCTGCAAGGCCTATGCTTGTGTTTGAATTTGTCCAGGCATAGGTAGTTCCGTTTGTTGGGCTTGTAAAGATGGCAGCGGGTATGTTAAATCCGTTGCATATTACCACATCAGACGGTACATTAACGGTGGGCGTTGGATTAACAGTAATGTTATATGTTGAACTATTTCCCACACAGTTGTTTGCAGTAGGAGTTACCGTAATAGTTGCAGATATCGGGCTTGTTCCGGTATTGGTAGCCGTAAACGATGCGATGTCGCCGGATCCGCTGGCGGCTAAACCTATGGCTGTATTGGAATTTGTCCAGGTAAAAGTAGCTCCTGGTGTTACGCTTGTAAAGGTACTTGCCGGAACAACGCCGTTGTTGCAAACGGTAATATTAGCCGGAACAGAAACAGCCGGAATCGGATGTATTGTTATGTTATATGGCGTTGGTAAACTTACACAATTGCTGACAGTAGCAGTAACCGTAATGGTAGTATATGTCGGAAAACTACCATTATTGATAGCTGTGAACGAAGGAACATCACCGGTTCCGCTGGCAGCCAACCCAACGGAAGTATTTGAATTTGTCCAGGTAAAAGTGCCTCCCGCCGGCGTGCTCGTAAAGTTGGTGGCAGGTATGACCGCATTATTACAAACGATAATAGGGGCAGGAACGGTAACTGTAGGCACCGGGTTTGTTGTGATGGTGTATGTCCCCGTGGCCTGGCAGTTATTTGCATCGGTAACTGTAACACTGTAAGTGCCTGAAGCAAGGCCGGTAAGGGATGGCGTGTTTTGTCCTCCGCCCCATGCAATGGTTATTGGATTTGATCCCCCATTAATGGTCAGGGTAATAGAACCATTGTTTTGTCCCGCGCATGTTTCGTTCTCGACAACGGCTGTAAGGCTAATTGGAGCCGAGGTAACTGAAGATGTAACGACCCATTCTGTAACCGTTGATGATGTGCAGCATTCCCATGGGGGGCAT
>CAZMPB010000058.1:0-6958 GCA_964567775.1 uncultured Bacteroidales bacterium
CTTAAATTTAGTTATTTTTTTTGGGGCAAGATAAAACATACTGAGGGACTAAAAAGTACTAATAAAGGCCGAACAAAAAGTAATAAGCCACAAAATTTGATTTATAAAACTGTTATTGGCCCCCAAATAGCTTTTAAAGTTTACTTGTAAAAATACTTTAAATTTAATCATAGTCCTTAAAACTTTTTTTCTTGGATTTTAAAAACTCTAAAAAACTTATTCCTCTATATTTACAAGTTTGCTGAATACTCAATAAAATCAGATAATCTTTTAATCCTTTTTCATTTAATATCCCTTTTGCTCGGGATCTATATTTTGCTAATGGTTTTATTGCGTTCTCTGCGTTATTATTGTTCCAAGGGACATTGTCATAATTGATAAAAGTAAATAATTTAGCCTTATTTCGAATGAATCTTTTTTTATACGCTATTGTAAGGTCGGTTTCATATTCTTGGTTTATGACTTTTTCATAAAATTCATCGATGTCTTTTTGATGTTTTTGAAGATATTTTTTTTGTAAACCATGCTTATCAGTAGTCTCAATAATCATTTTTAAAAGTTTTCCAAATGACACAACGAATTCCTTATATTCTATGTTAAACTGGTTTATTAGCAAATCATTATTCAAGTCCCTAATTAAATGCACTAAACATTTCTGTTGTTGACATGATAAGGCATAATACCCGGCAAAAAAATCAGATACTAAAACTCCCATAAAATCTTTAAACATATCTATTAGAAATCCAGCTTCTCTGTTATGAGTATAAAAGTAATAAACAGTATCCATATTAGTTAAAACCCATACATAGCCATTGGATATTCCTTTTACAGGAGTTTTACTTTCATCTATATGTATTAAATTTCCGGAAATAATTGTTTTTTTTATTTCATTATATGTTGTGATATACTCCTTTGCTAGGTCAGTTTTAAAATTATATAAATAATTTTCGTCAACCTTAATATTAAAATATTCTTGGAGCATGTTTACAATTTTGGGTATGCCAGTCAAATATGTAACGTATTGGTTAACTACCCATATCATTAGATTTCGTCCATATTTATTAAAACCAAATATAAAATTACAATTACTGCATTCATAAGAACTTGAAGGTAATTGAATAACCCATTTTTTTATTCCATTTTCTGTAAATTTTATATCAATGACAAGGGCTCGAATTCTGTTATTATGAGTATAAAACTCATTATTGTCACATTTTGGGCAATTCACAGGAATATGATAAATTTCTTTATTTACTTTGTCTTCTATTTTTCTTACTTTTTGTTTTCTTTTTTTCGCTTTTTGTATGCTTTTAATTGTTCTAAGGAATATTTTACTTCTTTGATAATCAAAATAGGAATAGTCATTAATTGTCTCCAGTTCAGGAATTAAAAATTTCTGCTTGCCCCATTTCAAATGAGTTTCAATTTTGATAGAATTTACATTTATGCAATTTTCACAGTTGCTAATTTCAATTTTGTTAATCCAATCTGTTACAAATTTTAATGCAAAACAATCTTCCTGATTATAAGTTATCAATAATTGCTTAAAGGCCTCATCCTTGTTCAATTCCCATTTCTTTCTCCAAACAATACTTTGGAGACCGAAAGCATTATCAGATGTCCACTTAAATCCAATGCAATTAGCAATTTCTTTTAATCCATTTGCATAAGTTGGAGGATAGATATGTGAGGAAAAAAGTGATAAGATATTAAATGAATTTTTAATTATCGATTCAATCTGGTCAGAATATTTATTGTTAAATTGTTTGTTAAGCTTTTTTATTGCACTTATCTCATAACTGCCATAATGATATACAACATAATCCGAAATATTTTTAAAAATATTTAAAAATGCAATAAATGCAGTTTCAACATTATTAGGATGGTCTGACCAAAAAGTATAATTTTCAACTTGATCGTTATATTCTACAACTACACCGATTAAATAATAAAAACTTTCATCATTTAACCCTTCGATATCTACATATATTTTGGTTTCATTTTTTGGTAGTTCAGGAATAATATTGATGTATGTTTTCTTTTCTCGTAATGCCAAAGCTTTTAATGCGTATTCTAATTTTGCTCCTCCAATATATTTTTGCTTTTTCTTAGGTTTGAAGATGAAAGAATATTGATGAATTGTGAATATTCCTTTTTTATTTAAAGTTGTTATTACCTTTTTGGGAATGCCTCTAAGTAAACTTAAATTGTTATCCTGCAATGCCTTTTCATAACAGTGCATATAAAATTCACAGACGTTGCAGTTTTTATTTAAATAAATCGTTGGAGAAGTATTTGATTTAATAAGTTTCAGTGTTTTGAAATATTCCTTGATGAAGATGGCAGATTTTACATATGTTGTGCTATTATTTGTATGTAATAAAATTCCCTTATCTGTTTGACTATCTTGTATATTATTTAAAAGACTGACTAATCCTGAGATTAAAATTTTACTTTTTGATGGAATATTCCTCCTGTCCGGAATTACGATTATTGGAGTATAGGAATAATTACCCAATTTACTTGGTGATTCTACTTTTTCAAGATAGTCACAACTAAAGTCTATTTCTTCTGTAATAAGCCTTGCATCAAATATATAATCATATTCCTTTTTAAGAATTTCAACAGAAATAATATTAAAGTTGTTTTGATACAAACTACCATTGATCTTACTAATAAATGTATTTTTTACCTGTTGAATTTTATTATATATGAATTCCTCCAACTCATGTTTTTCTCCTTTAATCTGTTTTGTTAATAAAGATGATTTATATGGGCAATCAAAATAAGAACCAAATATTTCGTTTGTAATTTGTGACATTTCACTAGCAATAAATTTGCTTATCAATAAACCATTTTCAATATTTATGTTAATCTGATTTCTCCGGTAATTTTATTTGTTGGGAATTCAGTGAGCATTGTTGGTAACGTTTGGCTTTACAAACCAAAGCAGCATTCACTTTCGTTATATTCACAACGGTGCTTTTCAAATATTTGTAATCGTTTCCTCAAAATTAAAAATAATTTATATCGAAATAACAAAAATATGAAATTTTATGGCAACTGGCAAGTGATAAGCTATACTGATGTCTGTCTATAGTCTTATAGTTTCTGTTGCGGTAATGAGAATTTATTGCGCATCAACTTTTATTGTGTCTAAAGAGTCAACAAATTTCTTGAAACCAATATTATGTTTTGCTGATTTTTTAATTTCTTGCCTTTGTCTCCAATTTCGTAAAATAGATTCGTAAGCAATTTTTCTTTTTTCTTTTTGTTTCTTTGGAGGAACTACATCCAAATTTTTTCTTCTAAGTTCTGTATTAAGGGTTGCCAGACAATTTCGCGTGTCCGATTTGTGGCTATTTGTTAAATAAATTGAAAGAAGCCAGCATTCAATTGTATGAATACAAATAGCAAAAACAATTTTATCACCATATTCTTCAAGTATCTCGGGGTTTATTAAACTCTTTAGTTTTTCAACCACTTCTTCATACAATTCTTCGTAAGTTTTTGTAACATTACCCTGTTTTGTATGACTAACACCAAAACGAATATTTTGCGATTCATCGGTATCAATCTGTATTATCAAGTAGTCAGTGTCTACCAGGGCAGACCTAATATCATCAGTTCTGGCACAAAACTTTATTATCTCAAGCCATCCGCCTATTGAATCCTGTGTGTCGTCAAAAATTTGAGGTTGAACTTGTCTAAAAAAGACTTCAGTTCCCTTTAAATATTTTTCAATAAGATGTCTGATTATCCAATGTTCGGACTTACCTTCAGTTGCTAATGAAATTCTCATAATCTAAAACATTAGAAGTTTTCAGGGAGCCCGCCAATAAACCCTTTAGTCCATACTTCAGAAAGTTTCATTGTCCTGTTTTCATCGTAATAGATTCTTTCTGCTCTTGTATGTCCAGCACTGTTTCTACTTATTACGAATAACCGATGATTATCATCTTTCAAATTCAATCCGTCAAGTATGGCAGGGTTTTGTGTTGTAACTATAACTTGCTTTTTGTGCTTCTTCGTCAATTCCGTTAAACTCCTTGTCAACTGCATACATAGCTTAGGATTAAAGGACGCGTCAATGTTGTCGATTGCAAAAAAAGATGGAGTCGATTTGGCAATGAAAAGAGTAGAGTAAAATAACAAATATAAAAAACCTTCATTTGTGCTACGCTGATCAAAATGTTTAAGATTCTCATAGAGATACTTGTCTTTTATCTTTAGAGAAAATTCATTCTTCATTAAATTCTCAGGTAAATCAAAATCTTCATACCAGTCAAGTAGTATGAGATTGTGTTTTATTTCATTTAGCGTTTTATTGTTTTTCTTATTAAAAGCAAGTTCTTTTAAAAATTGGAATAGCCCCTCGCCTTTGTTTCCTAAAGGGTAAATAGGAGCAGTTTCTTCTGTTTTTCTTAAATGGCTTGGTTCAGGGGAATAAATAGTGTAATCGGAAATCTCTTTGGAGGAAAAGGCTTTCTCTAAAATTGTTGGGTATAAATTTCCAAAAAACTCTTTGTAATCGCTTTCTTTTCTGTATGGTTTCAAAAATTCGGAAATCATCAATATTTCGTCCTTGCCGTCACTTAATTCTTCTAAAACTTTTTTTCTCTTTTTTTCATCTTCTTCAAGGTATATTGCCTTAAAAATTCTATCCATTTCTTTTAAGGCAATTTCTTTGTTTTTGTTTATCCATTTTTTAGGGTTAGTAGGGTCACTAACCAAGTAATAAGGGTAAACTCTTTCGTGAGTGGTGATATCGATTTCAACTGATTTTTTCTTCTTTCCATTGCTGAATGCTGAATACATAAATTCTGGATTGGTAGCCCTAATTCCTCTGTTACCAAAATACTCGTAGTCAAGTTTATCATTGCTTGCTGCAGCACCGAAAGCAACTGCTTCTAAAATGTTGGATTTACCACATCCATTTTCACCAATCAAAACATTGAATGTTCCTAAGTCAAAAGACAAGTCAACAACTGATTTGAAGTTTTTGATTTGAATTGATTTTATCATATTCTCTATATATAGTCAATAGGCAAAATTAAGCTTTTTTCTTTTTATAAGTCTATATTTGGGGGGTTGATTTAAAAACTGTTTCTTGCAATATCTGTCAGTTGAATGTTTCACTGTCACAGCATGACCGCTAACGATTTACTTTATGAACAAAATTAGCGTACATTTTCTTTATATTCACAACCGTGCTTTTCAAATATTTGTAATCGTTTCCTCAAAATTACAAATTATTTACATCAAAATAACAAAAATATGAAATTTTATTATTTTCGGATTTTAAGAAAAAAGGGGTAAGTAAACAACCACCGTCAGAGACGGTGGCTTTAATAAAACAACCCTCTAAAAGAGGGTAAAGTCAGAGCGTTCTTTCTCATCTTTTCTTTCTTCTTCTTCTTGATACTTGACGTATCGACGGATCATATCTTCGTCTATACCCACCGTGTTCACAAAATATCCTCTTGACCAGAAGTGATTGCCCCAATATGGCTTCTTCTTCAAATTCGGATAGCTTTTGAACATTTTTATTGCCGTTTTTCCTTTTAATATCCCCATGAAATCTGACACCGATAATCTGGGGGGTATTGAAACTATTACATGGACATGATCCAAGCGCACGTTCAGTTCATCGATTTCTACATCTTTCCATTGACAAATTAATCGTATGTCTTGCTGTATATTTGTCGATATTTCTCCTGTTAAGATGCGATATCTATACTTTGGTGTGAAAACTATATGATAATCACACTTGTAAACTACATGAGTTAATTTTCTATATTTGCCCATACCACAAATATATAATTTTAACTGCAAAGCAAATAATTACATTACCACCTTCAAAGAAGGTGGTTTTTTAAATTTAAATAAAATAAACTGCTTGTCCACAATAAGCAACTTACATTGAAAGGTCATAAAAAATATTTTCCGGATTACTTCAGCAAACAAAACATCAGTTTTCGCCCATTTATACAAATAGGACAATGATAGCAAGCATTAATATCGAAATAATGAACAGAAAATTCTTGAAAATCCGTTTTTCGTTTAACTTTTATTTTCATATTCTAAATCTGTTTTTTATTTCGACTTGCCTGTTGTGGACAAGCAGTTAAAATAATTATTCTGTCCTTATAAAAAACACGACCACGCCTTTGATCAGGCTGAGTTTTTCATAGATTTTCCCTGCATATAATTTCCTCACAGAAAATTCAATTTTGCAGTTAAGATCAAAATTCTGCGAAAGCTGCTTTATATGTTCGTCTTTCAGGATTCGCATCACATCATTCATCTGCTCGTAGGTAAACAGGACTACGTAGACATCATTAACCGTTTTTTCAATGATGGTGTTACCTTCAAGAGCTTCTTTCGCGGCTGTTTTGTAGGCGTTGATCAGTCCGCTGACACCCAATTTGGTTCCGCCATAATACCTGACCACCACTACCAACAAGTTCGTAAGGTCTTTGGACTGGATCTGTCCGAAGATAGGCCTGCCGGCAGTTCCGGATGGTTCGCCGTCGTCGTTGAAACGGAACACGGTCTTATCATAACCCAGGCGAAAAGCATAACAATGATGGGTAGCATCAAAATATTTTTTTTTGATTTTCTCCAGTTCGAGTTTCATTTCCTGCTCGTTGCTCACAGGAACAGCCAGTCCGATAAACCTGCTGCCGCGGTCGCGGAAAACGCTTTCGGAAGTGGAAGCAATAGTGTAATATATGTCCTCAAACAACATCGGCTGGGATTTGTGCAAAGGTAGAAATATTTATTATCCCAGGTCAAAGTCCCAAGACCCAAATTATAAGCCCCAAGGCTCAAGCCCCAAGTCCCAAATCCCAAATCCCAAGTCTCAAGACCCAAGCCTCCTAACCTCCTAATCACCTAATCACCTAATCACCTAACCTCCTAATCTCCTAATATCCTAACCTCCTAATCTCCTAAC
>CAZMPB010000058.1:7058-15719 GCA_964567775.1 uncultured Bacteroidales bacterium
CTCCTAACCTCCTAATCTCCTAACCTCCTAACCTCCTAATCTCCTAACCTCCTAACCTCCTAATCTCCTAACCTCCTAATCCCTTATTCTCTCCATCTCCATCTTAATAACCTTCCATTGTTGATAAATAAATTACAGGCTCCCTCTTACTCTGGCAAAGTATTCGTACATTTGCAAAAATTATTTTTTTTACGATGAATACCGTTGATTATAACGAAAGTACCATACGTACCCTTGAATGGAATGAGCATATCAGGCAGCGTCCCGGAATGTATATCGGTAAGCTTGGCGACGGTACTTCGCCCGATGATGGAATTTATGTGCTTCTTAAAGAAACCATAGATAATGCTATCGACGAGTTTATCATGGGTATAGGCAGAACCATCGAAATAACCCTCAAAGAGCAGACCGTTACTGTGCGTGACTACGGTCGCGGTATTCCGCTTAACAAACTGGCCGATTGTGTCTCAAAAATAAATACAGGTGCAAAATACGACTCGAAAGTATTCACAAAAACTGTCGGCCTGAACGGTGTCGGTTCAAAAGCCGTCAACGCGCTTTCATCTTATTTTGTGGCACAATCCGTACGTGAAAAAAAGATCAAAACCGTTGAATTTTCAGAAGGCGTCATCACCAGCGACTTTCCGATAACGAATACCGAACAATTTAACGGTACACTGATAAAATTCACACCAGACGAAAAAATATTCGGCAACTTCCACTTCATTACCGAATACATTGAAAAAATGTTGTGGAACTACGCATTCCTTAATAATGGGCTGACTATTATTTTCAACGGTCAGAAATTTGTGGCAAAAAACGGACTGCTCGACCTGCTGAACAACAATATTGACGGGCCTACACTCTACCCGATCATCCATATTAAAGAAAACGGCCTTGAATGTGCTATCACACACAGCGCCACAAAATATAACGAAGAATACTATTCTTTTGTCAACGGGCAGCACACGACACAGGGCGGCACGCACCAGCAGGCTTTCCGCGAAGCTGTCGTAAAAACAATACGCGAATTCTATAAAAAAGACTTCGAACCCAGTGATATCCGTGAATCCATCATAGCAGCTATCAGCATTAAAGTCCAGGAACCTGTGTTTGAATCCCAGACCAAGACAAAGCTTGGTTCTATACACATGGAACCCGAAGGGCCTACCGTTAGGAATTATGTGCAGGACATTGTTAAAAAACACCTCGACGACTACCTGCACATGAACCCGGATACGGCTGATATCCTGCTCCGTAAAATTATGCAATCCGAAAAAGAACGTAAAGAGCTTGCCAATATTAAAAAACTCGCCAAAGACAGCATCAAAAAGGTAAGCCTTCACAACAAAAAACTCCGTGACTGCCGCACACACTATAACACCAATGATGAAAGGCGTTACGAAAGCACACTGTTTATCACCGAAGGCGATTCCGCCAGCGGGTCCATTACAAAATCGCGCGACGTGGATACTCAGGCCGTGTTCAGCCTGAGAGGCAAGCCTCTGAACTGCTATGGAATGACAAAAAAGGTCTGCTATGAAAATGAAGAGTTCAACCTGTTGCAGTCATCACTGAATATAGAAGATGACATCGAAAACCTGCGTTACAACAATATCGTGGTGGCCACCGATGCCGATGTCGACGGCATGCACATCCGCCTGCTGCTGATCACTTTCTTTCTTCAGTTCTACCCGGAAGTCATCCGTACCGGACACTTGTACATCTTGCAAACCCCACTTTTCAGGGTAAGGAATAAGAAAAAAACCATATACTGTTACAGCGACGCCGAAAGGGTTAAAGCCATTTCCGAATTAGGCGCCAACCCCGAGATCACACGTTTCAAAGGCCTTGGCGAGATATCCCCCGATGAGTTCAAACACTTTATCGGCCCAAATATAAGGCTCGAGCCCGTAATGCTCACCAAAGATTCGCCCATCAATGATCTTTTGTCATTCTATATGGGTAAGAACACACCCGACAGGCAGGAATTTATCATCAAGAACCTGAGAGTCGAACAAGACGTGATCAAAGAATATTGAACATCACAGTTCATAGAAATTTTTTACTACCTTCCCAGGGCACACGCTCGTATCCAAATGCACACGAACGGGGCAAAGAATAATTTCATATCTGAATAAGGCTATATTATTGAGTTTATAATAATGTGCAAAGAACCGTCGTTTTATTTTTGCCAGTTACCTTATTTTTTTTATTTTTACAATTCGATGAGCGAAAACAAAAAAATGAGCCGGCGTGAATTCATCCGATGCTGTGTGCAGTATGCAGGCATAGCAGCACTGAGCATTTCAGGGCTTGATGTTTTGGCCGGCGACAAAAAACTGTTACCTATGAAACCACCTGACGACATCTGGAAATGGAACACCCTCGCCCATTATTATACCAAAACGGAAAAAGGTGTTGTGTGCGGGCTTTGTCCGAATGCCTGCCTGATACCACTCAACGGTAAAGGTATTTGTAAAACAAGGGTAAACTTCAAAGGCGACCTGTATGCGATAAATTACGGGAACCCATGCTCCATCAACAGCGACCCGATAGAAAAAAAACCTCTTTACCATTTTCTTCCGCAAACCACCGCTTTTTCGTTGGCTACCGCCGGATGTAATTTTACGTGCCTGAACTGCCAGAACTGGCAGATATCCCAGGTTTCGCCCTTTGACACCCAGAACTACGATCTGTTTCCGAAAGATGTGGTCGCCTATGCGTTGAAAAACAATTGCAAAAGCATAGCATATACCTATACAGAGCCGGTAGTTTTCTATGAATACGTTCACGACACCGCCAAGCTGGCCCACGAAAAAGGCCTGAAAAACCTGTTCATCTCCAACGGATATATTAACGAGGTTCCTTTGCGCAAACTCTGCAAATACCTTGACGCTGCCAACATAAACCTGAAAAGTTTTAAAGAAGACACCTACCGAAAACTGAACGGAGGCAAACTGTCAAGTATAAAAAACTCCCTGAAAATATTCAAAGAAGAAGGCGTTTGGCTGGAGATTACCAACCTTATTGTACCCGGCTGGACTGATGACGCGGACATGATAAAAGAAATGTGCGAATGGCTCTACGATGCAGGATTTTCAGACTGTCCGCTACATTTCAGCAGGTTCTTCCCTACCTACAAACTCACGCAATTGCCGGCCACACCCATTGATATCCTCAACAAAGCACATGAGATCGCCCTCGCGGCAGGCATAAAACATGTTTATATCGGCAACGTTCCCGGAACAGAATACGACGATACCTACTGTCCTAAGTGCAAGAAGAAAATCATCGAACGCAAGGGATACACAATTATTTCAAACAATAGTAAAGACGGAAAATGCGGCTTCTGCGGTGAAAGGATCAATGGGGTATGGAAGTAAAACAACAGAAAAACATTGTATGGATATTTTTTGTTTCCGTCGTTGTTCTTTGCCTTTCTTTTACATCAACAAACCTTGAAGATAAAAATCTCATAAAAGAAAAGCCTGACACTTGGGAGGAACAGCTCAACAGCCTGAATTTCCTTGTGATGAGGACTTCGTCCATCAACCTTATTCACGGACTTTCACTCAGTAAAGAACAGGTCGGGAAATTATTGCCCCTCGCCCTTCAACTTGATCAGTTGAACATTCACATTCCCGCTAATACCAACTATTACAGCAAAGACCTTACAGATATTTGCGATACCTACAAAAAACTCATCGTGATTTTACTGGAAGATGAGGCACTTACCGATACCATAAAAAATTGTGTTTACCGTGCACGGGAACAACATTCGGATATCATTAAACGGAGCCTTTTGGCGGCACAGATGCCGGGGTATAATGCAGAGGGATGCCTCAAATGTCATGCGATTCCGTCACAATTTCCCTCAGGAACTATTTCCGCTAAAGATACAAAAACCATCACCGCCGAAGACCGCAAAGAAATTGACCTGGCTCATGTAAAAGGCCTGTTTGGCGACGAAGGCACCCTGCTGTTGTGGAACCTCCGCGACCAGGTGGATGAGATACTTACCAACGAACAAAAATATGTTTTCGGCAGTTTCCGCTGCTGCCTGGTTCCGCAGGAGGATGTTGCCAACCCCGGAATTTTCGGTCAATCTTTTGTCACCAATGAGTGGATAGAATATTTCAGGAAGGTCAGGGCACTGACCGACAAGGAATGGCTAGATTATAAAAATCTATTCATCATTCCGCTTGACGACATCATAGAATCCAAGCTTCCGGGAATCAGGAAAAAAGACAAAAAAAAGCTGCTGGATGAAGCAGAAACCGTGATCAACGATTCGAGAAAAATGGATGCCATAGATTTTGAACTTCAGAAAGAAAACCTGTGCGTAAAGCTGGGCAAGGCTTTGAATATCGATCTACTCAACGGTGAAGCCGGCCGCCAGCCCGAGGAACGAAAATTCATTGCGGCCATGTTTTTGTTGTATCCCGGAAGCAGCGCTATTTATATGAAAATATCCGGACAAGAATAAATCCTTTTTGCTAATCAGAATAGCCCATTTTAAAAACAACTCATATACTCTTCAAATAAGATGCGGCAAGGTATTTTATAGCTGGCTTTAATGCTAAAACAAGTTTATGACATCCAAAAATATCATCAAATTAAAATTTTTAAATTAATTTCGCTCCCCTAAATAGTTATCATATTTCCAAAAGGAAGAAACAATTTTAAGACTCCAAAAGCAATTTTTTTTATGAAAAAACTATACATAATTCTTGTTATTATTCTGACCAACGCTGCAGCATTCGCACAGACATGGCCAACAAGCCTGGCAGGACGCTGGACTTTTGACAACCCGGGCAATCTGCTTCAGGCAACCACCGGCAACAACCTTGTTCTGACAGGATCGCATACAGCTTTTCCGGGACCGGCCGCGGGTGATGGTGCCGTAGCTATTGATATCGGCAGCTATTACACCTGCACTCACGGAATACCTGCAAATGGCGGAGGCTCTTACGTAAATGAATATTCCATGATGTTTGATGTGATAATCGACAATCCCAAGGAATTTCATTGTCTTTACCAGACTAACGAGAGTAACAGTAACGACGGGGAAGTTTTTTTCAATCCTAACAGTCAGTTGGGTATTTCAGGGACAGGTTACACGGGCTTTTCAATAAAAGCCAATACCTGGTACAGAGTTGTCGTAACGGTTGATCTGGGAAGCAGCCTGCGTTATTATATCGATGGGAAGCTTGTCCTCGATGGTGTAAGCCAACCCGTCGACGGGACTTACTCTCTGGACCCTACCGTACTGTTCTTCGCAGATGAAAACAGTGAGGATAATATGATTTATGTGGCACAGGTGGCCTTGTTCAACGCTTCGCTTTCTCAGGCAGAAGTCCTTGGGCTTGGAGGTTTTCACGCTTCAAACATTACACCATATCTGCAATCGCCAACCACCAGTTCAAATTATATCAGCTGGAACTCATATTACACAGCCTCTTCGTTGGTACAGTATGGTACCACGCCTTCGTTAGGTTCATCTCAGACAGGTTCGTATGAAAATATCGGCACTTCGCCGACGATCAACAGATGGCATACGGTAAAACTAACCGGATTGACAGCAGACACCCGTTATTACTACCGTTGTATCAGCGGGGCCGACACTTCATCTGTTTTTCATTTCCGCACGCCGCCAAACCCGGGGACACCCGGAAAACATATGCGGTTTGCAAAAATCGGCGATAATCAGACAAACACACTTACCAGCACGGGGATTCTTGATACGATAGCTTATCTGTATCATCAGCTTTACGGCCCTGACTGGCAGGATTCGGTGAGCTTCATCATGCATACGGGAGATATCTGCGAAAATGGCGCAGATATGGGCCGCTATATGAATGAATACTTCAACCCGCTTTCGCGTTTATCGCCTTATATACCTTCAATGATATCCATTGGGAACCACGAAGGGGAAAACGACTATTTTTACAAGTTCATGAAATATGAGGAACTGGGTGGTTACTCCGAAAGGTATTATAGTTTTAATCTCGGCAACTGCCGTTTTATCGCCTTAAATACAAGCGGCTTATACAATTTTGCCACACAGACAAACTGGCTGCAGGACCGTCTGAATGAAGCCAATGCCGATGCCTCTACGGATTTTGTTTTTGTTTATAACCACCAGCCGGGGCACAGTGAAGTCTGGCCCGATGGGAATATGGCATATGTTGAGGATAACGTTTATCCACTGGAAGCTGCTTGCCCCAAAATGGTTATGACAACCCACGGCCATTCGCACAATTACGAGCGGGGAATCATACGAGGTACGCACAGCAGCAACTGGGATTTCTGGGAAGTGCTGTCGGGCGGTGCAGGCGGTGATCTCGACAGATGGGGAATGTACTCAAACCAAACGGACTACACTGAAATACAAAAATCCCTGGATCATTATAACTTTATTCTGGTGGATATTGATATGACGGCTAAAACCATGTTCGCAACCATGTACAGCCTGGGAAATACCGACAAACCCCGTAATCTGCAGGTAATGGACAAATGGCACCGCATTTTGAACCAGCCGGCACCCGATAAACCGGATGGCATTTCCCCAGAATTGTATTCCTCGCCTCAGCCAACACTGATCGCATCAGCATTTTCAGGATCTGATACGTTGATGTCCTCAGAATTTCAACTTGTTTCATCAAGCGGAACTTTCAGCAGCCCGCTGATAGATATTATTGCCGATGTTGAAAATTTTTACGGTGATTCCGGATCCCCATTTTATAACCCCATAAATCTTTATGCAGGCATTGATCTGGCAACCTACACCTTACCATCAGGCGTATTGTCTGTCGGGGCATCATACAAATGGCGCATGCGTTATCGCGACAAGAATCTCCGCTGGAGCAACTGGTCAGATTCGCTTCAGTTTGCAGTTACCTCGGTAGGTATTGCTGACAATGAAACAAACAATACTTTCGAAGTATATCCTAACCCCAGCAATGGAAATTTCAGCATATTAATGCCGCAAAACACAAGTTGTGTAAGGATTTTCAACGCTACCGGGCAGTTGGTACAAAAAACAGAAAGCAATATTCAATCACAGATGAATATTGCCATGCAGAAAAATGGTGTTTATTTTGTAATTGTAAATACGGACAACACCACTTACAAAAAGAAAGTTATTGTCTGCAGGTAAGAAACGTCATTGAATCCTCGTTGGACAAGGAAAACAATTCCGCAACCGCAAAAAAAACTTGCAAGGTGCGGTGAAAATATTTATTATTTACCGCAAATATGCGGTGATTATTTTATATATTTGCCGCACAAATGATTTTGTATGGCAAAATATATTTATCAAAACAAAAACTGGACTGATTTTACCTGGGAAAATACCTCTGTAAGTAAAGCTTTGGGTGAAGTCCGCCTTCTGCAAGGAAAGATTTTAGGACAAATTCATTCGCTTGGGTTTTCGTCAAAAGAAGAGAAAAAACTCGAAATGCTGACGCTTGATGTAATAAAATCGTCAGAAATTGAGGGCGAAAAATTGAATTACGAACAGGTTCGCTCTTCTATTGCCCGCCGGCTTGGAATAAATACGGCAGGACTTACCCCTTCGCACTGTAATGTAGATGGAGTTGTGGAAATGATGCTTGACGCTACCCAAAACTACAAAAATCCATTAACAGAAGAACGTTTGTTTGCCTGGCAAGCTGCACTTTTTCCGACAGGATACAGCGGAATGCATAAAATTGATGTTGCAAAATACCGGATAGAAGAAATGCAGGTTGTGTCAGGTGCAATGGGTAAAGTACGTGTTCATTACGAAGCAGTCCCTGTAAAAGATGTAAAAGCAGAAATGTACAGATTTCTTAAGTGGCTAAACGATGAACATTTTGTGATAGATGAAGTTTTGAAATCGGCTCTTGCACATTTTTGGTTTATTATTATTCACCCTTTTGACGACGGAAATGGACGAATTGCAAGAGCAATTTCTGATATGCTCTTGGCTCGAAGTGAGAATAGTCCGGAACGTTTTTACAGTTTGTCAAACCAAATTCAAAAAGAAAAAAACGCCTATTACGAAACGCTAAAAAGTGTTCAACATAGTGAAGGCAATATTACAAAATGGCTGATTTGGTTTTTGAATTGCCTGAAACACGCATTGCTTGAAACCGAAGAAAGCATGCAAACTATCATGCGTAAAGCGGAATTTTGGGAAAAACACAAGGAAACACCCATCAACGAGCGGCAACGCCTGATGATAAACAAGTTGTTTGACGATTTTTTTGGAAAACTCACTTCCTCTAAATGGGCAAAAATCACAAAAACTTCAACTGACACAGCATTGAGAGATATAAAAGATTTGATTAAAAAAGGAATTTTGCAACAGGAAGAAGGCGGTGGCAGAAGCGTTAACTACAAATTAATACGCTGAAAACAACATAATACCGATACGGTATCTGTAATAGCCCAATCACAATTTTGAAGCATAAACTGTAACAGCTACTCTATCGGCATTTACATTTCTAAATCTCAAAATGTTTATTGGACCATTTTGAGATAAGAAATGGTATAACCTCAGAATTTTGCTACCAGTTTTATATTAAATAATCTTTTGGTGAGCTCGTTAGGAACGGCATACTGACGGTTGTTCACATCTTTTATCCATAAATAAGAGATCGTGTTCATGCGTCC
>CAZMPB010000058.1:15729-16979 GCA_964567775.1 uncultured Bacteroidales bacterium
TACATTTCTAAATCTCAAAATGTTTATAGGACCATTTTGAGATAAGAAATGGTATAATACCAGCTCACTAAAATTAGCAATTGCCATGTTCCCCATAAAAAAAGCCTCCCCAACCGGAACAGGCTTATTTTTTAACTTTAAACTTTAGGCACTCTAAGTACTTTAGGCACTCTAAATACTTTAGGCACTAACAAGCAACCTTTACTTTTTCTTTGCTTTAGCTTTACTTACCGCTTTCTTCTCAAAAAGTTTTGTCCATTCATATTTTTTACGTTTGCTCCAGTCGCCTTTATGATAAAGGTAGCTGGCGATCAGTGGAATTACTGTCGTAGCTTCGGCATAAACCATTTGTTCGTAAACCGTATCAACCTTACCCCAGGAAGAAGCTTCTTTCAGTGTTGAACTGGAGCATGCGCCGTCACGAACGTCGGCAACCGTGATCTGTATGGCATACTTATGCATCGGCACATCAAAGCCAAGAACTTCAGCACAAACAACGGTATCCTGCGTAAAATTTTTCGGTACGCCACCGCCAACCATAAATAAACCGCTGGTTTTTGCCGCCATTTTTATTTGTGTCAGCTCAATAAAATCCTTCACTGAGTCAATGCTTACATGGCTTTCGGGGTTTTCCCATTGATGTTTTCCCAGCCCGAAACCGGCACTGCTGTCGCTGAAAGCAGGACAGAATATCGGAACATTATTTTCATAACAGGCCTGTACCAGCGAATCTTTTTTCTTCGAATGTTTGGTCAGGTATTTTCCCATTTCCCAAATAAATTCCCGTGAGGAATACGGGCGGTGTTCCAGCGTATTGGCTATTACATAAACCGCATTATCACATGCCTGTAGTTGTTCTTCATCGATAAACGTATCATAAATACGGTCGATGTAAAGGCCGCGCAGCATGCTGTCGTCTATCCACGGAGTTCCTCTGTAATGTTTGTACCCGAGGGCTTCAAAGAAATCCATATCAACGATGGAAGCACCTGTTGCAACAACCACGTCGATCATCTTATTTTTTACCATATCCACGTATACCTGCATACATCCGCCGGCACTGGTACTGCCGGCCAGAGTCAGCATGATCGTACAATCTTTGTCTTTGATCATCCGGTCGAAAATATCCGCGGCAACAGCGGTATCGCGCGAAGTGAACGACATATCGCGCATAGCATTAACAACAGCGGTAGTGTCTACCTTTTTTATATCAAAATGCTTGATGGTTTCTTTTAACAGGTCTTTCTTTT
>CAZMPB010000059.1:0-14288 GCA_964567775.1 uncultured Bacteroidales bacterium
GAATATGGGAACGAATTACAATTAATAGCAACCGCGACTTTTTCAGGAAGCCCTATTTACCATGACCAGAGATGAAAAAAAAGAACGTTTCATCGAACTGAGAATCAAAGGTGAAACATTCGAATCTATAGCCAAAGAA
Source organism: uncultured Bacteroidales bacterium (assembly GCA_964567775.1). Lineage (GTDB taxonomy): Bacteria > Bacteroidota > Bacteroidia > Bacteroidales > CAIWKO01 > CAIWKO01. Next base: position 140 of record CAZMPB010000059.1, read on the forward strand.
TTAGAGGTCTCAAAACAGACTCTGATAAATTGGTCGAAAGAACACGAAGTAAATGAGACCATCACAACAGCCAAGTTAATGAAATATCAAAATATATTAAAAGTACAGGAATTAAACGGAGAAGCACAAATTGAATATTATTCCAAGCTAATAAATAAATGCAAAAAGGAGCTGTTTAGACGGGACCTGTCTGAGATGACACCAGATAAACTATTAAATTTAATTTTAAGAGCGAGTGAAGAATTAAAGAAAACAGTGCCAGCCCATAATTACAGGTTTGATACTGATATTATTACTCCGAGTATTCTCGACCAAGAATTCTATTTTGACCCTAAAGACTAAAACTTTACTGTTTCTTTACCAGATAGTATTTTAGTATATTGTTTCCGGTTGAATTTCAGATGAAACTGCCTCTTTCGTATCGAGTTTCAAACAAAAATGCTATTTCTGCTTGTGAGCATAAATAGAAATTTGGGCGAATTATACAAAACTCTCCCCATCCCTTCTTAAACTGTTACAAATTTACAAATCTCTTGCATATACTGAAGATTCTAACTATTATTTATAAATTTCATTATACAAAAGGGGATTGATAATGACCTTCTGATACAAACCGGCGCACCACAGATTAAAAAATCAATGATGTGCCGGTTTTCTTGTCTAATATGTTTAACATCTCTGTTATCTAGTTTATTAATTATAAGATATCAGTACTGTCCGGTTGTTTGATAAAAAATGTTATCTTAACTGATTAATAAAACAGATAATTATCATTCCTAAAAAAGAGGGATCGATTTGAAATAGTTTTATTATCTTTTGTCATTCCAAAGGCCAATAAAACGGGATGACAAATGAATTCTGGTAAATTAGTTTTTTCGCAGCTTACATTGTATCTACCTATAAAAGCATTTCGGCGCTGTGTTGCGCGTTATCGTGGTTCTTACAAGGTTCAGAGTTTTAGCTGTTGGGACCAATATCTTTGCATGGCATTTGCTCAACTGACATACCGCGAAAGTCTTCGTGACATTGAAGCTTGTCTGCGAGCCATGCAAGGAAAGCTTTACCATATGGGCATCCGTGGCAACGTATCCAAGAGTACTTTGGCTGATGCCAATGAAAACAGAGACTGGAGAATTTATGCTGACTTTGCTCAAATACTCATACACCATGCAAGATCGCTTTACATTGACGAAGATTTCGGTGTAGAACTTGAGCACACAGTCTATGCCCTGGATTCAACAACAATAGATTTATGTTTATCTGTTTTTCCATGGGCTCTTTTTCGCAAAAACAAAGGCGCTGTTAAGCTTCACACTTTGTTGGATTTACGCGGCCCCATACCAACTTTTCTTTGGATTACTGATGGGACCGTTCACGATGTCAATATACTTGACGAAGTAATTCCAGAAGCCGGCTCTATTTATCTATTCGATCGAGCATACATCGATTACAAAAGACTGCTCAAGTTGCATAGTTCGAATGCATTTTTTATAACACGTGCAAAATCCAATCTAAGGTTCAAACGCCAATATTCAAATACTATCGACAAATCAACCGGACTGAAATGCGATCAAATCGGTATTCTCGAAGGTTTTTATTCTTCGAAAAATTATCCAGAAAAGATTCGACGCATAAAGTACTACGATGATGTGCATGATAAAAATTTGGTGTTTTTGACAAACAATTTGACATTACCGGCTCTAACAATCACCCAATTGTATAAATGCCGATGGAAAGTTGAAACCTTTTTCAAATGGATAAAACAGCATTTAAGAATCAAATCGTTTTATGGAACATCAGAAAACGCGGTCAAAACTCAAATATGGATTGCTATATCAATTTATGTCCTTGTCGCAATTGTTAAAAAAAAGCTCAAATTAGATATCAGTCTCTACACTTTTTTACAGATTTTGAGCCTTACTGTGTTTGAAAAAGATGATATTTTACAGTTGGTTAAAGAGGGTCATTACAATACTCAGACTGACTTGAATTCAAATCAATTGAATTTATTTGACTTATAACCGGACACTACTGATAAGATATTTAAATAAAACATTCAAAATGATCTTCATTAAAAGATTAATTGTGAAAACATGATTTAAGTTTATTGGAGTGAAATAGGTGTATTATTCGCATCAGCCCAACTTCTCTTATCAAAACTATCTTCAAGCAAAATCTTTTGAAAAATCTATTCGGCTTAAAATTGATGAACAGACAAAGTTATTAATTGGTACGGGGAAAAGAATTCAAGAGGAATTTGTAAAATCTGGAATCCAAATTATTGAAAAAATCGAGCTTGTTGGAGATGAAATTTGTTATAGACTAAATGATATCCATAATTCGATTGATGATTTAAACGCTACATTTAATTGGGGGTTTTCAGAAATATTAATTTCATTGAACGCAATAAACGAAAGCCTGGAAAGCCTAATAGAAATAGCAAAAACACCCATTCAAACTTGGGCATATGAAAATTTTGAAATTGCAAGAGAATCCTATAGGAAAGAATTATATGAAGAGGCATTAGAATATTTGGATAGAGCAATAAATGGATATGGAAGTAATATTGGATACAAAACAGAATATCGATTTCACTTTTTAAAGGGAATTATTTTTCTGGGAAGTTTTAGAAATAATTCTCCTGAAATAATTAATCTAAAATTAGCGGAAGAAAGTTTTCTATTTTCATACCGATATTCGAAAGTGGATGACCCTGATATTGCCAGTAAATCAATGATGAATGCTGGCTGGGCGTCTTATTGCCAGGGAGAAATGATACGTGCGTTGGAATATACAAAGCAATCCATTCAGATAAATCCAAACAATGCTGAGGCATTCTTCCAGTTGGCAAAAATTGAATTACATCAAAATAATATTAAATCAGGGATTAGAAATTTGAAAACAGCAATAGATTTGGATAAATTGTTTGCGATAAAAGCGAGGAATGATCAGGATATTAATAAGTATGAAAAGTCCGTATATAATTTATTTAAGGAATTAATAAAGGAAAAAGAACAAGTGTACAAGGCGTTGTATATACAACTAAAGCCCCGAATATCACAATTAATCTCCTTATACAAAGACAAGCCTATTCAAAATAATGATAATCAAGTGATAAAACTATTTGAAAGTGGCGTGAGAGATGCCGATGAAAATAATCTATTAGCTTATATATCTGCCATTCAATCACTTAAAATTGCTAGTAATCAAATTGATAACGCAATAAAATTACGAGAACAGGAGATAGAAAAATATATCCGCCAAATAAACTATTCTAATAAATTAGAAAACGCCAAGATTTCAGGGGGAATAGTAGGGAGCATTCTTGGATTTGCACTTGGTGCAGTAATAGGAGGTGTTGGCTTAGGAGTTGTTTCTTTTATACTTGCAATACCTGTTGCTTTATATTCAATATTCGACTCCAATGCAGAGAAAACAGCCGATAATATTCTATTATATGGAGCAATAATAGGCGGAATTTGCGGTGGATTATATGGCTTAGTTGCAGGAGCAAAAACCATTAGCGATTATTTTAAAGGCAAAATAAAATATTAATAAATTAACATAAATCCTTATTTAAATCACGTTACAATAAGGTTTTATTTGTTTACTATTTTCTTAAATTCTTTCAGCAATATTTGTAAAGCTATTTTTAAATGATAGGGATTTAATGACTGTGGAAAACTTAAAAACTGATTTAACCTTTTTTACCAATGAACCAGGGTCTACTCTACTCGATAGATTTACTCATACTTTACAAGATGTAAAATATTTTGATATTTTAGTTGGCTACTTTCGTTCGAGTGGTTTCTTTCGTCTATATCAATCATTCGAACAAATTGAAAAGATAAGAATACTTGTTGGTCTAAATCTGGATAAAAAGACTTTTCAGATTATTGAAACTGCAAATTACAATGACTTTGATTCACACACTAAAATAAAAGAGATATTTGGAAATGAATTGGTGTCTGAAGTCGAAAACTCATCTGATGCAAAACATATAGAAGATGGAATAAATAAATTTATCGAGTATCTCAAGTCTGGTAAAATTGAGATTAAAGCCCACCCAAGCCGTGATCTGCATGCAAAAGTATATATAAGCCGTTATCACGAAAATGACAGGGATTTTGGAAATGTTATAACAGGTTCAAGTAATTTTTCTGAATCTGGCCTTGTTGCTAATCGGGAATTTAATGTTCAGTTAAAAAACAGCGCAGACGTCAAATTTGCTTTAAATCAATTTGAATTACTCTGGAAAGAGGCGGTCGATATTTCTGATTACTATGTAGACATCATCAAAACTAAAACCTATCTCGATGATTCTATAACGCCTTATGAATTGTATTTAAAATTTCTGTATGAATACTTTAAAGAAGATTTGAGTATTAATGAAGACCTGTTCTTTAAAAACTTTCCAAAAGATTTTATGCAACTGAAATACCAGGAACAGGCGGTTGTTAATGCTAAACGCATATTGGAAGAATTTGGCGGTGTTTTTCTTGCCGATGTTGTTGGATTAGGAAAAACTTATATTTCTGCTTTATTGGCGAATCAATTACCAGGCAGACATTTGATAATTGCATCCCCGGCTTTATTGGATTGGGATAATCCTAATTCATGGCCAAATGTTTTTCATGATTTTAAAATTGCGGCTGATTTCGAATCTATTGGTAAACTGGAAAAAATTATTGAACGAGGTACGGAACGTTTTGATAATGTTTTTATTGATGAAGCCCATAAATTTAGGAATGAAACAAATATCAGTTATGAAATATTATCTCGGATCTGTTCAGGAAAGAAAGTTGTTTTGGTAACGGCTACACCACTTAATAACACACCTTTTGATATATTAACCCAAATTAAATTATTCCAGAAAGGAAAAAACAGCACCATTCCAGGAATCAAAGACCTGGATTACTTTTTTTCATATTTACAGAAACCGCTTAAAAAATTAGATCGCCAGAAAGACTATGATGTATATATGGAACTGGTCAAAGAGAATTCTAGGCAAATTCGTGAGCGAATTCTAAAACACATTATGGTCAGGCGAACACGGAATGAAATCGTCAATTATTTTAATTCCGATTTAAAAGTCCAAGGTCTAAAATTTCCCGAAGTGGTATCTCCTGTTCCGGTGTTTTATGAGTTAGATGATCATCTTGATAATATCTTTTTCAAAACCATCAAATTGATCACAGACAAAAACACATTTACCTATGCTCGCTACACACCCCTACTTTATCTAAAAGAAGAATTATCCGAATTTGATAAAACATCCCAGCGTAATATGGGACGTTTTATGAAAGGACTATTAGTAAAACGACTTGAAAGCAGTTTTTACGCATTTAAAAATTCTCTGGACAGGTTTATCATTTCTTACGAAAATTTCGTAAAGGCATATGAAAAGGGTTTTGTTTATTTCAGTAAAAAATACTGGAACCGGGTGATCGAATTTTTTCTGAATGATGATTTTGATTCCATTCAAAAATTAGTTGATGATGAAAAGGCTGAAGAATATCCATCGACGGCTTTTGTGAACGGTTTAAGGAATGACCTGCAAACCGATTTGGAAACCCTAAAGAAAATCAAATCCTGGTGGGATAAAATAGATTATGATCCCAAACTGGATAAATTCATTCATGAGCTGAAAAGGGCTGATATACTAAAAAAGCAAAAACTTATCATTTTTACCGAATCTAAAGAGACAGCTGAATATCTTTTTAAAAATATTATTGAACAGTTAAATGAAAAACCGATTCTCTACCATGGCGGATCAAGTCAAGTAAATTTGAATACAGTAATTTCCAATTTTGACGCCAAAGCCCGTAATAAAAAAAATGACCACCGTATTTTAATTACGACCGAAGTGCTTTCTGAAGGTATTAACCTGCATTGTTCCAACGTTGTTATTAATTATGATATCCCTTGGAATCCAACACGGATGATTCAACGCGTTGGCCGCATTAATCGTGTTGACACACCTTTTGATAAAATTTATACTTTCAACTTTTTCCCGACCGCTCAATCCAACGACTTAATTAAACTCAAAGAAGCTGCTATTGCCAAGATTAACTATTTCATTGAAATGTTAGGGAATGACGCCCAACTGCTTACCGATGGTGAAGAGATCAAATCGTTTGAACTGTTCAATAAATTAACTTCTAAACAATTTATTACAGGTGAAGATGAAGAGAATGAAAGCGAACTGAAATACCTGAATGTGATAACTGACATACGCGATAATAACGAAAATTTATTTTCAAAAATCAAACACCTGCCCAAGAAAGCACGTTCATCGCGTGCAATTGAAGATAATGTAAACCTCGAATCCGAATCTTTGCTTACCTATTTCAGAAAAGGAAAGTTGGAAAAATTCTATCTTGCCAATGAATCTATGGCAATAGAACTTGATTTTATTACCGCTGCAAAATTATTTGAATCAATGCCAGAAACCAAACAGCAAAAAATTTTAATCAACTATCATTCGCTGCTTGAAAAGAATAAAACAGAATTAATCAATAATCTGACAGAAGAAGAAATTCAGGAAGCGACCAGCCATCGCGGCCGGGATAACGCCATACGTATTTTAAAAATTCTTAAATCAAAAGAAGTCCGTAAATACAACGGTTTTACTGAAATCGATGAAAAATATATTAAAAGTGTGATCAAACTACTAGAAGATGGCGCTTTACCAAAATCTGTTACCAAACGAATTTTTGGTGAAATAAAAGATCTTGCCCATCCCCCCAAAATAATAGGCGCCGTAAAACGTAATCTTCCAAATGAATTTTTTACAAGTAATAATATTTCATACGATCATATAATGGAAAATCCCAGTGAAGTGATCTTATCAGAGTGTTTTATAAATAGGAAGTGAATATGAAATTATTTGAAGCCAAAGACTTGATCCAAGATGTGTTTGAACATGCTTTTGATAAAGACCGCTACACTCGCTTAATAAAAAACCTTCTCAAAGACATCGAAGAAAAAACCTTCACCTACCAGGGCAACATCATCCCCAACGCCTTTGAAAATTATATCCGTAAGATGGAACGCATCGGCAAGTTTGAAGATGAAGAAGGCAATGGTATTGATATTCTGGTTGTAGAACTGCTGCGCGACCATTCCATTGAATACGCCCGCAGCGCCCAGCGTAATTTTGTGCGCTGGTATCTCAGCGGTTCACGCGGCGGGCAAATGAAAGATGCGGCTCTGGTGGCCTTCCACAGTGAGAAATCTACCGAATGGCGGTTCTCACTCATAAAAATGCAGTACAGTCTGGAAACCAAAAAGGACGAATTTACTCCTGCCAAACGCTTTTCCTTTTTGGTTGGTGAAAAAGGCAAAAGCCACACCGCACAGAGGCAACTGGTCAATCTGCTAAAAAGTGACGATATTCCCCTGCTCTCCGATCTGGAAGAAGCCTTTGATATCGAATCTGTAACCAATGAATTTTTTGAAAAATACAAAATGCTGGTCTTCAATCTTGTGGAAGAACTGGAAAAAATAATAGAGCGCGATCCAGCTTTGAAAATTGAATTTAAAAGTAAAAATATCTCTGTTATCGACTTTGCAAAAAAACTAATAGGCCAAATCGTCTTTCTCTATTTTCTTCAGCGCAAGGGTTGGTTGGGCTTGAAAAACGGGGAGCGTTACGGCGACGGCAACCGCCATTTTTTGCGCTCATTATACAATATGAAAAAACCTACTGAGAATTTTTTTAACGATTACCTGGAATACTTTTTTTATGAAGCATTGAGTAAAAAGCGCGTCACCGATGAATATGCCCGTTTTAACTGCCGTATCCCATTTTTAAACGGCGGGTTGTTTGATCCGATTCATTTCTATGACTGGGAAAAAACCGATATAGTCATCCCTGACTATTTGTTTACAAATGACAACAAAACCAAAGAAGGCGATACCGGCGATGGCATTCTGGATATTTTTGATTTGTATAATTTTACCGTGAACGAAGCCGAGCCGCTGGAAAAAGAAGTAGCGGTAGACCCGGAAATGTTGGGCAAGGTGTTTGAACGCATGTTGGATGTTAAAGAACGTAAATCCAAAGGTGCTTTTTACACCCCGCGAGAAATTGTACATTATATGAGTCAGGAAAGTTTAATTCATTACCTGGATTCGGCTCTAAATCAAAATGTTGGGGCACACAGCAGTATGCCCCAACGGCTCCCCAAAAAAGATATTGAAATCCTGATAAAACACGGCGAACAACTGATTGACAAAGACACGGCCATAGCGGAAGAGCGACTGAAAGAAAGTGTTAATAAATACCAGTTACCAGAATCGATCCGTAAACATGCCAGACTGATCGACGACAAACTGCGCGAAATCCGCGTATGCGACCCGGCCGTTGGCAGCGGTGCTTTTCCTGTAGGAGTGATGACAGAAATCGTCAAAGCCCGCCAAATCCTGACGCCATTTGTGACTCAGGCTTCCGATATGAGCAGAAATATCGGGCCGGAAGTCCGATCTACATACGTCTTTAAATCCCACTGCATCCATCACAACCTGTACGGCGTGGATATTGACCCCAGCGCGGTGGAAATATGCAAACTGCGGTTGTGGCTTTCGCTTGTGGTGGATGAGCAACGTATCGATGTGATAGAACCGCTGCCCAACCTAGATTATAAAATTGTGCGCGGCAATTCACTTATAAACAGACCTGATGATGTTTTGTCCGACCAACAACTGGAAAAAGAAATTGAACAACTGATGGAAAAGTATTACAGCGAAACCGACAAACAGGAAAAGCGCAATTTAAAAGTTGAGATTGATGGAAAAATAAAACAACTGCTCAAATCCGCTGAACAGTATACCAACTATCCTATTGATTTTGATTTTAAGTTATTTTTCCATGAAGTGTTTAAGGAAAAAGCCGGATTTGATGTGGTTATCGGAAATCCACCGTATGTCGCAGGTAAAAGTGGTTTTATATCAACTTGGGAAAAAATTTACTATAACAACAATTATGAAGTTTCAGAATATCAATTGGACACATATGTTCTTTTTACTGAAAAGGCAAATAAAATAATTGAAAAGAATGCAGTTTTTGCGCTCATCATGCCAAATACATGGTTGGCAAATCATCGTTTAACTAAAATAAGAAAATATTTGTTAAAAAATACAGAAATTCAAACAATTGCAATTATGCCACCTGATATATTTCAAAAGGTGGTTGTTGATACAGTAATATTAATAGTTAAGAAAATGACAAATACAAAGAACATAATTGAAATTGGTGAATTTAAAAATTTAATCTATAATAAAAAATTCAACATACCACAAATAGAATTTCTAAATAATGAAAAGTATGTTTTTGATATTAATCTTGATAATCGTTATAGGCATATGTTAAAGAAAATTGAAAAACACTCGAGAAAACTATCCGAGATTACGTTAATTAATCGTGGTGTGCATGCTTATAGAAAAGATGGTTATGGAAAGAGTAAATTTACTGATGGGTTCCAAACAGAAAGAGATTATAATGAAAAAAGTTATCATTCTAGTAAGAAATTAGATGAAACATATTATGAAGAAGTAAGAGGTAAAAACATCTACCCATATAAATACTCAACGACTGGTAAATTCGTTAGTTGGGGTAGTTGGCTTGCTGAACCTAGAGAATGGAAATATTTTACTGGCGAAAGAATATATTTAAGAAAAATCGTTGGAAAAACCTTGTATGCGTGTTATTTAAATTCTGATAATGTTGCCGATCAATCGGTATACATAGCAAAATTAAACAATCAGGATTTTAAATTAAAATATATATTGGCAATACTCAATTCTACACTTATAGCACATTATTTTCGCGTTAAGAATAATGAATTTGATATTCTTTTCCCACAAATAAAAGTGACGGAATTTAAAAATTTACCTATTAAAATTGCACCAATTGGTATTCAGAATATTTTTTCTGAAATTGTTAATTATATTTCTTGTTTAAAAGCAATTAAAACTAAAACTAACATTCAAGAATCTTACTTTGACCAACTTATCGACAGTATGGTCTTCGAGCTCTATTTTGAAGATGAAATCAAAAAAGCTGGGCGGGATATTCTGCAATACCTTACTAATCTACCACCCATCATTGATGATATGCACGATGAAGAGAAAATGCAGGTCATCACTCAAACCTTTAACGAACTGTATGACAAAAACCACCCGGTACGGCAAAACCTGTATTACATGGACACAATTGAAGAAATCCGCATAATAAAAGGGCTGGATCAGGATGCGAATTAAAGAAATTGAGATAAATAACTTCAAGGCGCTCTTTAGTCGCGAAACCATTTCACTAGGAAATTCCGGCAGGAACCTCATGATTTATGGTGAGAATGGAAGCGGTAAAAGTTCCATTTGCCAGGCAGTTGAGACTTTTTTTTCCGCATCTTCAAAAAATGCTGATATTTCAAATTTTAGTAATGTATTTAATAATCAAAATCCAAATAACACTTATATCCAGTTAACTTTTTATGATAGTACTACGAGACGTGATAAACTATTCCGTCTTGATGCATCCAGCCAACGAATAACAGAACAATTCATAGCAGAATCCAATAAACGTAAGGCGTTTCTTGATTATCGTCAGGTTATTAAAACACATCTAATTGAAACCAACAGGGTCGATCTCTTTCATATTCTGGTTGAAGATATTTTGCAGCATCTAGTTAATCCAGCAACATTAAAAACACTAAAATCAGAATGGGATGAAATAATCAACTTCAAAATTGACCGCCGTCGCAAATCTGAATACGAAAATTTTAAAAAACAAATCGATGATTATAGTACAGGTTTAAAAAAATTGTTGTCCGAAGTAGAAAAAGAAGCCAATGAAATTATCAAAGAATTTCATTATAGTCTGAAAATTAAACTGAAGCATCGCAGATTGACAGTAACAGATAAAAAAGAAATAAGTGGAAACAATATATATCTTGATGTAGATTTTTTTGACAAATTGGATATTCCAAATCATCATTTATTTTTAAATGAAGCACGATTAACAGCCATTGCAATTTCCATATTCCTGGGATCAATTCTCACTATACCCGATTCAGGCGAATTTAAATTACTGGTACTTGATGACATCTTTATTGGATTGGATACTTCAAATCGAATCCCTTTCTTGGAAATTCTTCGCAAGAAATTTTCAGGTTATCAAATTTTTATGGCTACTTATGATCGTCAATGGTTCGAACTAGTTAAAAAATTTGTCAATACCAACAGATGGCATTTTGTTGAAATGTATGTCAAAGAAGAACATCAAAACGGGTATGAAATTCCAGTACTGTATGATAAAACAAGTTTCATTGATCGTGCTGAATATCATTTGAATAATGGCGATTTTAAAGCATCTGCCGTTTATTTGCGTTCAGAATTTGAACGTTTACTCAAAATATTATGTGATAAAGTGGGTAAACCAGTTAAATATAAAATTCAATCTCATAAAGTAGAAATAGATTCTTTTTGGCAAGCAGTTCAAAACGAAGTTATTCCTGGGACAACTACACAATTATTTACAAACAAAATGAAAACCGATTTAACTAGGCATCGTTCATTAATTTTAAATCCATTTTCTCATTATGATCTAAGTCGTCATCAGTTCCGTTCCGAATTAGCAGCAAGTTTACAATTAATAAAGGACATACAAAAGAGACTAAAAGAAAAGGCTGGTATATCATAAGGCAACCTAACAACGGTTTCAAGACTGACACGAGCACGCGGGCGATTTTTTGTAAAGTGACGTTTTGTTAATGTGCTCGCGCAGATTAAACTTGACCGTTAGGTAGCATATTTGAGAGGAAATATGGAAATTCAAATAGAAGGATATGGTATCGACAGGGCGGCCCATTATAAGCGAGCTGTCCGAAACCTAGAAAAAGCTGAAACTGAAAAATTAGCTGACTATTTTATCTATTCTGCACTTGAATTTCGCAATTGTATTGAGCGAGTACTCTTTGAATATCTTTACCTGATGGGACATAACGCCTGGAATGCAAAATGGGAAAAGGAATACCGAGCAACAAGATTAAAAGACATGATTATTGAAATTGAGCCAGAGTTTGCAGAAAAGATTCAATTTGCTAACCTTCTATTGAAGGCATTAGGTTCTCCACCAATTTTCATTATCGATCTTGACGCATTCAGTAGAATGTACGGAAAACTTGGAAATTATCTGCACGCATACAAAAACTCCGAAACAACTGCCGATTGTCGTCAATGGTGGGGGAGCCTTGATCAACTTTTGTATGAAGCAAAACAAACACTCTTTAAAGTCTTCTCAAGTCCAATGGGTTTTACTAGTTTGAATGAGAGAGGCCTAAAACTATACCAAACCTGGAGAGAAGGAAAAGTTACAGATGAACAGGTCGTCAATGAATATCAACGAGCTAATTTCGAGCAACAAAAGTGATACGGCCTAATACAGGCATGAATTGGATACCGCTTCCCTTCTCTTCCCTTAACCACAGCGATCCAGGTTATACTCAGAGGTAAAACACTTCATACATTTCCATCCTCCTTCACCTACTCTATAGAATCAATTATGTGTTGCACTTAAGGGAACATTTTATTATATTATACCATTATTATTTACATTCGTGTTATAATTTCGCCCAAATCTAGCAAGGAACACCCATCATGGAAACATTGTTTAATAAAAAATCTTTGGCGGAAAAAGTAAGCGGCGGGTATGATAATTTTAGTATACTCAGAAATGCGGATTTTTGGTTAGCTTATGCAGATCATTTTACATCAGATATCGGCAAACGATTTTCTCAAATGCTAAATGAAAAAGATAAGAGACTGGATATCGATGATGTTACAAGCCGAATTTTAAACAACTGGGAGAAAAACGGCTTGTTGGATGCTGAGCGTCCTGAAGGCAAGGGATGGAGAAAGTTCAGTATCATGGATTTAATTTGGCTAAGGTTAGTTGTGGAATTGAGAAAATTTGGATTACCGCTTGAAAAGACACGACTGGCACGAAAAAAGCTGACGGGTGGTGAAGGATTTGATGGCTCAGAATATCCATTGTTGGAGTTCTATGTTGCAAAGGCTTTTTCAAGTAGAATCCCCTGTTTTATACTCATTTTTGAAGATGGCAGAGCTGAACCGGTTTCACAAGCTCAATTTAATCTTGGTATAGAATTACTGCTGTTTGGAAATTGTATTATCATTAGCTTAAATGAAATAATACAAAATATTTATCCCAAGTTGGATTTAAAACCGCAATTTGAATACACCCTTAATTTAAATCCGAGTGAATTCGAGTTGTTAACTACAATACGGATGCAGGATTTTCAAAGTATCAAGGTTAAATTAAATAATGGAAAAATTGAAATGTTCGAAGCATCTAAACCGGAAAAGGTGGAGAAAAGAATAGTAGATATACTAAAAGCTGATCTATACCAAAATATTGAGATAAAACAAGTTAACGGAAATATTGTTTATATAAACAGAACTGTAAAAAAGAAATTTGAAAACAAATGATGGGAGAAACCCACATATTCCGAGCCCATGACCTTACTGTAGGAAACAGAAGGGCATCACGTAGGGCGGATATGAAATGCTCTCAATTTCGGAATGCAAGACCATTCTTGAGAACGGAAGTGGGAAAAAGTATTCAGAAAAAGAAGTTAAACTATTAAGAACTCTTCTTTACCAATTGGCAGAGATTGATTACACCAACTTTAAAGCGGATCTAGTAGATGAACAGAAAAGCTGTCATTTATACCCGCGTATCGACGGATGAACAAAAAGAAAGTGGCTTTAGTTTACAGGACCAGGAAAAACGGCTTAGAGCTTACTCCGAAAAAGCGGGATGGGAAATAATCGCTCATTATCAAGATGATCATTCAGCAAAGAATTTTAATAGACCCGATTTTCAAAGAATGCTAAATGATTTGAAAACAGGTAAAATCAAGGCGACTGTTTTCCTTTGTGTCCGGATGGATCGTTTTTCTCGAAACGTTGCTGAATCATTAAGCATGATTAAACTGTTAGGCAAATATGGTCTTGAATTTCGCACTTTGGAGCAAAACTATGATTTGACTGTTCCTGAAAACTTAATTCCACACATTTTAAATATGGTCCTTCCACAGGTGGAGAATGAACGGCGGGGCTTGAATAC
>CAZMPB010000059.1:14308-16557 GCA_964567775.1 uncultured Bacteroidales bacterium
GCCCGCCGGAATGGATTTTGGAACGGTAAAATTCCAAAAGGCTATTCGTGGGAACGGCGGAATGGAAAATCCTATTTAGTCCCAAATGAAGATGCAGACTTGATAAAGTATGCATTCGAAGAATTAGCCAAGGGGATTTACAGTATTGAAGAGGTGCGAAAAAAAGTAAATAAAAAGGGTTTATATTTTTCCCCTAACGGCTTTCATAAGATGATTCGAAATGTCGTTTATATGGGAAAAATTCGAATTGAAGCCTGGAAAGATGAACCTGAAGAAATTGTAAACGGGATGCACGAACCTTTGGTGTCTGAAGAGAATTTTAACACGGTTCAACAAGTTATTTCAGGTCGAAAGAAAAAGATGAATCCGAAAAGCAAATTAAACGAGAACTTGCCTTTGAGGGGATTTCTTATTTGCAGACAATGCGGCGGGAATTTGACAGGTAGTGCTTCAACATCAAAGACAGGAGCAAGGCATTATTACTATCATTGTCAATATGGGTGCCGAGAGCGGTTTAGAGCGGATCAAGCGAATACTCAATTTATCCAATATCTCAATCAATTTCAAATCCCGCCGGAAATTATGAATCTATATTATCACATAATGGAAGACGTTTTCAAAAAAGATGAAGTTGATAAGAAAAGAGAACTAGCAAGAATAGATAAACAACTTGAAGAATTTCAAAATCTGATCGAGAATGTGGAAGACAAGTTTTTTAAAGATCAAATTGAAGCATCAACATACAGCAAAGCAAAAAGCAGATATGAAAGTGAAATAAATAGATTCAAAGCCGAACGCACACGGCTTTTATCTGTGAACTCTGAATTCATGAATTATATTGAATACGGTTTTTCTTTGCTGCATAAACTGGATGGATACTATAACGAAGCAAGTGTGGATGTAAAGCAGAAGATTTTGAGTTCGATATTTCGTGAAAAACTAACATTCGATGGAAAGACTTATCGAACTCTAAAAAAGAATATGGTCCTTGAGCTACTTACAAGTAATATCAATAATTTAGGTGTTATAAAACGGAAAAAGGCCGTCAAAATTGACAGCCTTTCACCTTTGGCACCCCCAAGGGGATTCGAACCCCTGCTGCAGGATCGAAAATCCTGTGTCCTAACCCCTAGACGATGGGGGCGCGTTGCTTTTTATTCAGTGGGTGAGTGACGGGACTTGAACCCGCGGCCTCCAGAGCCACAATCTGGTGCTCTAGCCACCTGAGCTACACCCACCATCAAACACTTTTTTCTAAAGCCGTAAAATGTACAACAATTAGGGCTAAATGTCAAGTTTTTTTGCAGTGTTTATCACGTCGTTTTGCGGTTTTCGCAGGCGCATTGCAGACGGTCGGGATAATTGCTGATCATGCCGTCGACGTCGAGATTCAACAGCCGCCGCATCTCATCGATCTCATTGACTGTCCAGACCAACAGGTGCTTGCCCGAATCGCGCACCGCACGCACAAACGGTTCGTCGACAAATTCATAATGGCAACTCACCGCTTCCCAGTCACCGGTCAGCAAATCCGGACGTCGGTTAAATGCGATCAAACCAACCGGTATTTGCGGAGCGATTTGTTTGATGGCCTGCAGGGCTTGTTCATCAAAAGAGGTGACCAATGATCTCTTTTCTGCCTTATTGGCTCTGATTTGCGCAACCACAGCCTCGGCAACGATCGCCGTGTCTGCACCGCCTTTGATTTCGATGTTGAGCCGCGCTTTTCCGGTCTGATCGATCACCTGGTGCAAGGTCGGCAATTTTTCGCCGCTAAACTCGGCACCGAACCAGCTGCCTGCGTCAAGCGTCTGCAATTCGACAAGGCTATACTGCCGCACCAAACCGCTGCCATTGGTGGTGCGATCCAGAGTGTCGTCGTGCAGGACCACAGGTTCATGATCGGAACTCAGGTGCACATCCAGCTCCAGGCTGTTGGCACCCATCTGCAGAGCCAGATGCATGGCAGCCAGCGTGTTTTCCGGCGCCCAACCGCTGGCTCCGCGATGCGCACACCGCCAGAAATCGCGCCATATGGTCAAAGGTTTGCTCATTATTAATTCCAGGTGCAATTCAGCCAGTCACAGTTGTACCATATTCCATTCACTGTGCCAGTTCGGTCAATTTTTGCAGTTGGGTGTCACCGACCTCGCGTGCGACAGTCAGCAAACAGACATTGGCAATGTGCGCACGATCATTCGTACTCCCGCCAGCTTTTGATCTGCAGGTCTTTGATACCCAGTCGATTG
>CAZMPB010000060.1:0-16513 GCA_964567775.1 uncultured Bacteroidales bacterium
TCACTCAGTTCTTTTATTTTGGCTGCCCGCTGTGCCTCAGTGATATTGGGCGGAAGCTCAGATAATATTTTTTGGGAAACATCTTCGATGCGGATAAGAAATTTGACTGACAAGTCGGCGATGGGTAATTCTTCGCCGGGATTCATGGCCCAGAAACCGTCCGTCAGGTAATCTTTTTCAACGCTGCTCTTAGACTGGATGGCGCCATAGCCGCAATGATGGTTCGTCAATATAAGTCCCTGAGAGGAGATGATTTCACCGGTACAACCCTGACCGAATAGAATGATCGCATCTTTTAAACTGGAATTGTTAACGCTGTATATTTCTTCCGGCGTGAGCTTCAATCCCATTTTCTGCATGTCAACATAATTCAGCCTGTCGATGAACATGGGGAGCCACATTCCTTCATCCGCGCGGACAACCTGCTGACTGAGCAAAATACCCGCAATAAATAACAACAACTTTTTCATAATTTTCACGTATTTAGTATTTTTAATGTTCCGGATACAAAATAAATGTTTTTTAACGAACAGACAATAGCTATTTTTACCACCGATTTTCAAAAGGACGCATGAAAGAAAAAAACAGCATATATTTTTTGTTGATTCTTATCCTGTTGTTTGCTTCGTGTCATCGCGATCTTACAGACCCTTTTATACCCAAAGATAAAAAATTCGACACCCAGTTCAAATTCAGCTCAAAGAAGAACCGCACAGTAGAAAAGCACGGCAGTTTCAGCCGTTCTAAGGGAGGTTTCAACGACTCTTTTGCTTCGGGAAAACGCGGGCGTTCGTCAGGCAGCTTCGGCAAGGATTCTTTTTCATCCCGTTCAAAGAAAAAGACCGGTGGCGGATTTGGCAAAGACTCCTTTTCATCACGTTCAAAGAAAAGGACCGGCGGCGGTTTTGGTAAAGATTCCTATTCATCACGTTCAAAGCATGGGGGTTTTGGCCGGTCGGCGGGTAGAAAGTACCTGGTAAAACATTCGGGAGGTAAAGACAGTTATAGCTTGAGGCATAAAAAGGTGTCGGGGCTGTTCCGTTTCAGTAAAACGAAAAACAGTATTGTGTCGAAAAGTAAATTTTTTGTGTTCGGTACACAAAAACGAAACAGGGAGAGTGGCTCATTCAGCTCAAAACACAGAAAAAATTCAGGACAGTATGCGTTTAGCAAAAATAAGAAGAATGTCGTCAAAAAACATTTTATTTTCAGCGGTACAAAGCGGCTGCGCAGTGCCGGCAGTTTTAATGTCCGGGTAAAAAAACGCCCGAAAGAGTTTGGCTACAACGCAGATAAAAAGCGTGTTTCAAAGATATTTTCGCTGGTCAAACGGAAAGACACCGACCCGGGATCATTTGGCCATGGCAGCAAGCCGCGTTTGTCAAAGCAGTATGTTTTTAATAAAAAGACGAAACGTGTAAAGAAGAAGGACAGTATTTGGTGGGATCTGGGCCAAAGTTTTAGAAAGAAAAAATACAAAAAGAAACAAATGGAACTTGATCTGTTCGACCCGAAAATGAAACGGAAGTTGAACATTGGGAGGTAATTTATAGTTTTACACACAATGACTTCAATAAGGGAGCAGTATCAGGTTTGCTACGCTTATTTTATGTGAGCCGTTCCCGTTGCCGGTGATGATGCCCGTCAAATGGTTTGCGGCATAGCCAGCAAATGCTGATGTATGCAATTATTCTTGTGTGATTTCATAGTGAGGGAAAAAATTCTGAATTTTTTTCTCAGTATAAATAGTAATTTTGTTGAGATTCTAAACTATGATACTTGTTACAGGCGGCACGGGTTTTCTGGGAGCACACCTTCTGATGGAGCTTTGTTCACAGGGAAAAAAGGTCAGGGCCCTGAAAAGGCCTTCATCGGATATAGAATTTGTGCACAGGCTTTTTTCTTTTTATCATAAAGAAAATTTGTTTGAAAAAATTGAATGGGAGGACGGAGATATCCTCGACATTCATTCCCTGATAGTTGCTATGCAAGGGATTGAATATGTTTACCATGGGGCGGCGAGTGTGGGCTTTTCAAACAAAGATGCTAAAAAACTGATTGAAAATAATGCCCGGGGCACGGCCAACATTGTGAATACGGCAATCGAAGCCGGGATTAAAAAATTATGCCATGTCAGTTCCATTGCGGTACTTGGAAAAGAAGAGCTCATCACCGACGATACCTTATGGGACAATCAGGAAAAACATTCAGCCTATGCCGATAGTAAATACCAGGCAGAAAAGGAAATATACCGGGGAAGGGCTGAAGGCCTGGATGCCTTTATTGTCAGGCCATCGGTGATTATTGGCCCCTGGAATCAAAAAGGCGGGATCGGCGTCGTATTCAGGGAAATTGAAAAAGGATTAACATATTATACGCCGGGAAGCACCGCCTATGTCGATGTGCGCGATGTTGTCAGCGCGATGATCAAGATAATGGACAGTCCGGTAAAAAATGACAGTTTTATTGTTTCTTCCGAAAACCTGAGCTACCGGGAGTTTTTAACAATGGTCGCACAGGTTCTTGGTAAACCCGCCCCGAAATATTGTGCCGGCAGGTTTTTGACAGGCCTTGCCTGGAGAGCATTAGCCATAAAGGATTTTATTACCCGTAACGACTCGGGCTTTAACGATATTACGGCACAAATATCACAAACAACCTCGGTATATTCAAATAAAAAATTTCTCCAAACGTTATCCTTTTCTTACATCCCTGTTAAAGAATCTTTAATCAATGTTTATAAGTTCAATCAATTTTTATCAGAAAAAAAATTATGAAAAAACACCTTAATTTATTTTTTGCTGTTGCAATGATCTGTAGTTTCCTTATTTCTTGCAATAATTCCAACAAAAAAACAACAGGCGACAATACGGATAATAAACTTTCAGGCCCTAAGGTCAGCGTCCCTGATTTTAATGAAGATTCTGCCTTTTTTTATGTGAAATCACAAACGGATTTTGGGCCCAGGGTCACGAATACAGAGGCTCATGGGAAATGTGCCGCATGGCTTGAGCAAACCTTGAAAAAATACACAAAGGATGTATTTATACAACAGGCTAGGGTTCGGGCATATAACGCCACGTCGTTGAACATGAAAAACATTATTGCATCCTTTAATCCGGATGCTCCCGGAAGAATAATGCTTTGTTCGCATTGGGATTCGCGCCCTTATGCCGACTGGGATGAGGATGAATCCAAGCACCGGACACCTATCGACGGAGCCAACGACGGGGCCAGCGGCGTGGGGGTCCTTATGGAAATTGCACGGATTGTCAGCTTGAATAAGATAAATATCGGACTGGATATTATCTTTTTTGATGCCGAAGATTATGGAGAACCGCAGTGGGATAAAAACGTCTATAACGAAGATACCTGGGGGCTTGGCTCACAATACTGGTCGAAAAATCCGCATGTGTCCAACTATAAAGCACGTTATGGGATACTGCTCGATATGGTTGGCGTTAACAACGCTAATTTTACCAAAGAAGGTATTTCCATGCAATACGCAGCCGATGTAGTGAATATTGTTTGGAATGCTGCTTCACGTATAGGCTACGGCCAGTTTTTTTCCGGCGAGCAGACCGATCCTATCACTGACGACCACTATTATATCAACAAACTTAGTGGTATACCCACGATAGACATCATTCATCGCGAAAGTCAGACCAAAAGCGGATTTTACAAGTATTGGCATACCACGAAGGACAACATAGAAAATGTAGATAAAAATTCATTGAAAGCTGTCGGACAAACCTTGCTGACAGTCATTTACGAAGAGTCGGGAACGGTCAGTCAGAAATAGCCTTCAGGCAGCGAAGATACAATTGAATTGTATTTTCCAGGCCTAAATATAAGGCGTCACAGATCAGTGCGTGGCCTATCGATACTTCGAGCAAGCCTGTGATATTTTCCTGGAAATATTTTAGATTGTGAAGGTTAAGGTCGTGCCCGGCATTTAAACCCAGGCCCAGTTGCAGCGCCTTTTCAGCAGCCTTTTTATAAAGAAAAATTGCTTTTTCCCTGCCGGAGGAATAATTTTTCGCATAATCTTCCGTGTAAAGCTCTATGCGGTCTGTCCCTGTTTCTACGGCATGCCCGATCATTTTTTCATCGGGGTCAATGAAGATCGACGTGCGGATACCTTGTTTTTTAAAAACAGAGACGATCTCCTTTAAAAAAACAGCATTCCTGACCGTGTCCCAGCCTGCATTGGAGGTGATGGCATCCGGGGCGTCGGGCACGAGTGTTACTTGTGCGGGATTGACCTCCAGTACCAGTTTGATGAATGCTTCGGAAGGGTAGCCTTCAATATTTAATTCCGTTGAAATGATTTTTTTCAGGTCGTATACATCTGTATACCTTATATGGCGTTGGTCAGGACGTGGGTGAACCGTAATTCCCCCGGCGCCAAAACGTTCACAATCCAGGGCAACTTGTAAAAGATCGGGTAAATTTCCGCCCCGGGCATTGCGCAGCGTTGCAATTTTGTTTATATTTACACTCAGTTTAGTCATAAATGATATTTTGCCGCCAAAGTTAAAAATTAGTATGTTTGTAAAAATTTTTTTGTACTGAAAGTTTTATGCTTGCCAAAGACCTGTATACCGATGCCGTCATCCCGGTGCTCACCTCCGATACGGCAACTTATGCGCTGAAACTTATGGAAGACCAGAAGATCTGCCATTTGCCCATCGTAAATAATGTGGAGTTTTTAGGACTGATCTCCGAAAATGATATTTACGCGCTGAACAAACCCGAAGAATCTATTGGCAGCCACCAGCTTTCGGCAAACAAAGCTTATGTTTATCAGCACCAGCATATTTACGAAATTATTTCCCTGGCCGGTGAGATGAACCTGTCGATCATCCCTGTTATTGATATCAAAAACCGATATCTGGGCTCAATCACACTCCCCAACCTTCTTGAAAAATTTTCTCAGACAGCTTCCATACAGAATCCCGGGGGGATCATCATTATTGAACGAAACCAGAACGATTATTCTTTGGAGGAAATAGCAAGGATAGTAGAAGCAAATGGCGCAAAAGTTTTAAATTGTTTCGTCAGTAGTTTTCATGATTCGATGAAGCTTGAGGTGACGATAAAGATTAATATTATGAACATCTTTCCTGTCCTGCAAACCTTTGAACGCTATGGTTATGTGGTTCTGGCCAGTTTTACAGAAGCGGATTACAAAAATGACCTTCAGGACCGCTATGATTCCCTGATGAATTATCTGAATATTTAAACTAAGCATGATGCGGATAGCACTTTTTGCCACAAACTTTTCAGAAGAACTGGAAGCTTTTTATTTAGAGTTTCTCGGAAAGTTGAATTATAATAAATTTGAAGTTATTATTTATGAGCCTTTTTATCGAAAACTTTTGGGAGCCCGCTTGATTAACCCGGAGGTCAGGCCATTTAATAATTATGAAGATATAAAAGACAATACGGATTTTCTTTTTTGTATAGGCGGTGATGGCACTATGCTGAAAACCATATCTTTGGTAAGGGACTCTGGTATCCCGATCCTGGGTTTTAATACAGGAAGGCTGGGTTTTTTGTCGGGTATTTCAAAAGATGAGGTAAGCGAAGCTATAGAATGCCTTAAAGAAAAAAAATTTCATATAGAAAAAAGGTCGCTTATCAGGCTGAACAAACCTGAAAATTTGTTTGGTGAGAACAATTTTGCCCTTAACGAAATTACCATTCACAAGAAGGATTCTTCATCCATGATCACGATACAGGCTTATGTCGATGATGTATTTTTGAATTCTTACTGGGCTGATGGGTTAATAGTTTCAACGCCAACAGGTTCTACGGCTTATTCGATGAGTTGCGGTGGGCCGATCATCGCGCCGGATTCAAATAATTTCATTTTAACGCCCATCGCCTCCCACAACCTCACTGTCAGGCCCATCGTTATTCCCGATAGTTCCGTTGTAAAACTAAAAGTGGAAGGCCGTTCGGAAAATTTTCTGGTAACACTGGATTCTAACAATGTCGTGGTAAGTAATTCAATTGAACTGGAAATTAAAAAAGAAGCTTTTCATATCAGCCTGATACAGCTTAACTCAAAATCCTTTTTTTCTACCATCAGGGAAAAACTTATGTGGGGCTGGGACAAAAGAAATTAAGTATTTATGCGAATCAGGGGTTAAAGATATTTTGGCCACAAAGTCACTAAGTCGCTAATAAACAATAAGTTGGATTAAGTAAATATTTTTGTTTTTTTTGTGGAACCCCGCCTGATCCGCCAGTTGGCGGACAGTCGGGCAGGTTTGTGCCTTTGCGGCTATATATTAAATGGTTATAATTCTTGACCCTTGATTCGAATTATTTATTAAAACCTGATGATTTTGCTATTAGCATTATTTTTTATACTTTTGTAAGTTCAGGAAAACATCATATATGAAAAAGTTAATTCTCTTTTTATTTTTGATAATATTCATTGTGTTATCCTCTCAGGCGCAACAAAGAAGAACTTTCGGAAGAAACGACTGGAAAAAGCAAAAGCACAAAGTGTATCTTGCTGTGGGCGCATCAGAGTTTTATGGCGATTTTGGCGGCTTAAATAAAATTGGTTCAGAAGTTTTTAGTTTACGGGATTTTGATATTCAGGCTGTCAGGCCTGCTGTTCAGATAGGTTACCTCTACCGGTTTTCAAAATTTTTCGCCTGGCGTTCTTCTTTTGATTATATCTGGCTGAGCGGGAACGACAAATGGACAAAAGAATTATTCCGCAGTAACCGTAATCTGAATTTTAGAACACCTACGTATGGCCTTTCTTCTTCCATTGTTTTCCTACATGACTTTGTACAAAAAAAACGGTATACCGGCGTACACCGTTTAAAAAGCAATATTCGTAAAGGTTTCAGGGAAATGGTTTACACCCCTTACATTCAGGTAGGTATAGGGGGTATGTATTTTAATTCTAAAGGAAAATATGACGGTGAATGGCATGCACTCAAGCCTTTATGCACCGAAGGACAGACCCTGGTACCGACAAGAAAAAAATATTCATCCGTACAGTTTACGGTACCCCTGGGAGTCGGGTTCCGGATTAAAGTAGCCAAGGCATGGGAAGTGGGCCTTGAATACAGCCAGTGGATCACCTTTACGGATTATATTGATGATTGCAGTACAACATATTTTGATGAAAATGCGTTATTACAGTCAAAAGGACAATTAGCAGTAGATATGGCAAATCCTGCAATAGATGACGCTCCCGAAATGCCCTTGTATCCGAGCACAAGGCCTGGTCAGCAAAGGGGCGATCCCAGAGATAATGATCATATGATCGGTTTGTTTTTTACAGTCTGCTATTCTATAACTGAGGGATATACTCCCAAATTAAGATTTTGATATCATTATGAAAAAAAAGTTGTTGATAGGTTTTTTATTGATATTGCTTGGTTGTGGGCTTCGGGCGCAGGACTTTTACCGGTCTGAAGTCGGAGTCTTTTTAGGCGGGTCCTATTATCTGGGCGACCTCAATCCGTCGAAGCATTTTCTACAGACAAAATTTGCTGATGGTGTTTTTTATCGTTATAACATAACTCCGCGATGGGCATTAAAAATCAGCGCATTATTAGGGGGGCTGGAAGCAAACGATGCTGTTTCAAAAGCAAATGTCGATCGTAATCTTAGTTTCAAATCTTATATCTTCGATTTTTCGCCACAAATAGAATTTAACTTCCTGCAATATATTCCAGGTGATAAAAAACACTTTATTTCACCGTATATTTTTGTGGGTGTATCCGTGTTTAATTTTAATCCTAAAGCAGAATATGATGGTGTATGGTATTCGCTACACTCATTAGGCACTGAGGGACAGGGAACCACTATTGAAGGCGTGAAAAAACCTTATGCCCTGACAACATTTGCAATTCCTTTTGGATTAGGGCTTAAGTATACCCCTCACCAATTAATAAGTATTGGCCTGGAGTATGGCATCAGAAAAACCTTTACCGATTATATTGACGACGTAAGTACTGTTTATGCCGACCCCGTTGTTTTAGCAGCAGAAAACGGTGCGGTAGCAGCAGCCCTGGCAGATCCATCTCTTTCCAATACGGTCGAAGGCCACGACTATACCGGCTTTAAACGGGGTAACGAAAAAACTAAAGACTGGTATGTTTTTACCGGGCTTACCGTTTCGCTTCGTATCAAAGCAAAAAAAGCTCGCTGTGACGCCTATAAACAGCATCCCAAAATTAAGATCAAGTACAAGGATTAATTTATTCTGTTCCAATACATTTAAATGAAAGAAAAAATTATTCCCGAAAAATTGCCTGAGCATATTGCTATTATTATGGACGGAAACGGCCGCTGGGCAAAAAAAAGAGGCGCCATGCGCATTTTTGGCCATGAGAATGCCGTGATAGCTGTCAGGGAAACCGTGGAAGCTGCTGCCGAATTGGGTGTCAGATTCCTTACCCTGTACACATTTTCCACGGAAAACTGGAGCAGGCCGAAATCTGAAGTAGATGCGCTGATGCAGCTTTTAGTAAAAACAATAAATAATGAGACAAAAACACTAATTCAAAACAATATTCGTTTATTAGCCATCGGTGATTTGAAAAGCCTTCAAAAGGATTGTTATGAAGAACTTATGAACACAGTAAATGTTACGGCTAATAACGTAGGAATGACCTTAATACTTGCACTCAGCTATAGCTCGAAGTGGGAAATAACGGAGGCGGTAAAAAATATTGCATTGCAGGTAAAAAATAATGAATTGCAGATAGCGGACATTGATCAGGAGTTGATCTCGTCCTCACTCTCTACCAAAGGAATTCCCGATCCTTCACTGCTGATCAGGACAAGTGGTGAATACCGGATCAGCAATTTTTTACTTTGGCAGTTGGCCTATACCGAGTTGTATTTTTCCCCGGTGTTATGGCCTGATTTCAGAAAGAAAGATTTATATAATGCTATCATAGATTTTCAGAGCAGGGAACGAAGATTTGGTATGACTAGCGAGCAAATTAAATAAAACGATGTTAAATAACCTATCGAAACTACTATTACTTTTTATCATAAGCATACCGGTCCAGGCCCAGATATCTCTCGACGAAAAAGGAAATATCGATTATGCTAATCCCAAAGAGTACGAGATACAAAAAATAGTTTTCAGCGGCGTACAATATACCGATACGAATATTTGCAAATTGCTTACCGGATTGTATGAAGGACAGACAGTAATGATCCCTGGCGAAAAAACTTCAAACGCCATCTTAAATATTTGGAAGCAAGGATTATTTGATGATGTGAGAATTTATGCGACAAAAATTGAAGAAAACAAAATATGGCTCGAAATTCACTTGAAAGAACATCCCCGCCTTGCAGCTGCTCCTTTGTTTTCGGCCAATGTGAAAAAATCTGAAGTGGATGACCTGCGTGAAAAAATCAACCTTACCAAAGGCGATGTTATTACGCAAAATGTTATCAAAAGATCCGAAAACACGATTAAAGCATTTTACCACGATAAGGGATATTATAATGCCGAGGTAAAAATTATTGAGATTATTGATACTGCCTCCGGAAAGTATTCTTCAAAATTAAATATTGAAATCAACAGAAATAAAAAAGTAAAGATTCGGAAAATTAACATCATAGGCAACGACAAAGTAGCTGATCATACGTTAAAACGCCAGATGAAGAAAACGAAAGAAAAAACTGTTTTCATGCCCTTCATGGGGTGTGATACGTTGTTGTATCGGTCGGTTAAAAAATTATTTGTGCGCGACAGTATCAGTATCGAAGATAATTTTCTCAACTATATTAACGAACGGATAAATTTAAGAATTTTCAAATCCGCAAAGTTTTTAAATGAAGAATATGAAAAAGATAAGCTCAGCCTTATTGAGAAATATAATGAACTGGGCTACCGCGATTCAAAAATCCTGCACGATACCGTTGTCCGTTCCGGCGAAAACACCGTAGATATCAATATTAACCTGAAAGAAGGCAAAAAATATTATTTCCGTAATATTACCTGGATAGGAAACACCATATACTCCGAACGGGAATTAAATATGATCCTGAAAATTGGCAAAGGAGATGTTTACAACCAGAAAGAGCTTGAAACAAATCTGAGCTACAATCCCAACGGCTTTGATGTTTACTCTTTGTATATGGACAACGGATACCTGTTTTTCAGTGCAACCCCTATTGAAACAGCCATTGTAAATGATTCCATTGATATGGAGATACGTGTTATTGAAGGAAAACAGGCGTATATTAATAAAGTTTCCATTAGAGGAAACACTAAAACAAAAGATCATGTGGTTATCAGGGAAATACGTTCAAAGCCAGGACAGTTGTTCAATCGTTCCGACATCATTCGTACAACCCGCGAATTAGCGCAATTAAAATATTTTAATGCCGAAAAGATCATTCCTGATATTATTCCTAATCCTTCGGATGGTACTGTTGATATTGAGTATTCGGTTGAAGAAACATCTTCTGACCAGCTCGAACTTTCCGGCGGCTGGGGCGCGGGAAGATTGATAGGAACACTTGGCGTATCTTTTAATAACTTTTCCACCAAGAATTTTTTCAAGAAATCGGCATGGTCTCCACTGCCTTCAGGTGACGGACAAAAGTTAAGCGTTCGCGCCCAGACAAACGGGAAGTATTATCAGGCATACAATGCTTCATTTACAGAACCCTGGCTTGGAGGCCACAAACCTCTTGCACTGAGTGTTTCGGTGTATTATTCCGCACAGACCAACGGCTTATCAAAAGGGGATTCGAACCGTCAGGCGATCGGTATCTGGGGCGCCGCTGTCGGCTTAGGCTCGCGGCTGAAATGGCCGGATGATTTTTTTACACTGTACCATGAGATCAGTTACAAAAATTACACACTTAATAACTATTATTCTTCTTATGCTTTTACCGACGGCAAATCCAACAACCTCAACTATACCATCACCGTATCGCGTAATTCAATTGATCAGCCCATTTATCCGCGTTCAGGATCAGAGGTTTCGCTGATGGCCCAGTTTACTCCCCCGTATTCTTTATTTAGCAGTAAAAATTATTCACAACTAGCTGATGCCGAAAAATATAATTGGATAGAATATCATAAATGGAAGTTTTCAGCATCGGTTTATACAAAATTGGCAGGGAATTTGGTATTCAGTGCCAGAACGAAATTTGGGTTTCTTGGTTCCTACAACAAAAATATTGGAATTCCGCCCTTTGAACGTTTTTATTTAGGTGGTGATGGATTATCAGGATACTCCCTTGACAACAGAGAACTGATAGCTTTGAGAGGATATACAAATAATTCATTGACACCAAGGGATAACTCCGATAATTATGTCGGAGGAGCGATCTTTGACAAAATTACACTGGAATTGCGCTATCCTATTTCTCTGAACCCTTCGGCAACCGTTTATGTATTAGGTTTTGCGGAAAGCGGAAATTGCTGGGCGAATTGGAAAGCCTTTAATCCTTTTGACACCTATCGTTCAGCGGGAGTCGGGGTAAGGGTATTTTTACCCATGTTTGGGATCCTTGGCTTAGACTGGGGTTACGGATTTGATAATATACCGGGTGTAGGCAAAGGAGGTAGCCAGTTCCATTTTTCGATTAACCAGTCCATTGATTAATAACCAAAATAAACAGGAGGTCACCATGAAAAAGTTATTTGTTTTATTGTTTGTAATTATTGCATTTTCGATGAATTCGAATGCTCAAAAATTCGCATATGTCGATTCTGAATATATCCTTGAAAACATGTCGGAATACCGGGATGCACAAGATTTGCTTGATAAGCTTTCTCTGGACTGGCAAAAGGAAATAGAAGGCAAATTTGCTGAAATAGATAAAATGTATAAAGATTACCAGGCCGAAGCTGTACTGTTGCCGGAAGACATAAAGAAAAAACGCCAGGATGACATCATCGCCAAGGAAAAAGAAGCCAAAGACCTGCAGAAAAAAAGATTCGGTAAAGACGGCGACCTGTATAAAAAACGTCAGGAAATTGTCAAGCCCATTCAGGATAAAGTTTATGATGCTGTAGAAAGTATTGCCAACGCCAGCGGCTACGCATTTGTTTTTGACAAATCAGGAAGTACAACCATGTTGTATGCCAATTCTAAGAATGATCGCAGCGACGACGTGCTGGAAAAGCTTGGATACAAACCGGGAGCCATCAAAACAAATGACGGCAAAAATAATAAGGATGATGAAGAATAGAAAAATAAAAAAAAATAATATCTTTGCAAGCAATATAAAATATAAAACAATAGTAAATATGAAAAATCTAGCAAAAGTTGTTCTCCTCATTTTTCTTGTCGGCATTACAACGGTTTCGTTTGCCCAGAAAAAACAAAAATTTGGGCATATTGATTCCAACGAATTATTAAAGCTCATGCCGGGAAGAGATTCCGCAATGACCAAAATTCAGGATTTTGCAACTACCCTGGAAAATCAGTTAAAAGGGATGCAAACCGAACTGGAAACCAAATACCAGACATACCTTGCCAATGAAGCAAACATGACAGATTTGATAAAACAGACCAATCAAAAAGAACTTCAGGACATTCAGGCCCGCATCGAAGCATTCCAGGAATCAGCACAAGGCGAATTAGAGAAAAAACAAAATGAACTTTTAAAACCAATCATTGATAAGGCAAAAGCAGCCATTGAAAAAGTAGGAAAAGATAATCAGTATACCTATATTTTCGATGCCGGCATTGGTGTGCTTTTGTATTCTGACCCCACCGAAGACATTATGCCGATGGTGAAGGCAGAACTGGGCCTTAAATAAAAAATTTAAATTTTTTATAAAAAATCAAAAATCCGGGATCAGGGTTTTTGATTTTTTATTTAATTAAGCATCACTTTTTTAATTAAAAAGACACAAATGAAAAAAAAGACAAACCTCTTCTGGTGGGCTTTTCTGGCGATGCTGATCGCGGGAGCGCTTCCCGCTCAGGCACAGTTAAAAAAGCAGGCGAATATCAGCGGCATTATTAAAAATAGCCGGTTTACAACAGCCTCTTTATATCAGATCGGCAGGGAGGCTACACTTATTTCAAGCGCCCCTTTAGGTACCGATGGTAAATTTTCATTTGTATGTGACGTTTTAAAAACGGATATGTACAAACTGCAATTTGATAATAATAATTATGTCATGATGATATTGCAAGCTGGCGAAAAGCTTGAAATTTCCATTGATGCCAATGATTTTCATAAATCTATTGCGATAAAGGGTTCAGAAACCTCAGCGGATATTTACCGTAATCAAAATAGTATAATGTCGCATAAGGCCAGTATGGATAGTGTAAATAATCAGTTATACAAAGAGATGTCCAATCCTAAATTTGACTCCATACAAAAAGCGTATATGGCAGAATATCAGAAGATAAAAACAGATCAGGACAATATTTTAAAATCGTATATTCAGAAAAACCCCAAATCCTTAGCCATATTATTTTTGACCGAAGTGCTCCCGATTGACAATAATATTGATGTATACCTGAAAGCGGATTCTGTTTTATTGGAGACTTATCCGGAAAATGTGTTTATTCAAAATCTTCACATCCAGATCAACGAGAGTAAAAAAACAGCAATTGGCATCTTAGCTCCGGATTTCACTTTGCCTGATAGTACTGGCAAAAACATCAGCCTGAGTTCTTTCAGGGGGAAATATGTCCTGATTGACTTTTGGGCAGCCTGGTGCGGCCCCTGCCGTAAAGAAATGCCCAATATGGTCAGGCTGTATAATGATTTTAATAACAAGGGATTTGTGATTCTTGGCGTGTCGCTGGACAAGACAAGGGATAAATGGGTGGGCGCTATCAGATCGGAAGGTATGAAATGGCCCAATGTCAGCGATCTGAAATTCTGGCAATCGGAAGTGGGAGCCCTGTATAGTGTTAAAGCAATTCCATACACTGTATTGATTGATAAGGAAGGCAAGATCATTGCTAAAAACCTGAGAGGCGAAGACCTTTATCAGAAGGTTTCAAGCCTGCTAAATTAAAAGCAGTGTACGCTTATCCGGAAGAGATCATTTCAAAAACTACAGATTTTGTAAGATCAAAGTCTTTGGGGGAATCTTCAGGCCACGATTGGTGGCATATTTACAGGGTGCATAAGTTGGCCGTTTATATTGCAAAACAGGAAAAGGCCGATCTGTATATTGTTGAGCTTGCCGCTTTGTTGCATGACCTGGACGACTGGAAATTCAATGCCCCCAGGTCGTCGCAGGCGGCTGACTGGCTGATGCAATGCGGGTTAGAGACAGTGACTGTGCAAAAAATCACCTCTGTGATCGGACAAGTTTCTTTTAAAGGCGCCGGCGAAAAAAACATGGCCGTAACTTTAGAAGCAAAGGTGGTTCGGGATGCGGACCGGCTTGATGCCATAGGAGCTATTGGAATCGCACGGGCTTTTGCATACGGCGGATATAATAAATCAGAACTATACAACCCTGATGAAATGCCCGCCTTGCATGAGAATTTTGAGGCTTACAAAAAAAGCCAAAGCCACACCATCAATCATTTTTACGAAAAATTACTTCTCTTGAAAGACCGCCTGAATACAGAAACGGCAAAAAAACTATCCGAAAAACGTCATCAGTTTCTGGAAGATTTTTTATCGCAATTTTACGCCGAATGGAATTTTAACCCAGATTACGAAATAGAAACGAAGTGAACTATTGAGTAGTGCGCAGGATTGCGGGTTGAATCTGCCCGTCCCGTACACGAAGTGTCGGGGGGTAACCCCGACTTAGTAAATGAGGCTGTCTTAAAAGTCAATATTTGCGAGTATCTAACCTTAGTGTGTACTTTGTGATCCTTTGTGGTTCAATTACTTATGTTTACCACTAAGAGACACCAAAGTTTGCACGAAGGCGCACAAAGAACTTTTGAGAGAGCCTCCTGTCCCGTACAAGATATGCCGGGATTACATTTACTTTGTCGATTCCGCATTAAAAATTCACATTATAATTTATTCAAAAACAGTTAATTATGCTTAATTGTTCCTATTGCTACGCATTAGAAAATTCTTAATGCGGAATTTGGGTTCAATGGAGATGCTGATGATCAGAAATAGTAGAACAACGAGTACATTAACCGTATATTCGAAACCGGTTTCACATCTTTAACTTCTCCCAGGCTGTTGATACTGTTTCCATATCCGGCCACGGTATAATCTCCTTCAATGCCCATTTTTATTTTTCCGGAGATAAACACAAACCTCGGCGAGATGCGGTAAATATAAGCTATGTTCCAGCCTCTTGCGAAATAGGAGTTGGGGTTTTTCCAGTCTAAAATATTCTGAAAAGACCCGAAATTCTTTGTAAAGCCGCCAAGAATCCCAAATCGGAATTTCTCGCCATTGGTACTGAGATCCAGCCATCCTGCAAAGGTGTTGAGTGGGGTGTAACTGTAATCCCCGCGTGCAATGGTAAGGCTGTCGGTGGTGTGCCTGTAGGCATACCCGCCCAGCATCGTATGGTTATACAAATCCTGACCGTATGTTCCTGACAGCTTAAACGTAATTTTAGGACAGCGGTATTTAAAAACCAGGGAGAAGGCATAGGCATTCAGGCTGCTGTTGGTGGCATAATTGCTGTCGGTGACGATTCTTGGAACCAGCACCTTGTAATCTGCGCTGCCGCCAACAAAAATTTCACGCGTAAGGTCTTCGTTGAAATGCTGGTAGGATATTCGCAGGTTCATTTCGGGCAAGGCCGCATTGCGGATGGCGTCCGACCCGCCCCATTCCGAAAATTCGCGTTGCGACATGACGGAAAGAATAAATTTGAAATCTTTAAAATGCTGGGCAACCTTGATCTGAGGATTTCTTGAAAATGGCTGAAACGGGCATCCGGTATTCACTGCCATAATTTCGGGAAAACATTCTTCGAAGAACATTCCATGCCATGTTTGCCCTATGGTGAGGTCGGTGGAGGCCCATGACAGTTTGGCGAATGCCTGCCTCAGCCGGAAACAGTTGATGCTGGCGTCTGTGGTTCCATAAAACTCACCCTCGATAGCGGCGGAGGTTTTTGCACCAAAGGCATCCGGCCCGGCGATATCGCCCCGCAAGCGTGTTTGAATGGACAGAATATTAAAAGAGGTTTTCGCATTGATATCAACGCTGTCGGCATCGTACCTGATATTTTCGGGATAGAGGTAAAAGTGCCCTTCGCGGGTGCCAACGGTTCTGCGGTAATCATAAAAAAAATCGTTTTTCACATAACCGGAAAAATGTATGCCGAAGTTATTGGTTTTTTCCTGTGCCATTGCCAGCATGGGAATAAGCACCAAGGTGAGCAGTATAAATTTTTTCATGAAAAAATCTTTTGTTTGTTTACACAAATATATAAAAGATAATTCAGGAAGGTAAAAAAATAATCCGTTAAAAGCCATTTGCTTCACGCCAAAAAGTTGACAAAAAATAAAATGGCCATTTGGTGATTTATAAAAGATATTACTAACATTTCTCACTTGAGCAATTCACTTATAAACAATTGATTGTTAATAAG
>CAZMPB010000061.1:0-11107 GCA_964567775.1 uncultured Bacteroidales bacterium
ACATATTGGCGTGATCGAGGAACTGCTGAATGATGGATATGAGATCGGCTCCATATCCGGGACATCGATAGGTTCGCTAATCGGCGGAATTTATGCTTCAGGGAATCTGAAAGCGTTTACAGAATGGGTTTGCACTATGGATGAAGTGGATATATACGATCTGCTGGATTTTACGCTTACCGGACAAGGATTCATTAAAGCAGAAAAACTTTTTAAAACAATAGAAAATTTTCTCACTTGTAAAACATTCGAAGAATTACCAATCCCATTGTCTGTTGTTGCAACAGACATTAATAACAGGCAGGAGATCGTTTTCGACAAAGGCAATCTGCTACTTGCAATCAGGGCATCTGTTGCAATACCTTCGGTGATTACTCCCGTCTTGTATAAGGACATGGTACTGGTCGATGGGGGTGTTATTAACCCGATCCCTGCAAATTGCATTAAGCGGTCAGAGGATGATCTGCTGGTTGTTGTCAATGTAAATGCAAACACCCCTTATCAGAAGCCGGATTTTGCAGCAAAGATAAGGCCGCCAAGAGAGTTTTCGTTTAAACGGAAAGCCTGGAACTACGCAAAAAAACATTTTAATATTTTTGCGGAGGATAAAAAAGTACCCGAAGGCATGCCCGGCTATCTGACGGTTATGGACAAATCTATTGATATCATGCAGGACAGGATCTGCCTGCTGACTATAATACAGCAACGTCCGGATATTGACGTGAAAATATCGCGGGATGCCGCCTCAACTTTCGAGTTTTACAGGGCACAGGAAATAATACAGGCGGGAAGGGACGCCTATAAAAAGGCGAAACGAGATTTTATAACAAGGTGATAATAATAAATAAAAAATAAGATCGTGGCATTAAATTTTTTAAAAAGGCGCAGCATCCTGAAAAAGCTGAATTATCTGGAAGCAACGCCGATCAGACAATGTGAATATGAAACCGCAGAAAACGGCGCTGTAACGCTGGTCATCCCGAAATTTAAAAATGAGAAATTCAACAATTTTATGCTGGGTCCCCGGAAACGTTTTTTCAGGATAGCCCTGGATGAGCTTGGCTCCCATGTTTGGCTTCAAATTGACGGACACACCAAAGTAGCCGGGATTTGCAGTAAAGTCTACGAAATTTGCGGGGATAAAATTATGCCCGTAGAGCAAAGGGTTACAAAATTCCTTACCATGCTTTATGAAGCAAGGTATATCACCTTTGCGGAAATTGAGAATGAAATTTAAAAAGTTAAAGGATCAGATCACCTTATAATGGAAACCGTTCCCTTGATAACCCCTTGATTTTGTTCACTATCCTTATAGGAAAGAACATAATAATAGGTTCCTGTTTCAATGTTTGGGGCATCCCAGTTATTTTGATAATTAACGACTTCAAAAATAACTTTCCCGCTGCGGCTGGCGATCATCAAAGAATTATATGAATATTTGTCGAGGTTTTTGATCTTGAAATAATCGTTAAAGCCGTCGCCATTAGGCGTAAAAACATTAGGTATCTCTAAATTGTAAGCGTAAGGTTCGCTTTCATCAGCCGGTACATTATTGTTTTCTTCAATAGTGATGTCAATGGTTTCGGGGAAATCCTCCGTAGCCGGTTCGTTACTGACCGCTTGTTCTTTTGAATTCACCCTGTCGATATAATTTAGCAAAGAGTTGTGAGTATTAGTGCTATTAGCCGGTTGGGGCTGTGTTTGAGCGTTTTCGCTGACAACATTATTTGTAACAGGATGATCGTCCTTTGTGATGTTATTGGATACATTGGATACAGGTATTGTTGCTTCTAGCGTAGTTTGTGGCGCCTCATAATCTGAAGTTGTCGTGTTTGTTATGGGAGCCAGAGTTGTATTCTCAGTAGTTTTGTTGGTAATATTTGATTCGGTTTTTACAGGTGCCGTGATATTTTTCTCTTTTGCAGGAGCTTTTGCAGTATTATCTGAAAATATATTCTTATAAACCTGGCTGGCGCCAAAAACAACACCTACCGCTAAGCAGGCGGCAGCGGCATAACTTGCCAGTACTTTTATCTGTGCAGCGCCTATTTTGGATTGTGAACTGAACGAACGTCCGAGTTTTTTAAAGGTGACAAAATCGTAAACGTCTTTTTTAAATAATTTCGGCGTTAATGAACTCCATAAGTTTGCTGAAACTTCAGGCTGATAATTATCAAAAGCTTTTCTAAGATAATCATCAAAATTTCGGGGCCCGTTGTTTGAAAGATCATTCATTTTATTTTTCTCTTATCGTTTAGATAATTTGTCCTGTATTATTTTTCGTGCTTTCGATAATTGTGATTTTGATGTCCCGACCGAAATATTCAGCATTTCAGCAATTTCTTTATGTTTATATCCCTCCACAACATACATGTTCAGCACTATTTTATATCCCTGAGGCAGCTCCTGCATTGCTTTTATGATATCTTCCACAGAATGATTATCGGAAATTTCAAAATTACTATCCTCTTCAATATCTGTTTCAGCAATGTTTTCGATGTCGGCATGAAAATAATGTTTCAGATTTTTCCGATAATTATTGATGGCTGTATTTACGATGATCCTCCGTATCCATTGATCTATCGAGCCTTCGCCCCTGAAGGAATGGATCTGCGACAGCACCATCATAAAAGCTTCCATCAGCACATCTTCAGCCTCATCCCTGCTTTTGCAATACCTCAAACAAACGCCTAACATAGATGACTTGTATTTCTCAAAGAGGAACTTTTGCGCCTTTCTGTTTCCTGCAATGCATCCCTCAATGATATTTTTGTCAAGGCTCATCTACGATAATTTTAGACAATAAAAATATTAAAAAGGTTGCACGTACCCTGTATTTTTTATAAAAATACTTCTAAAAACGTGCGGCTCCGAAAAAGATTTTTCCTTTAAAACAAAAGTTCTTTAATATTTCCTATATTTGTTGTTCTGCAATTTTGAATATTAACTTTTAAATTTAAATGAATATGGGAAATGTATTAAGTAATTTGGAACCAACTGCTTTATGGAAAAATTTTGAGGATATATGCGGTATTCCTCATCCTTCGAAACATGAAGAAAAACTCAGGGAACATGTTTTGGCCTGGGCCAAAGCACACAACATCGAAAGCTCTGTCGATGAAGTAGGAAATGTGATCATGCGCAAACCGGCAACTCCGGGCATGGAAAACCTTAAAGGAATTATTCTTCAGGCACACCTTGATATGGTGCCTCAAAAAAATTCGGATACTAATCATGATTTTCTGACAGATCCGATAAAACCCCGTATTGACGGTGAATGGGTCACGGCGACAGGCACAACACTTGGCGCAGACAATGGCATCGGAATGGCTGCAGCGATGGCAGTGTTTGAAGCGACCGATCTTGTTCACGGACCACTGGAAATGCTTCTTACCATTGATGAAGAGACCGGAATGACCGGCGCTTTTGGCCTGAAAGCTGGACTGTTGAACGGGGATATACTCATGAATCTTGATACCGAGGAAGAAGGCGATCTTTGTGTCGGTTGTGCAGGCGGGACCAATGCCAATATTAAGTTTTATTACGATGAAAAACCGGTAGCCGGCGATGTTCAGGCGCTGAAAATCTCGGTAAAAGGATTGAAAGGCGGACATTCAGGTGTGGATATCCACCTGGAAAGAGCCAATTCCAACAAACTGCTTAACCGTATCTTATGGTATGCCTACAACAACCTTGGAATGCGTTTGTCGAGCATTGACGGCGGCAGCCTGCGCAATGCCATACCGCGCGAATCGTTTGCGGTAGTCACCATGCCGAAAGAAAATGTGGGAGATTTCCAGCAATTTATAAAAGAGTTTGCTGTTATAGTTACCAACGAATACAAGAATGTGGAAGATGGAATAACGATTTTAGCAGAACCGGTAGACTTACCAAAAACGATCATTGATAATATTACGACCAATAACCTGCTGGACGCCATCTATGGCACTCCGAACGGCGTGATTCGCATGAGTCAGGATATGAAAGGGCTGGTGGAGACATCTACCAACCTGGCCATCGTCAAGTCGAATGATGGTGTTATTGATATTATGTGCCTCCTGCGTAGTTCCGTCGACAGCGCAAAGGACGACCTCGAAAATATGTTTGCAGGTATTTATTCTCTTGCCTGTGCCGAATATGTTTTTGATGGAAAATATCCGGGATGGAAACCCAATTTGGAGTCACCGATCCTGAGTGAAATGCTGGCAGCTTATGAAAAACAGTTTGGCACAAAACCACATATCGGAGCCATCCACGCGGGACTTGAATGTGGCTTACTGGGCGGTGTTTATAAAAACTGGGACATGATCTCCTTTGGGCCTACGATTAATTACCCTCACTCTCCAGCAGAAAAAGTAAATATTCCTTCGGTGAAAAAATTCTGGGATTTTCTAACGGAAACACTCAAAAATGCTCCGAAAAAACAGCTTGCATAATATGATGTAAAAACAAAAAAAAGACTGCTCCCGGGCAGTCTTTTTTTTGTTTGTTTATTATTGTTCGTGAGCAAAGCTTCTGAGTGATGTGTAAATCATAACTCATGAATAAAGATTAACCTTGCCTGCTGCAAGCAGAGATTTTAGAAGTTTTGGAAGATATGGAAGCCACTTTTAATTTTTAATGCTTAACTCAATTATCGAAATTCGATATCGGATGATGTTGTTTATTTACCGTAAAAGAGGGTTGCTTTTTAATGTGCAAGGCCGCGTTTCACATCACTGTTGTGGTATTGCATTCCACCACAATTTCTGCTTGATTTACATGAAGATGCTAACATTGCTACTACCAGCAATAATAAAAATATTTTAATGATCTTTAGTTTCATAAATGGTGTTATTATAAAAAAACGCAAAAATAGTTTTTTTATTTAAAAACTGTTTTGAATTTAAAAATTAGTTGATTTATTTTATGCTTTAAGAAAGAAAATCAATTTGTTTGCCCGTCCCTTATGGGAGCAAATTGATTTTCAACACTCCCTTTAGGGTGGGGCAAATGTTGAAAATCAACAACCTACATTTATTAAAAATAAAATCAAAACAGTTTCTTAAAAAAAATGGAATTATACCGGATTTTCTAACACTATTTGATTACACACATTTTCTTATTAAGACAAAAACCTTCGCCAGATAAGGTATATACGTATATTCCCGGCTTCAGCGTTTTATTTAAAACAAATGAATGGGTCCCTTTGTCAAGCGAACCGGCAAATACAATATCTGTTACATTGCCAGAAATGTCGAAATATGATAATTCAAGGGCTGATCTTTTATTTAAATAAAACGAGATCTTTGTTTTATCATTAAAAGGATTCGGTTGATTTTGAAATAATACCACATTCTCAGTTGCGGCATCAGTCGGTGAAATACCTGTCTGGTAATAAACCTGGTTTGCTGCAGCAGCGCTGTTCTGTATATCACCTAAATGATCGCCGGCAATGAGAGCAAAGGCAATGACAACGGAATCGCCGGCAGCAATGGTATGGGGACCGGAGCTGAGCATTTCTGAAACATCATTTCCGTAACCCGACAAGCCAGACTCATGTCTGTTGGTTTTTAATGCAACAAATTTTTCATTGGTGGTAAAACCATCGGTGATCTTTATGCTGCCGTTGTCGCCGTTATTGTCAAAAGCATAATGAAAAGGTGTCCCTGCTGATATCAGCGCTATGCCTGCATAATCGCTGCCGCTGGCAGAAAAGCAATACCCGGTCTTTGAAGCAGCATCATATTCAATGCGATTTGTTGTAGATTGTCCTATATCCCAGTCAGCATAAAGTCCCGCGTAAATTCCGGAAAGAGCATACGCATTCATGTTTTTTATAGCATATTCAATAATGATGAACTTGTCATTTGGCGGGGCATTCCAGGCATAAGCACGTTGGGTGACCTGAACATTGATTTTTGAAGTTCCTGCCTGAGAGTCGTTGAAAATCCCTTCGACATCGAAATCTGAAAAAACGGATGGAATAATCCTTTCAAGTGAAGACATCACCGTGAAGTCATGATCCCAAAGTCCCGGATCACTATATAAAACATCACAAACCTGTGTGCCTGATTTTCCGATAATAAAACCTCCGGAATACATCATAGTCTCACTATTGTTATATCTGAAGCCTAAGCCCTGCAGGCTGTTTCCGTTTATATAGCCCCACACTCCATCACTGGTCAGCGTGGTAGCGATCTTATTTGTGTCAATATCAATATAATCCTTATTTGCATAAACATAATAGTGCTGGACAGCGCGATAATCATTATCCGAAAAGGTAAATTTGAAAATTAAATTTTCGTTCAGCGGGATAGTGGGCTTAATCAATATACTGAAGGGATCTGCCGCGTTGTTTTTGGTGCCGAGTGTCGGGATAAGCCCGGCATTAAAAACCGAATCTATAAGGCTTACATGAGAAGATGCACAAGAAATCGTTACCTTGAAATTATTTGAAGTGGGGGATAGGTAATTGATGAAGTCGCCGCTGATAAATATGGTGTCAGTGGGGTTTGCAAGGGCTTCGTTGTTATTGTTTTTATAAATGATATTATTCATTTGAACAGAAGGATGTACAGAATCGTTCAAAGCGTTGAAAATATTAACCCTGCCGGAGCCCAGCAGGTCGTAATAAGGCAGATTAAACGGTATGGTATCAATGATGTCGGCAGCCACCTTAAGCTTTTCGCCAATCTGTAATCCTGAAAGTGAGGGATACCGGCATTTTAGTAAGGCGGCACAACCTGCCGTAATAGGCGCTGAAAATGATGTCCCCCCTGAACTGCCGTATATTCCGCCCATACCGGTTGACCAGACATTATCTCCGGGAGCAACAATATCAACAAAATGACCATAACTTGAAAAATTTGCCTTGTGATCGTTGATGTCGCTGGCAGCCACACTCAGAACATAATTATAGGATGCGGGAAAAAACGGCACGGCATTGTTGTCGTTGCCGCAGGCCGCAATCACAAGCGCCCCCCTGTTGATAGTGGCATAATCAACCACGTCCTGTCCGTACTGCCCGCTATAAAAAGTATTGCCCCACGAACAGTTCACGATGCTGCATCCGTGTTCTACGGCATAGACAATACTTTCGTAGGTCATCGTTCCCTGGCCAGCCGCATTGCATACTTTTACAGGTAAGAATTTACAGTTAAACCCCGTACCGGAAATACCAACATTGTTGTCGGTTGTTGCAGAAGAAAGCCCTGCCGTAAAAGTTCCGTGTGAGATATATCCTGAGGGGTTGTTGTCGTTTTCACCCATATCCCAGCCACGGTAATTGTCGAGGTACCCGTCGTTGTCGTTATCGATACCGTCGATGGGGTCCAGGTAGTTGTATTTAATATTATTTATGAGGTCGGGATGAGTAACGTCAACCCCCCAGTCGCTGATGCCGATTACGATATTGGTATCGCCTTTGACAATATCCCATGCGCTGAGAGCTTTTATGGTGTTCAAATGATACTGGTTTGCGATGAGCGGATCGCTGGGAATATAATCCAGCATCTTTGAAATGTAATGAGGTTGTGCATATTCGACCAATCCTGTTGAAATGATATTGTTGATGGCAATTTCTATATTTTCTGAGGCAAGGTATTTTATTTCGTAAATTAAGGACAAATCGGCAAATTTTTGTCCGCAGGAATTGGTTTTTTGTACGGGAGGGCTGATATTCGGGAATTTTTTTTGAAGCTGATCAACATCCAATTGCTGAAAAACGGAAATGAGCATTGGCAGTTCGATGTGGTCGTTTTTGCATGAAGATGCATATTCGGGTTTTATTTTCAGGATGATGGTGTTTGTCACAAAATCATCCGTTGTAAGCCCATGAGGCATTCGAAAACGCTGAACACCCTGCCCGAAACCAATGGAAACAAGGGATGCGAAAAATAGCAATAAACAAATACTGTGGATTTTTATTTTCATAGGGTTTTGAATTTGCTCTATAAAATTACAGTAAAATTTCATAGTCGGCAAATTTATAATGCAGAATATTCGGGAATATCATCCAGAAAACGGTACGACCTGTTTGCAGAATCAATAAGGCAACAAAAATGTTTTAGGCCGTTCGACACAATAAGATAGTTAACATGGAGGGTAATGTTGTAACGTGCGATCTGGTCAAACACCTTTTGGTTCAACGCCACATCAGGGGATTTGAACTCAATAATCATCTGAGGAGCCCCTTTTTTATCATAAACCACGGCATCACAACGTTTTTGCATTTTATAAACTTTCAGGGTTTGTTCCAGGAATATCAGGGATGAGGGATATTTTTTTTCTTCGACCAGAAACTTCAGAAAATTCTGACGCACCCATTCTTCGGGCGTCAGGGCAACAGATTTTTTACGGATAAAATCAAAAATTTTAGGCGGTACACTTTGTGTGATAGAAAATTCGTAATGCGGAAGATTAAGCGGAAGCATAAGATATTTTCGTATTTTTGCCTTAAAATTACTTATAATTGCGATACGATGAAAACAAAGCGCGAAATAGTAGAAAACTGGCTTCCCAGATACACTGGAACAGAACTTGCCGATTTCGGAGAATATATTTTGCTCACTAATTTCAGCCATTATCTGGAAATGTTTGCAAAGATGAATAATGTCGAAATACAGGGCGAAAACAGGGCTATGCCCAGCGCTACCGCCAACAATATTACCATTGTGAACTTTGGCATGGGAAGCGCCAATGCCGCTACGATCATGGATCTTTTAAGCGCCGTTAAACCGAAAGCTGCTTTGTTTCTGGGTAAATGCGGCGGGCTGAAAAAGAAAAACAAACTGGGCGACCTGATACTTCCTATCGCGGCTATCAGGGGCGAAGGAACCACCAACGACTATTTTCCGCCCGAAGTGCCTGCATTGCCTGCATTTAATCTGCAAAAAGCCATATCTACCACTATTCGCGACAATCATAGTGATTACTGGACAGGAACTGTTTACACCACCAACCGCCGTGTATGGGAACACGACGAAGAATTTAAGGAGTATCTGCGAAAAATACGGGCCATGGCCATTGATATGGAAACGGCGACACTCTTTATGGTGGGCTTTGCCAATGGAATACCTATTGGTGCGCTGCTGCTCGTTTCAGACCAGCCAATGATATCCTCTGGAGTGAAAACCCGAAAAAGCGATAAAAAGGTTACTGAGAAATTCGCGGAACTGCACCTTAAAATCGGCGTGGATTCTCTCAATCAGCTTATCAACAAAGGACAAACAGTAAAACATCTTTATTTCGACTATAAATAAATCTTCATGAAAAGTTACGACGAAATAATAAAAGACTTTCAGCGTAAAATTTATTATCCTGTATATTTTCTCTCGGGCGAAGAATCTTATTATATTGATATGATCAGCGATTATATTGAGGAAAATCTTCTGCTGCCCGAAGAAAAAGAATTTAACCTCACGGTGATGTACGGAAGGGAAACCAATACGCAGAATATCATAGACTGCTGCAAGCGTTTTCCGATGATGTCGAATTACCAGATGGTCATTGTTAAAGAAGCCCAGGATGTAAAAGACATTGAGTCCCTTGAAAAATATATCGAAAATCCTTTGTCTTCCACGATACTTGTTATATGCTACAAATATCACAAAGTAGACAAGCGTAAAACTTTTGCGAAACTGATCGAAAAGAAAGCGGTATTGTTTGAATCGGCAAAAATTTACGATAACCAGGTACAGTCATGGATCATGACGTATGTCAAAGAAAAAGGGTATTCGATACAGCAGAAAGCCGCCATCATGATGGCGGAATTTCTTGGTACGGACCTGAGCAAGATCGTCAATGAGGTCAGCAAGATCATCATAAATTTCCCTAAAGGCTCCGAGATCACCCCCGAGCATGTAGAACTGAACATTGGCATCAGCAAGGATTTTAATGTGTTTGAACTGCAGAAGGCGCTGGGCACGAAAAATGTTTTGAAAGCCAACCAGATCATAAAATATTTTGCCGAAAACGAAAAAGAAAATCCGATCGTCAAGGTTATTCCTATTTTGTACTCGTACTTTTTAAAGGTCTTTTTGTACCATAACCTTAAAGACAAAACACCCAATAACGTGGCTTCGGTATTATCGGTGAACCGGATGTTCATCGACGACTATGCCACGGCTGCCCGCAACTACCCCCGGCAGAAACTCCGCCTGATATTCGGTTACTTGCGCGAATACGACCTGCGCTCCAAAGGCGTTGGCAGCGCTTCCACCGATAGCGGAGAGCTGATGAAGGAGATGATCTATAAAATGCTGCATTAGGTGTGTTGGGAAAATGGCGAAAAAAAAATTAATTGATTGAGAATTAAACAATTAAGAAGGGCTCTCCGTCTTTTCCGAATTCGATATCAATTAATTCAATGTCTTCTGTGTCTTCTTCTAATATAAATTGTGTAAGGTTAAATTCCCTGCAAGCCTTATATCCGTAGTCTTCGGCAAAAGCAATAGCGCCGTATATGATATTGTGTACCAGCACATAGTCTGCTTTTTCAATTGTATCGCTATCCATTTCACTATGCCCGTTTATTAAGGTTTGGAGTATCTCGTCATATTCGGAAGGTGAAATGTTGAATTTGTAAAAAGAATCTTTTACCCCAAGGGCATATGTATCAACGAGGTAAAAACCAATAGTAAAATTTCCGTTGTTATGTTTGCGGGCAACCAATATATGCGCCATGCCAATTTCATTCCATTTTTGGTTTAAAAAGCACTCTGCTATAGGAAGTTGTCTGGCTTTTGTACGAATATATGCTTCGGGGGACAAGAGTTTCTGTTTGTTTTGTTTCATAAAAATTGAATTATTGTTTTCTTCGCAAGTGTCCTGCGGACAAAATTAAATTATTTTCAAAAATGAATTATTCCATTTTCCATATTAATTATTAAAAGTATACCCCACCCCAATAGCCACCATATGCACAAAAGGATGTGCGCAGACAGGTTTTAATTCTTTAAATCCCATCACCGTATAATGAGGGTTATAACCGGCCCTTAAAAAAAATCCGTTGACGCGTTCGTAACGCACGCCGATCATGCCGGTGGCTGCCAGGTATGAAAAGTTGGTGTTGACCAATCCTTCGAATTTAGGGTAACTCCTATAAAAATACAGGTAATCAACGCCA
>CAZMPB010000061.1:11117-16134 GCA_964567775.1 uncultured Bacteroidales bacterium
CTCAAAAAGCCAGGCGCCGCGGCCTACCATAAAATTAAATTCGAGGGGCACTCCGGCAGCATGGACCTTGGGAAATGACAGATAATTGATACCCGCACGGATACTCATCATATAATTGCGGTTGCAGAAAACAATAATATCCGCATTGACGGAGTTGATTCCAAGTCCGCCAAAGTTATAGGATGTCTGGTGGAACAAGGCTATTTTGGGACAGTAATCGCTTTTGGTGTCGCATTTGCCTGCCCGGTATGAGAAGTTTTGACCAAATAACGTCAGGCTAAAAGACAGTATCAGAAGTGTGATTAATAAGTGTTTCATAATGTTAAATTGTTCTCAATGCAATACAAACGCAAAATAACAGTTCTTTATTCAGTAAATTCAGAAAATATCTCTAATT
Source organism: uncultured Bacteroidales bacterium (assembly GCA_964567775.1). GTDB lineage: Bacteria > Bacteroidota > Bacteroidia > Bacteroidales > CAIWKO01 > CAIWKO01. The sequence continues at coordinate 11,515 of CAZMPB010000061.1, forward strand.
TTGGCAAAATTATAAGTTTTTGATATTCATTTTATGATAGCTGCAAGATTCCGCTGTTTTTTTATTTGTTTATTATTGTTCTTTGTTGCGTTCTCAGCAACTGCACAAAAAGGCTCCGTGAAAGGCTTTGTTTATGATAAAGAAACGGGCGAACCTGCCATATTCACCAGTGTTTATTTGTACAAGACCACTATAGGCGCCACTACAGATATCAATGGTTTTTTTGCCATCACACAGATACCTCCGGGTGATTATATCCTGATGGCGACATTTATTGGTTTTGATACGGTTAAAATGCCTATTTCTGTCGGCAAAGGCGAAAACCTGAATAAAAAACTCTATCTACAAAAACTGGCTATAGAAATGGATGTCATTAATATTGTCGGGGAGGCGGTGGATAGAAAAACTGAAACCAACGTGTCGAAAGACGTGGTGAATATTGAAAAAATCGAGCGAATACCTTCCGTGGGCGGCACTCCCGACCTGGCGCAATACCTTCAGGTCTTACCCGGTGTTATTTTTACAGGAGACCAGGGCGGACAATTGTATATTCGCGGCGGTTCGCCTGTCCAGAACAAGGTTCTGCTCGACGGTATGATTGTTTATAACCCCTTCCATTCTATCGGGCTTTTTTCTGTTTTCGATACCGACATATTGAAAAACGCAGATGTATATACCGGCGGTTTTGGCGCCGAATATGGCGGGAGGATATCTTCAGTGATGGACATCACCACCCGCGATGGAAATAAAAAACGTATGAGCGGAAAAATTGACCTGAGCACTTTTGGAGGGAAATTGCTTTTCGAAGGGCCTATCGTTAAACAAAAAGAAGATGACAAAGCCAGCGCGTCATTTATTTTTTCGGCAAAAAATTCTTACCTTAAACAATCTTCAAAAGTATTATACAAATATATCGATGAGGCAGGCCTTCCGTTTAATTATACCGATTTGTACGGAAAAATTTCCGTCAATGCACCTAATGGCAGTAAGGTCAATTTTTTCGGGTATAATTTTAATGACAAAGCGGACTACAGGCAGATCGCTACATTTAAATGGAATTCTTACGGGGCCGGGGCTAATTTTGTGATTATCCCTGCCAGGGCATCCATGCTGATCGACGGGGCTTTTGCCTACTCCTCTTACAAGATATCGCTGACCGACCAGACCAATGACCCGAAAACCAGTGCAATCAACGGGTTTAACCTGGGGTTGAATTTTACTTCTTTCATTGGTAAAAGCGAATTGCGCTATGGCATAGAAGTATTAGGGTTTGGTACAAAATTCAATTTTTTTAATGCGGCAGGAAGGCAGATAGAACAGAATGAGTCTACCACTGAGTTTGCCTTATTTGTGAAATACAAATGGGTCATAGGAAAATTCCTGATCGAGCCCAGTCTCCGTGGCCATGAGTATGCTTCCCTTTCTACTTTTTCGCCAGAGCCTCGCCTCGCTGTTAAATATAATATCACTGATTACTTACGGTTGAAACTCGCCGGGGGAATGTATTCTCAAAACCTCATCAGTTCAAGTTCCGACCGCGATGTGGTCAACCTGTTTTATGGTTTTATTTCCGGCCCTGACAACCTGCAGGATGAATTCGACGGAAAAGAAGTAACACATGCCCTGCAAAAGGCCACTCATGTGATCTTTGGTGTAGAGATCGACGTGATTAAAAACCTGACATTAAATATTGAAGGGTATTATAAATGGTTCAACCAGCTAACCAATATCAACCGGAATAAAGTTTATAACGATTCCCCGGAATATGCTGCGAAACCCGATGTGCTGAAAAAAGATTTTATTATTGAAAAAGGGGATGCGGAAGGCCTGGATTTTACGCTTAAATACGAGTACCGCTCTTTGTATATATGGGCGGTATATTCTTTCGGTTTTATTCACAGGTATGATGGTTATGATACTTATTTTCCTCATTACGATCGCAGGCACAATGTGAATCTGGTGGGCTCTTATAATTTCGGCAAATCGCTCACATGGGGAGTGAATGTCAGATGGAACCTGGGTTCCGGCTTCCCGTTTGCACAGACACAGGGATTTTATGAGCTGCTGGATTTCGCTGATGGGATAAATACTGATTATACAACAGATAACGGATCAATGGGTATTATTTATGCCGAATACGACAGTGGACGTTTACCGTATTATCACCGGCTCGACGTGTCATTCAACAAAGTGTTTAATTTTGGAAAAAACATGGTCCTTGATATTAATCTTGGTGTGACCAATGTTTACAACCGGAAGAATATCTTCTATTTCGACAGGATCACCTATAAACGTATTGACCAATTGCCTATTATGCCCAGCCTTGGTGTCAGTTTTAAATTTTAGTGATGATAGTGTTAGTGAGCCAACAAAGGAGGCGAACGTTACACTATCACATCCCGTACACGAAGTGTCGGGAGATCGGGTTTAATACCCTGCCTCTCCAGGGAGGGTAGTTCATTTTTTTTGAAAAATCTTTCGATGATTTACTAATCGAATTCTTTTTTATGGCAGGAATATATATTCATATACCGTTTTGTAAAAAAAAATGTCATTATTGTAATTTCTTTTCGACACCTTCGACAAAACGAAAGGATGAGCTGATCAAAGCTTTGCATAAAGAGCTTTGTATTCAAAAACATTATACGGACGAAACTATCGGAACAGTATATATCGGGGGCGGGACGCCTTCGCTGCTGGCCTCTGATGAAATAAACAGCCTTACGGATGTGGTTTCAGAAAATTACATACTGGATAAAGATGCAGAAATAACCCTTGAGGTCAACCCCGATGATATCAGCGCACAAAAGGTCCGGGAGCTGAAAACAACAGCTGTAAACCGAATCAGTATCGGCGTTCAGTCTTTTTTTGATCAGGATCTGAATTACCTGAACCGTATTCAGACTTCGGCTCAGGCCGAATATGCGGTAAAAGCATTGCAGGATGCCGGTTTTGCCAATATGAGCATCGACCTGATTTATGGGATACCTTCTCTTGGAATGGAGCACTGGAAAAAAAACCTTTTGCAGGCCATCGGAATGCAGGTTCCGCATATATCAGCGTATGCCCTTACCATCGAGCCGGACACAAATCTGGATGTCCTGATACGGCAGGGAAAACGCGAGGATGTGTCCGATGAAGAAACGGCGAAACAGTTCCGGTTTGTGATGAATTTATTAAGGGAAAATAATTACCTGCATTATGAAATTTCTAATTTTTGCCTGCCGGGTTACGAGTCGAAGCATAATAAAGCATATTGGGAAAACATTCCATACCTCGGCATTGGCCCGTCGGCACATTCATATAATAAAATTTGGAGGCAGTGGAATAGTTCAAATCTCAATGACTACTTGTCCGCCATTGCTGACAATAAAATTCCCTGCGAAACAGAACATCTTACAGCAGATCAGCGATACAATGAATATGTGATGACTTCTCTACGTACCAATAGGGGTGTATCCTTGCAAAAACTGAAAAACCTTTTCGGAGAAGCTTATCCGGGCAGGTTTCAGGAAGGTATGAAACAATATGAAGGCAAAGGAATGTTGGCCTTTTCAGGTGATACGGTATGCCTGACAGATGAAGGCAAACTTTTTGCCGACCGCATTATTGCTGATTTTTTTGCAGTGGATTGAATCAGAAATCAGGATCTGCCGTTTTTTGACTCCGGAGGAGTCATATATTTATAAATCAAACTTTTCATATATAACCGCGACCCCATCGGGGTCGAATAAAAGCAACAAATCATCAGGTCCTTTCTGATAACAAATAATCCAGCTTTTATTGTCCCAATTTGACCTTGTATTTTTTCGGGTCAATTTGTTCATTGAGCTTTTGAATGGAATCCTGCATCGTATTTATGATGTTCTTCACCTCATCGCTGGCTCCCGCTAAACTGCCCGGATTCAGCCATACCCGCATATATACCGGCTGGTGGTCCGCGAATTCAAACCCACGATCGATAACATTTATCTTATCCACAATGACGTTGGGAGAAACAACAAAAAAATCGTAAATGGTCGTAGGGGTTGACCCGTGATGGTAGGCCGTACTGTTGTCGCGGTTCGTTGGTAAAACAGTATCATAAACAAATTTCCATGAATCAGGTATAAAATCTGCCGTGATCTTAGGTACTCCTGTTTTTTTGTTATAACCCGAAACAAAAGAAAGTTTATCATAAGCGGCAGGGTTTTGATTCCAGTCGCCGCCGGCTATCACATAATTTCCTTTCTCATATTCATTCAGCAGAAAACTACGTAACATCCAGGTTTCATATTGCCTGAGGACATCCGCATCACCGAAAGCTGAATTGTGGAGGTTGATGACCACCAGTTCTTTGTCGCCCGATGATAGTTTATACCGTTGCATCATGAAGCAGCGGTCCAGCATAAAGATCTTCATAGGCCAAGTATAGTTTACAGGGTAAGAATAGCGCTCACAGGCCGACGGCATATATTTCGAACAGGTCATAATGCCTGACAATACCTTTCCCATCGGGCTTAGCACCGGCAAAGGAACAAACTGAACGTTATAGTTCGTTGCAAAACCCCAGGAGTGGTTCCTTAAAGCTTCTGAAAATAATGATACCTGGTTGGTAAAGTAGCTTCGCTTGGAAGATGA
>CAZMPB010000062.1:0-15650 GCA_964567775.1 uncultured Bacteroidales bacterium
TGTTTGCAGAGATTATATAGTTATCAACAATTTATGTAGAATTGAACAGCCCTGTCTAATATTTATACATTTATTTTTAAAACCCTTATTTTCATTATATTTTACATACCCAAGCTGGTTTGTAAGTATGTTCGTATTACCAATGTTAAAATCAGGAATATTTCTGTGATGGTGGCCGTAAATCCAATAATCAATCTTTGCTCTGTCAATAAGGTCGTGCAATTCTGTCGCAAAGGCATCATTCAGCGGATCGCCTTTGTATTCCTCAGGATAATTCTGAAAGGTCGGGGCATGGTGTGTTACAACAATTTTCCGTTCATCCTTCGCGCTGGTCAGTTCCTGATTGATAAAGGTCAGAGAGTCCTGATGTAATTGGTTATACACGGCAGGAAGCAACACGCCATTGTTGTAACGGATCGCGTAAAAGTCAGATAACCTTTGCTGAATTTTGGCAATTGATTTTTCATAAATACCCTTGAAGACAGGACTATTTCTGTCAATATCTAATACAAATTGATAAAAATTCTCATAACTTGAAAAACCTCCGGAATTCTCTATAAACGCTGAAACAAATTCATTAAGCACGTAACCATAAAACAAATACTCTAAGCCAATTCTTCCATTATTTCTATCTGCTTCATTTGCGTAATTCCACCATTTCCATTCACCGGATGAGAATTTTAACAATGTTTCGGTATTGTCACGAGTGAAAGAATTATTTATTTCTCTTGCAAGCGGAAGTCCTGCAGGCTTTGAAAAACCTGAACCGAGCAATACACATAAATGAGTCCCAAGCGACATAAATGGTGAATGGTTTTGTTATTTATCCGACAATTTTTGGAGTGTTACTCATCCAATCAAAATTTCCTATCATTCGAACATTATTATTTTTACAATATTGGTCATGTTTGGTAATCACATCCCCATTTGTCAATAAACAATTGGATTTCAGATGATTTAATAGACTGAAAATTAAGGTAATAGAATTAGCCCCTGAAGTGTTAAGTGCTTTTACCTTTTGCATGAATTCATGGAGAAGCTCTACTGATACACTACTTTCAAAGTCTTCCTTACATTTTGCATCCATTATTAAAAAAACCATACTATCATCAGGATCAGAAGTCGAGTTAACATCTTGTACAGATATATCAGGCGAAATCAGAGTTTGCGGAGCTGAACTTAATCGAATTTTTGTGCCATAACAAACTTGAAAGCAATTTGTAGGATCGTTCTTATTTTGGATTTTAAAATAAGACCAGCCATCTTTCGGAGCGGGAGACTGCGGAAAAATCTTTTTATTTTTCCATCCCTTGATCAATTGAATATTATAGTTAGTTCTCAAATCCTCCAAAATCTTCATTAAGCAGAAGAATTCATATATGCTATAAGGTTTGGGTTTGCCTTTAATTTTTTTGAAATGGCCGAAAGCCTGTCCAGTAGAATCCCATTTGGTCAATGCCATGGTAGCATTCTTTAATTTATTGATATCAGCTTTTGTCATCTTCATTGCTGTCTGGTTTTAATTGTGAATGGTAGGCCACTATCTTTAAAAAGGTCTTTATATTTTCGATACTCCATGCTATCTTCAGATTCTGAATCAATTATTTGATTAATAGAAGTTGGTAAAGCATCCAGATACTTTTCAATTAATTTATTTTGTTGTTGAATTTTTTGCACAGTCCTAGTTGTGGCTTCTCTTGGATCCTTAGTAAATCCAATTTCATCTATGCTTTCGTCATCTACCAGTTTTTTTAGAATTTCCACACTATTCTTAAGATAATTTGCAGGCTCAATAACTGCATATTTCAAATAGTCCATTAAAAGCATCAGGGTTTTATCAATATCTGCTTTGCCAATAAGAAGGCCTGGGTCTTCTTGAGAAAGAAATGAAATAAATGCTTGCTGATGGTCAGGGTGCATAGCATTCAACATGGTTCCTAAAACTGTTCTTTTCACATATATTTTATCATATATTATCGCATCAAATTCTGCATCGAACAAGCGGCTGTATCTTTTACTATAATGCTTAACAGGCGAATCAAAATGTCTAATCCTTGCAAGACTATAAATGTAATCGTCCAAAAACTTATCTCCTGAATATTTTTCGACAAGTACCAGGTCGATCAAGAATGTTTTATAACCATCATTATTTTCCTCAACATCAATATTTGAAACCTTATAATGATGGGTAAACTCATACCCATTTTCAGATTTATCAAGTACCAAGACATTCTCACCTTTTCTTCCCGAAAAATATCTTTTTTGAGTAAAAATTGCCAGGGCTTTCTTATCTTTATCGATATACTGAAGGAAATCACCTGTTCTAAATATCCAATTCATACAATTTTATTTTTACTAATCAAACAAATCCCCATACCCTCCATCCGGCTCTTTCACCTCAGGGGTTTTGGACGTTTTAGTTTTATATTCTTTCGGCTTCTTCTTCTCCCACAACCCCGCTGCCACTTCCTCCTCATGTATCTTATGATTCAACTCTAATAAGCGTTTTAAAATTTCCTTTCTTGTATCCGGGTGAATAGTGTAGCGCACACGGTCATTTTCCGGCAAATAATCTACTTCGTAAAAATCATGTTTGAGCTGCACATCCTGCCAACCATAGGCTTCCAGCACCGTGTTATCCATTTCTACATGCAACTCGCGTAATTTTACGATGCCCTCAATAGCCTCTTCTATACTACAAGTGCCATCGGTTTTTTGTAGGTGGGTCCACAAATTCCAGACTTCTTTGCCGTATTGTTTTTCAATGGTTTTTTTATCCATTGCTTGCAATGCAGCGGTTGTAATCCCTTGCTGTAATTCCTTTGCATGAAAAGCATTGTAGGTTTTGGTTAAACCTAATAGCATTTCTACCATCATTTGCTTTCGGTACTCATGAAAAGTATTGCTAACTAATTCAAGCTTTTTAAAATTAGCTTGATCAATATCTGAAATCAATGGGAAATTTTCAATACAATCTTCATTTGTATACCTAAGCCTACTTTCGAGCGATGAGCCATATTTTCTTGCCCAAGTTTCATGAATTGTAGATTGATATATAGCAAAAAGATGCCTTTCATCGCTTGTAATAACATTAGTTCCTACATCGAAAATCCAATTACTCGGTAAATAGCTAAATGAAAGGTACTTTGTGACAGTACAAGATACAAGTGCGAAAGACTTTCCTTCTAAATTTGCGTATAATTCTGGCCTATTTCTTTCAAACAACCACCATTTTTCTTTAGCATTTTTGCTATATGTGTTTTTCTCGCGTTCAGGCCTAACACGATCTTCAATAATTTTGAAGCATGCTTTGTAATTTGATGCTTCCAAAAAGTTTCTTGTCCCAAAATTAATAATGTATCTGCTTGGATTTTGATCAAAATTATTATTCAAATCATCCCCGATTAAGTAAGGCATAATAATTTCTTCATTTGCCTCTTCTTTCAATAATTCAAATGCTTCGTTTTTATCCAAGACGAAACCTTTTCCCAATGGAGTGCAACCCTTAAAACTTTTATTCTGATTGATAAATAAAGGATATGGAATGGATTTGACTTCATCTTCAATAAATGAATTGATTTGTGTGACCTGCTTTTGAACAATAAAACATGGAACATCTACTTTTTTCGTAAAGGAAATTAAAGAAACATCTACAGAAGCTTTTCCTGGCCAATGTTGAGATTTTACCGCGAAGTTTATTCTGCCATTGTTTTGGATGATTACATCTAAAGAACCTTCTCTTGTGTCGCCTTGAGAGATTGTATTTGTACTTATTAAACTACAGAAAGCGTCCTTGTTAATTACTTGGAAATTTCTTCTGAAAAAATAGGCAACAAGATCGCATGTTCCTCTACATAATGGAAATTGATATTGGATACATGTTAAATAATCGCTGCCACAATTCATTGAAATCCTAAGCCCACCTAAGAATGGGGGATTTCCTAAGATACAATCAAAACCACCTTCATTAAAAACTTCAGGAAATTCTAAGAACCAATGAAAGAAACGATGTTCTAATGCAATTACAGTAGCTTTAGCTACTTTGCGATCTTGCCAACCCTGATAGCCAGAGAGTATTTGGCGAAATTCGGCATCGGTCATCATGGCATCTTTATTTTCAGAAGTTTTTTGAATAAAGAACTGTGCTACCTGAGTATCGGCCATGGCCTTTAAAAAAGTAAATCCTTTTCCCGCAATAAATCTCTTGTACGCTTTGGCTTTACGTTCAATTTCTTCGTTGGTGGTTTCGGGCAGGCAGCTAAATGTTTTATACTCGGTCATGGCTTCCTGCACGGAGTTTTCGGTGGTTTTTTCAAACTCGGCTTTCAACTGGGTAATTTTTGCTGTTCTCTCTTTGCGTTCTCTAATATTCTGGTCGCGATAGCTTTTAGCAATTTCTTTGTCATCACCCGGCAGGGTTTTAAAGGCTTCGTCGGCAATGCCGTTTTCCAATTCGTGACGGTGTGCCAAGCCAACAATGCTGTCGCCGCATTTTATATGGTGGTCTAAAAAATTAAGGGGCTGGCCGGGGACATAGGCCTCGAGCCAGAGGGCTACTTTACAGAGTTCCACTGCAAGCGGGTTTTTGTCCACACCATAAATGCAATTCAGGATGGCATTGCGTTTTGCCAGTTGAAATGCTTTGGGGTTGGGCTGTTCTTCTTCCTCGATAATGCAGGCTGCGACCTCTGCAATGCGCCGTGCCCCGCTTATAAGCAGATGCCCGCTGCCACAGGCAATGTCGCACACTTTCAGACTGTAGATATGTTGTTTTACCAACTCTTCCCTTTGTGCACGAAATGAGGGACCTGTTAATTTTTGTTTTGCGATGATGCCGGAAATTATTTTTTTACGGTCTTCGAGCAGGTAGTCGAGACTGTGTTTTATTAAGGGTTGTACCAACTCGTCAGGCGTGTAATGGCTGCCGCTTTTTGAGCGTTCTTCGCTACCGGCAAAGGAGCATGAATAATTGTCGGTTCCGGCAAGGGGTTCAATGTTGAGTTTCAGTTCCAGCAAACCTTCGTACACCGAGCCAAATTCTTCTACATCGAGGCCACCGTAATTTACGGCAATCTGGATATTAGCTTCGTTCTCGAAATAGCTTAACGCTTTTATTATTTGCAAAACAAGCGCATTGCTCAGCCGGCAATCGTGAAGGTCGTAATTGTTGGTGGCGATAGATTCCGGACCAAACAAATCGCCCTGCAAGCTCATGATGCCTAACTTTTCGCCCATTTCTTTATTCTCGAACAAAGCAAAGGTGCTGAGCAGACTCTGCCATATATCGTAATGACGACCGGCATCGGGCGGAGGCAATTTCTTAGCCAACTTTCGCAGCCGCAACAAACTGTAATAATTAAAATAAATCTGGCCGAAACGTCTGGTTTCGGGAGCTTTGCTTTCGGCATATACCAGGTTGCGTTCTTCGATGACAAACAAAAACAACAGCCGGTAGATAATTCTTAACTGTTGCCGGTAATATTCATCAACATCAAATTTGCCCTGTTGTAATGCTTCACGCAGGGCATGATTATCGGGATGATTGATGAAGCCATTAGCCAGAGCTTTGATATTATCTTTAACCGCTTTGCCGAGCTTGCTGCGAATGGTGCTGCCTGCTTCTAAGCCTTCCTGATGGTATTTTTCGATAATGCTTTCGGCGCCAACATCAACTTTCTGAGGCATACGGCTGGAATGCAACAAGCGGAAGAGCAGCACAAAATCGGAGTATAAATCCTCCTCCATTATTTTTTGCAGGTTAAACTCAACATAGCTTAGGCGTGTGATACGGCTGGCATCGCGCAGCAAGCGTAATTGTTTGCCATTGGTTACAAAGCCATACAGGTGTTCGCTGTAATTGAGGTATTCCTGCACCATGGCGTGAGGTGATACACGAAGCTGCTTGTTTTCGGGACGTTTATCCAGAGATTCGTAAAAGCCTCCAATGTAAACGGGAAATCCATCCAACTGACTGTCGCGGTATGCAATGGGGAAAGATTTTCCATTAAGTTCTTCGGCCTGACGGCTAAAATTAAGGTTATAACCAAGATTGGAAAGAAGCGGAACTATCCAGAAATTACGGGTTTCGGTCGTGGCTGTTTCGCCTTCTTTTAAACGGGTCAATTTGTTTTGAAAGATGGTCCACTGGCCTTTGGCATCCTGCCATGCCGAACTGATCTCATCCTTTAGCCGGGCATTGGTAAATTCTTTATTGAAGTCTTTTCCCTGCTGAAAGCTTGCCTGCTCTGAACGAATCTTGCCAAGCAGGTCGGAGGAGATGATGGAGCCTTGTATGTCTATGGATGGGAAGTTCATGAAGATTTATGATTTACCGTGTTATTCATCAATGCTTTCTTTTGCCTGCGTATGGGTTTCGCCCAATCTTTTTTTATTTTGTTCAATTCGGTCAATTGTCGTGCTACCGATACGACAATTTGTTTACCATAATGTGCCCTTTTATTTTCTAAAATATCATTGTTGATCCGTTTGCCTACCCGCCAATAAGTTAAGGTTGTTGTAGCATTAACGGTATATGCTAAATGATTTCTTCCTTCTTCAATCAATGCGACCAATTCGTTCATCAGCCGGGTATCTGATTTTACAATTTTCATATAAATTCTAATTTTTGAAGAATAGTTTCACTTTTGTTTCCAATTTTATTTTTTTTGCACTTTATAATTTTCCCAGCACTGCCGGGAAAATTAATATGGCGGACACTGTCCCCCATATTAATAAATTCTCATTAAAAGCCACAAGCGAACAACTCAATTTACTCATATCATATTACAGTTTTGGATTAGGTATTAAAACATAAACGCCCAGAATATCGGGAGGCAATACAGGTGTGACCGCTTCATATCTTTTTGCACCGAGGTATTTTGCAAAACGGGTATGAGCATTGACTAATTCTTCGGAACGGTCGGATACTACTTTGATAAAATCAGGATGAAATTTTTCAAAGTGTTGCAATTCATTCTCAAATATGAGCACCTGCCTTTCTGTGCTAATATCCATAGCGCTGGAAGTATGTAAGAGCCGTTTGCACTCTTCCACATCTATGGTTTTGATGCCATCGGGTGTTTGCTCATAGCCCCATAAAAACATTTCTTCAGAAACCATTTCATGCTGTTTGCCAACTTCGCGAATTACATTCCTTACCCTGAACTGAATCAGGGTTGTTTGAATTTTAACGGCATCTGTTCTGAACACAGAGGCTCTTGCGGCTTTCTGTCCTTTCTTTTCGTTATCCAAAGAATTGGCAATGACACGGTGACATAGCTGCTCAACAAAGCGGTGATTACGTCCGATATAACGGAAGCCCAGAGGAGTAGGGGAGAGAAAAGAAATATGGATTCTATCGCCCTGCCCTAGGGCAGCAGCTAACCAGTCATCCATGTTCACTTTTTTGAAAATATAACCGCCTTCCACAGGTTCAAATCTTGCCCCTAATAGTTGGCCTGCTGCCAAAACAAAAGCTTCTAATGTGGCTACATCACCAATAGCTTCATCCACTTCGTTCAAGTCTTTTTTTACATCTTCGGGCATGATGCTTTCGTGGGCAAAAATGGACTGGATTTTCTCGGCTTTTTCCTTTGCCGATTCAATTTCGTTTGTGATCTCTATATCCAGTTCATCCAACTCGGGGCTTGGGCCAAAATCTATCCGCATTTGCTTTGAGAAACGATTCTGGGCTTTTTCAGGGTTCAATAAAACTTCTTTTAGCACCTTATCCATCACCGAACGGTTATCGTCAGCCAATGAAATACTAACCCCTGATGAAATCTGAATGCGTTGAATTTTTTCAATGATGATCTTCAAAACAACTACATCAATTGGATTGTCCTCACCAAAAAGAACTTTTACGTCAATGGTGTTTTGATATTGCCCGTTCCTGTCCATCCAACCCGGCTGACCGAAGCGATCAACCCGGCCGGTTCTTTGTTCGAGGCGGTTAGGGTTCCAGGGTAAATCGTAATGCAGGATGGCATTGAATTTATCCTGCAGGTTGATACCTTCACTCAAACAATCTGTAGCTACCAAAATACGTTTCGGACTTTTGGCCATTTCATCAATTTTTTCCCTGCGTTCTTCATCACTCAGTTCGCTGGTGATTGCCCGGACATCCACATTGTTTGGTAAATTCTCTTTTAGAATTTTTGCAACATACTGTGCCGTTGCAATAAACCGGCAGAATACTATCGGGCTATGACCTTTGTTTATCCATAGTTTGATTTGTTCCACCGCCCTTTTAACCTTCTGGTCTTTTTCAATGTTTGTCAGTTCCTGTGCTTTTAGCGATAAGCGGTTGAGCGTACTCCACTCACTATCTGAAAGATCAGCACGTTCAATTATCTCAATTTGTTCGGAATCGCTTTGTTCATCCCATCTTTCTACAACAGGATTATCTTTTACTTCTTCATCCGTGATTTCGCCATTTTCTGCAATCTTAGCTTTTCTTTTTTGCAGCATTTCAAAACCTGCCAGGGGGCTACTCATAACGCCCCTGAGCAAAGACAGTGCAGCAAAATATTTTATACGGGCTTTGTTCTCTGTAATGCCTTCTGTACTGATACCCCGTGCAAACTTTAACACCTCCTGATATAATTTATAATAATCAGAGGAAGCAGATAAGGTATATGGCAATTCTTCCATAGTCCTCTTGGGAAAAGGAGTTTCTTCGTCGAGCCATTTTTCAATATTATTTCTTTTCCGCTGAATGAAATGCGTTGCTACTTTTCTTTTTTCAGAAGTTGTTAGGTCGGAAAAATCATAATTTTCGAATTCTGCATTTACCAAACCTAATAAAGATTTAAACTCACCGTCTTTACCGCTATGCGGGGTGGCAGTGAGTAAAAGCAAATGTTGTTTGTCGTTTTTAGCAATCTTTTCAAGTAACTCATAACGCTGCTGGCTCTGGCTTACTTTTTTAAAGTCAAGATTCTTTGTACAGGTGTGCGCTTCATCAACGATAACTAAATCCGGAACATCTTTGAGAAACGCGGGCATTTTTTGTGAGCCATTTTTTACATAATCAATAGAAACCACCTGATAAGGATAATAATTGAAGACATTTAAGGTATCATCACCAACAATTTTCCTTTCTAAGCCAGCTGCTGTACTGGAGCGAATGATTACCGCTTCAATATCCAGTTTGTCGGCCAGTTCAGTTTGCCATTGTTCGCACAGATGGGGAGGACATAAAACAGCAAATGTTTTAATTGTTCCTCTTTCCATGAGTTCCCTTAAAATAAGGAGTGCTTCAATGGTTTTACCTACACCCACGTCATCTGCAATTAGCAAACGGGTAACGGCTTGCTTTAAAGCCATTATCAATGGCACCAACTGGTATGATCGGGGCCGGAATGACAATTTGCCCATGCAACGGAACGGGCCGCTTACCTGACGGAATGATAGCCTTGCCGCATCATAGAGCAGTTTAGCTGTAAGAAAGCTATCCAAGTCAGATTTGTCAGGTAATTCAAACTGATCATCTTCCAATTTATCAAAAGCTTGCAATACCGGTTCAAAAACAGTTATCATTTCATCATCGGAACCCCCAAGAGGTTTAAGCATGATAATTTCATTGTCTGCCGATGGTTGTACAACACACCTTCTTCCTCTGAATTTTACAAGCTTTCCCGGCTTTTTAAGTTTGCTGTCTATCATAGTTGTTAACGAACTTTTCTAAATATATCCTGCCGTCTTGAAACAAAAGAAGCAACCGGCTCTGACGTATCATCCCAAACCAATACATCAAATCCTGCTAATTCAAGCGTTTTTCTTTTTTTCTCATCATCGGCTTTAATAATTGCATTTTTATGTATTCCTCCATCAACAAATATTAATGCCTTTTCTTTTTCATAAACGAAATCGGGCTGCACATAAAACTGCTCCATGTTGTGATTGGTGTAATCGGGCAAGCGGTAACCGTTTTCAAAAAGGTAATCCAAAAATACCTTTTCACCAGGGCTTCGATGGTGCAAGCCTTTTTTTAGTTGTTCATATTTTTCTTCATAGCTGCCACCAACTGTATCGTCTGGATTGGATGAAATAAGCAATTCAAGGGCTTTAATTATTGAATGACGATTGATTTTTGTATGATCCATCTGGTTGTAATACGACAGTAAATCATCATAGCTTGCCTTAGGCCGCATGGGATATTTATCTTCTTTGGTCGAAAAATCATAGCCACAAATTTCGTACGCTGTAAAAAATAGTTCTCTGAGTTTTGCCGGATTCCTTGCTATATCTTTTAATACGCCAATACTGCCTTCAGCAGATTCATATAGCATGATGTTCTTGTTTTCGCCACTACCCATTAAGCGGGCATCAATTTCAACCGGTTCAATATTGTAATATTTCTCAATTGCTTTTTCTAAGGCATATTGCATTGTAATGACACCTTCTTCTGTTAATCCCAGCGCTTTTACCGGCTGCACATATAATACGTCAGAAGTATCATAGGTGTATAACATAATGTTGGTAGGCAGGTCTTCGGGGTTAGGTTTTTCCAATTGTTTTTTAGTTTTGAAAAAACCTGTTTTCGTACCTATATCAAAACCGTCATCCTTGCCCCGTCTCCATTTTTTATTCAGAAGAATGAGTTTTGCAGCCGGAGCATAGAACAGTTTCATTAATTCGTCACCATCCACTGTCAGCTTGATTTTTGTAGCATCCAGTAATCCATCTACGGTGTTTAGATACATTTCAGTAACATAACCCTCAGAGGTGCGAACTTCTTCCATGCATGATATGCGTTCTGTGTTTTCTGACTGGGCTTCTTCTAATTCCAACAAATTCTGATGCAATTCAATATTGCTTGCGGTGAAATGTGTCCCCGTGATCGGGTCTTGATTCTTTCCTTTTCCTTCGTCTTTACCAAGGAAAGCGTAATTGGTTTCTTTTGAAATTTTTATCTCAGCTAATTCCAAAGACACGTCATTTGGTGTTATCCTGTTTACTTTGAATTTGGCGCCATTGTGGTAGATCAGGTTATTGGGGCCGAACTCTTTCAAACCTATTAAGCGTGCCCTTGAGATGGATTCATTTTTATCTTTACCACCCAGAAAAACACGAATGGGTAAACGGGTAAAATTGTACCCTGGCAAGAAACCTTCAGAAGCTAAGTACCGGAATGTATAAAACTCTGATAGAGTTGAATTTTTGTTTTTATCCGATTGGTTCTCCAAAAGGTTTTTTCTATCTTTTGCACGTGCATAAGATAATCCAGCAAGTTTCTTCTGTTCGGGATCTTTAATAATCGGGCTAATCTGCATCTCATGTGCTTCGTTCATCTGACGTAAAGCATCCAAATACATTTTACGCCAGCGTAGCAGCGCGTCTTCCAGCTTATCGGGCACTGTTCTGATCTGAGATTCTACCCATGCATCATTAAACCATTTTATTCCTTTAAGATCAATACTCGAAACAATCTTTAAAACCAATTGTTTAATTTCTGAAAACCTTGAATCAATTACATCCTGATATTTTGCCTTAATATTCGTTTTCAGTTTATAAGTGCCACCTGAGATGTCAATTAATTCAATCAGAGAGGGCTTAAACTCTTCGGCATTCAGAAAAGACAATACCGTTGCATTAATATGCGACCGGATCAGTTCTTCATTAGACAGGTCAATACGTGGTGCCTGAACAATACCGGCCACCATCTTTACAGGGTCGGCAAAATAATGTTTGTCGTGCGGTGATACTTTAGAAGCATAAGTGAAAACTAAAGCGGACTGACCGTTACGACCTGCTCTACCACTTCGTTGTGCATAATTGGCCGGACTTGGGGGCACGTTTCGCATGTGTACAATGTTCAAGGAGGAAATATCAATCCCTAATTCCATTGTCGGGGAACAATACAAGGCGCTTAATTCAACAGCTTCGTTGAACTTTTCCTCTCTTTCAATTTTTTCTTCATTTTTTATCTGCCCGGTGTGCTCGGCTGCTATGTATGATTTAGGAAGATCAGAGAAGTTTTCCTGATATAAATATTGAAAATATAAGTGCGGTTTGATTTTAATTTCTTCATCCAAGGAAATATATGAAGTCTTATCAGTGATGACAGTAGTTTTATCGCCTTTTTTCCAAAGTACTTTTGAAAGGATCAACTGGTAAGCAGCCTTATCACCTTTTTCTGCTTTAACAGATAACTTTTTGAGATAATGGGCTTCTTCCAAAGCATCCAATATTTTAGTCATAAATAAGTTATACTCATCGCCTTTAGGGGGTGTTGTCCCCGCTTTCCTAAATTCATGCTTTATGAAGCGTGCCAAACGACTTGACGGGCCAATACTTTGAATGAATGTTTCTCTTGTAGCTTTGTCGGCTCCCTGAACAGAAAGAAAATTTGGTGCATCTAATTTTTCACCTTTGTCCAAAGACCAAAGTTTTTCTTTGTTTAACTGTTGATTTAATTCGATTTCAATTCGCAGTCTGTTCTCATATCTCAGCATTTCATAATCGACAGCATACATATTCCTGAAGTAATTCAAGATTTGAAGAATAAACTCTTTTCTTTTTTCAGGTGGCCAGTCTTTCAATAAATCATTATTATTCCATAACGTATCGTCTGCAGAGTCCTTGTCAATATTTTTATAAGTAATTTCCAAAAGGGCAGTTTGTTCAAGATTAGGCAGGATATACCGCCATCCTCTTTTCAAGTCCTGAATTATTCTGTATGATATATAATTTCGCAATGCCTGCATATTATCTTCATCCGGTCGCCTGGGGTTTGGAGAAGGATTTGCAGCATATTCACTTTCCGGTAAGTTTAAAGCTTCCTGTACCTTAAAAATCAATTCAGATATAGTAAGAGGTTGATCATTTTCCCGTAATACCTTTTCTATGGCCGAGCGCAAATGAACCACCTGAATAAAATCATTGAAATGTCCTGCCTGTAAAGATGCGTCCTGCCTGTTGTCAGTAAAACTCATTAGCTTTTGTTCCTTTAACAATTTACCATGCTTGTAGAGCGCCAATAAGGTTTGCAGTGTAATTAAAGTTGTTGATGTGGAACGACCTTCATTACCTAATGATATGAGTTTTGATTTTTCGCTGAGTTTTGGTTCCTGATAAATCAAACCACATGTTGGGTCGTATATTAAGGGTGCCGACATGAACCAAGCCTTTAATCCGCCATTATCAGTATCAGAGAATGAACCATCCCGTGAAACATAAATTTCTTTGGGAAGAAGAAATTCCTTTGAGCTATCAATTTTACCAGATTTGCTTATCCATGAGGAGGGCAACAAATCAATAAATTCATTTATATCCAACATATTGCCTTTGTCCAGAAGAATGTACCCGTCTTTGTAATCATCCTGCAATCTGCTTTTGACTTTTTTGACCTTAATGCCGTCATTGGTTTTTAGATCATCCTCATTCTTTGGATTCAGGTTTTCATTGAAATCTCTGAATACCAGTCTGGGCCCATTCTCATTTTTAATCTCTTTTCTTACACAGATAAATTCAACGCCACTTATCCTGCTGAAAACTGTTTGGAAAACCGGAATCTCCGGTTCACTTTCGGAAAGTTTTACAAAAGGACTTGGTTCTAAGGTAATGTAACGGCTTTCCGGTTTTTCCAGGGTAACATAAACATATCCAGTCTGTGAAATAAACTGATGTAACTTAAATGGAAGAACAGTATCCTTCTTTTTTTCTTTTGTGCTCTCAATATTTAAAGATTCTGCCCAGATCAGGGTTTCGATAATTTTTTCCTCACATACTGCCTCACTGATGCCGGTTTCAGAAGAAAGTTCAGTTGCAATTGTCTTTAATGATTTAGGAGCATTACGAATTTTGTTTTTCCCTTCGCTTTTTACAGCAATTGTTCTTTCCAGCCAAATTGCAAGTGGGTTTTCAAGTATTGATTCTTTCGATTTGTCTTTTATTTTGGAGATCAATGCAGCCTTTAACTCCTCTTTTGATGGAATTGTTTCTTTTGTTGAATAGGTAAGCGATTCAACAATAACGTTCTCAGGATTGAAATCAGAATCAAAAAATCTTGTAGCAACTTTGGCAACTTCTTTTTTCTGTTCTTCAATTGTTCCCGTAGCCATTGTAGCAGAGGTTCCAATGCAAATGATGTTTTTATTAGTTGCAGCAGATTTAATCCTTCTTATGAGGAGAGAGACATCAGCACCTTGTCTGCCTTTGTAAACATGAAGTTCATCAAAGACCAGATATTTAATATTCTCAAGGAAAGATTTTCTAAGACCTTCATCTGCTTTTCGAACCATCAATAATTCCAACATCATATAATTGGTCAGTAATATATCCGGTGGATCAGCAATTATTTTGTCTCTGGCTTCTTGCTTTTCCTGACCGGTGTATTTTGCAAAAGAGAATGGTAATCCATTGCCGGTTCTTCTTCTGTAATTATCTTCAAATCCTGTCAATGCTGCTTCCTGTGAATTTATCAAAGCATTTAAGGGATAGACAATAATTGCCTTTATCCCTGGTGTGCCAGGATTTTTAAAGAGGTGGTTGAAAATTGTGGAAATGTATGTCAAGCTCTTTCCGGAGCCAGTACCGGAGGTAACAACAAAACCTTTACCCTCATTACCTTTTATTATTGATTCGGTTTGGTGTTTATATATAGACCAAGAATTGCCTGTTTCGTCATAAAAAATATTATTGAAATCTTTTACCAATACACCATCGTTTACCAAATCTTCGACTTTACCACCAGATTCAAAAGAGGGGTTGAATTGAACCAGTGGTTCGGGGTACAAATTGCCAGAATCAAAATCTTTTCTGACGGTGTCAAGTATTTTTTTATCAACGATATTAATAAAACTATCAATATAAAGTTTGTAATCTCTAAGTATGTCCTTATGTAAATCGAATATATTTTTCGTTACCATCACGTCTTAATTAATTATTACTATAATCAGTTAGATTTGTATTCATAATTTGTATTGCTTTATACCAATAGAAAAAAGCTTCAGGCAAGGATTTTTTCAATTTGTTAAGTTTAGTTTCGAAGGGTTGCTGAATAATCCAGTCGTGCATGGGCATTGCATCGTCGAATTTTTCGAAAGCATTCCCACCAGAAGCGATACACCTTGAAAGATAAGCAGCTTTGGATGCGGCGATAATGGCTTTTTCGAGTATGAAGTTCTCAGAAAAAATCATCGCCTTCAGCCTGCCAATACCTGATTGTAACTGCACGAAGTCACCTTTACCGGCAGCACCTCTCAGCGACAGACACAGAGCCGTCTGGAAAATATCCTCCAGAACGTCTGCCGGGGTGAATTGTTTCAGTTTTCTATACGAAAGTTCGTTTTTAGCAATAAGGTAGAAGGTTTCAGCAACCGCAGGCAGGTCATTAACAAAATTAAACAATTGACCAATATTTTCATCACGCACCTTTGTGGATTGAGCAAAATTCAGAATCGCCCGAATACCCTCAAGTGTGAATGGATCGCCGTTATTTATTACAATGAAATGATTGTCCTCATAAAACATGAAATATGCAGTTGAATTGCAATCAACTGCATTCTGAACAAATTCATAAATGGCCTGACTATCCTGTGCCATATCGAGCACAGTAGAAAGCCGATTTTCTATATCTGGAGATGATGCATGAAAGACATTAAAAAAGCCTCTGACCTCATTCGGATCATCACTTGATTTACCAG
>CAZMPB010000063.1:0-15503 GCA_964567775.1 uncultured Bacteroidales bacterium
TTGCAGCGCAAACCCGATATCGCACTCGCAAAATCTGTTCTGGAATGGGAACCTAAAATACAGTTGAGGGAAGGCCTGATAAAGACAATTGAGTATTTCAGGAAGTGAAGATAAAAAAATGAACATTCTTGTAACAGGCAGTAAAGGACAATTAGGCAATGACCTCAGGGTATTGTCGCTTGATTATCCGCAACATCACTATGTTTTTACGGACATCGAAGAACTGAATATTTGTGACGAGAGCGCAGTTTTTGATTTTGTAAGTGAAAATAATATTGACCTGATTATTAATTGTGCCGCCTATACTGCCGTGGATAAAGCTGAACAGGAACAACAAAAGGCACTTGAACTTAACGCCACTGCTGTTGAATATCTTTGCAAAGCCGCCATATCAGCGCAGGCCTTTTTAATTCAGATTTCCACCGATTATGTGTTTGACGGAAAAAAAACTTCACCTTACATCGAAACTGATGTTGTTGGCCCTGTCTCGGCCTATGGAAACACCAAACTTAAGGGTGAAGAGGTTATCCTGAAGTATGGCCTGCCATCGTTGATCATCCGCACATCCTGGCTTTATTCATCCTTCGGAAATAATTTTGTGAAAACAATTTTGCGTCTTGCAAAAGAGAAACCGGAACTGAGGATCATTGCCGATCAGTATGGCACACCTACATATGCAAGAGATCTGGCAAAGGCAATACTCGACATAATATCTTTTAATTCCTTACCCGATCACCCCGAAATTTACCACTTTTCAAACGGCGGAGATACCACCTGGTACGATTTTGCAAAAGCCATCACCGAACTCTCGGGAATAAATATTCCTGTTCATCCTATTGAAACAAAAGATTATCCTACCGCCGCCACCCGGCCACAATACAGCATTTTCAGCAAAGACAAAATTATTCGTGATTTTAATCTGCAGATTCCCGATTGGAAAGACAGCCTGAAAAAATGTCTTGCTATTTTAAATAAAGATCACTGATCCTATTTTTTGAAAATCTGAAATTATACCAAATTGAAATATCAATTAGTCCAATAGGACGTATTGATATTTCTCATTTGGTTATGCCGATAGAAAAATAAATAGTACAAACAATTGAAAAGAAGTTTGGACTATATTATTTTTCAAATCGGTATTATCTTTGCCGGCAACCGTAATATTGATTAATTTTAGTGTTTATTTTTATGAAAAAGATCAAAACATCAGTATTGGCATTGGTATTATTTTTGGGGGTATGCACCTCATTTGCCCAGATACAGGGTAAACCGGAGCAGCAGTTGTTCTATTACGGTAAGCTGGCTATTGTTAGTATCGACAAGCAGTTGTATGTTTCGGATACGTCGGATTTTTTTTATATTCATGTCAGCATTAAAAACATTTCAGGGAATGCCCTCGGCATTGATTTGTCGAATCCCTGGCATGTGTTGTATCCCAATCAATGGCAGTTTTCGGATACCACTTTCCGGACGGAAATAAACGAAAGACAGATCATACCTGAAGACTTGACGGCAAAGAAAGCGGCGGAATTCACTGCAAAAATCCGTGATCATAAGCTGACCATGGTGTTGCCGGGGAATACCTTTGATTATTACACGGAGTTTAATGCGGAAAAACCCAAAGAAGAAGAAATTGCGAGTACCAAGTACCTGATCGTGGCCATCGACGGGCAGATGTTTTTTACCGACGGATCCAACGTTGAACAGGTAAAATGCAATGGCGATCTGAATGTGGACAGGGAGCTGGCCCTGGAATGCCCTTTTATATGGCGGAAAATTACTGAACAACAGAAAATCCGTCACAGATAATAAGTTATGAAAATAACAACCCGCATATTGCTTGTTATTTCAGTAATTACGCTGCTGCTGGTTATTCCTGCCAACCTTTTTCAGCCGGTTTCGTTTTTATCCGAAGCGGGTAATGATAGCTGGCAATTATCATTTACACCTTATTCCGACTATCTTTTACGATTCAGCATTATTTTTTTCGGGCTTTTGCTCACTTTGATTTGCCTGATAATTACAATGGTCAGTCTCTTTTTTTACAAACATGCTGCCGCGGATAAACTGGCAAACCTGAGCATGTTTGTGTTTGTATTTGTCGTTGGCTGGATGGCCATACCATACTGGACAAACGGCTTGTATCACGTTTTTTGCAATGGCACTTCATCTGCCTTTGACCCTAAAGCACTTTTACCTATGATTCTTATCGGCGAAGTATGGAGAATTCCTGTCCTCGTATTATATCCGCTTTTGTTGATCTATCTGCTTTTCAGCCTGATCAGATTTATAGTGGTAGTTATTAAGCATAAGAATCCCGGGGTCAGCAATTTGCTGATTTTAATTTTCAACTTGCTGATCATTGTGGCGTACTTTTTTACACCCCATTATTTTTATTGGCTATTGGATTGAGTGCTTTGATTTATCTAAAGAATCACCTAGCTGTTACTTTTTTCCATTTTGAAGAAACATCCTTCTTGAAGATGTCCTTCTCATTAATGATTTTCGAAATATCAAGACCGATAATTCCCATTGCTTTTGCTTTGGTGGAAATATCAGGGATGGCAAATGGAAGTTTTACCTGGTGTCTTACCAATACCTCCGTCAATTGCAATCGGGCTTCCTGCGAAAACTGAATCGAAGTTGCCAGCACGCGTAAAGATTCAACAGGTGAATGGAATCCCATGCTGTTGGCCGCAGCCACCCAGTCCCAGCGCCATTGTGAACTGCGGATGAGTTTTAATACCGGTTTCATTTCTTCTTCAGTAGCGCCGTTGTCCCATGCTATTTTAGCTCCCACATGAACCAAAAATAAATTGTATTCCGCAAGGTGACGGATCTGTTCGACTTTATCCTGAATATCGTAAACATTTTGCAGCAGGGTGGCTTCACTTTCGCGGTGGCAAACCTGGCATGATCCGGAAATGTTATTCAAGGGGCTTTGGATTTTGTGGTCGGTAAACTTCATGCCGCCTTCGCGCCGGTAAGGCATGTGGCAGTCGGCACAAGCAACTCCCCGGTTGGCATGTATTCCGGACATGAACATTTCGTAATCAGGGTGCTGGGCTTTTAGTATAGGGGTTTTGCTCAATGCATGGGTGAAATCAGTAAATTCTACCGTATTGTAATAAGCTTCCATTGAATCGGCTGTTTGTCCTTTGTCCCAGGGAAAAGTAAGGTATTTCCCTTCCCCTTTAAAGTAATACTCAACATGGCATTGTGCGCATACCAGCGACCGCATTTCCTGATGTGTGGATTTGTTAATGTCTTTTCCCTGGCGTTCATAAGCTTCGATCAGGGCGGGCCTGGTAATGCGGAGGTTCATGGTTTTGGGGTCATGGCAATCCTGACACCCTATAGGATTTATCACGTCTTTGCCCATATCTACCCAGGTGCTTTTATAAAACGCTTCCGTTCCCATTTTATCCATCAGCCGCGGAACATCTGTACTCTTGCAGGACCAGCAGGTCCCCGGCTGCGGTTGCACGGTGCGGAGCGTACTGATAATGTCCTCGATGGCATGATAATGACCGCGCCCCTGCTTGTAATCTTTAGAAAAAGCATAACCAGCCCATAGCACCACAAGTTCGGGGTACTTCTCAAGATAATCAATTTTTGCCGAACCGCCATGTTTGCTCCAGAAGGTCGTGTCCAGGGTCGATGTATAAGTCTCATACTCCCGCGGGTAGTTTTCTCCCCAGACAGAGTTGTCAGGCTCCCATTCAGAAAGTTCCCTTACAGTTTGAAAGTACAATTTGGATTCGCTTCTCCTTTCGATGATGGAAGAAGCAAATAGGCCAATGAGAAAAACAATAATGGTGGTTACGAAAAATAATACCCAGGGTACCCAGGGACGTTGTTTGGTTATTTCGCGTATGCTTTTCATATAGTTATTTTTTTAATGGTATACTTTGACTGTTTTCTTTTTCTTTGCTGAGCCAGGATGGGATTACCGGCGATAAACGCGGAACCAGTGCCGATGGGTTGGCGCTAAGGCTGTTAACCCTTCCGTGAGGCACCTCACGGTGGCAATCCCAGCAGCGGTGCCCTTGGCCTTCTTTGTAATTTTCTCCGGTAACTTCAGTAAGCGCAACCATACTGACCATCTCACCGTGGCATCTTTTGCAGTTCTGCTGAACAACGTTAATGCCGGCTTCTTTGATCTGAATAACCTGAGGCTCGAGCCTGAGGGTGAACATGGTTGAATGACGGAGCCCGTCTTTGGCTTTAAAATAATATTTGTTGAGAAAATTATTATGCGGCACATGGCAATCGTTGCAGTTTGTAGCTCTGAAATGACTGCTGTGTGCCCATGATGCATATTGAGGGTACATCACATGGCAGTTCACACATGTTTTTGGCTCATCAGAAATATACGAAACCGCATTAGAAATATATAGAACAAAAAAAACAAAACCGAAGAAAATCCCAAGCAGGATCACAACGATGGTGTTCCATTTTTCAGGAGGAAAGAAAAAATGTAAAAGTTTTTTCAATTAGTGAATTTTGGAATAAAGATAAAATAAATTATGTGAATTCTCACAAGAAATTATTTTTTGATAGAATCTTTTTTTGAGGTGCTGGCATTTAAAAATATACTTCTTTGAAAAAATCAAATTGCCCGTTAGGGCATAAATATCAATAGAACATAAATACGCCCTGAAATTTTTCCCGTAGGGAATTAACACCATAACGATTCCTTAAAAAATCAGGGTTATCCAATTGCTTAAAAATATATTGTTCATCATATTAAATATGATTCTCTTTAAGAAAATCGCGATAATACTCTGTGAATGTCATAATCTTATGTATATGATGGCATAACATACATGTGCGAATCTTGTGGAACAATCATCCTGTGAATTATATCAATAATTGGTATATGTCCTACGGACAATAATTTATTCTTGCTATGATCACTCTATTGACATTTAAGCCCTACGGGCTATGAAATATCAGATTTATATAGTGTTTGAGCGGAAACCCAGTGTCTGAATCGAAAAGATCAGTTTCGAGGCCTGCCCGACTGAAGCCAGTCAGGCGGGCTTGCGAAGCGACAAAAAGCTGAGTCCGCCAGCTGGCGGATGAGCATTTTTGGAGCAAGCGTAACGAAGAAAATGGAGTTTTCGTTCAGACACTATATAATACTGTTTTTTCAGGATAAAATCTTTGTCAGCACCTCAAAAAAAGATATAACCTATTTTTTTATGCTTAGGATCAGCAGGTCTGAGATTATTTTTTTCCGCTCCCGCATAAACCTTGCAAAATCTTTTTCACTCATACTGTTTTTCTCATGAATGACCGGTTTGATTGTAAAAGGAAAAGTGATGAGTGAAACCATATTGATATAGAACTGCGTTGGGTCGTAAGTTTTGATGTTTCTTTTTTTTATTTCGCTCAAAAACTGGGTGGAGAAATTGCCCGTATCGTATAGGTTTTGAAAGATCTGAAGCTTCTTTATTTTTTCGGGATTGCGCTGTAATACCGACAGAACAAAATAAGTGATTCGTGGATTTTCCTGCAAAATGTCTATATACTTGCTTACATATTGCCTGATCTTTTCTTCGAGGGCTAGCTCTGAACTCAGGATGTTGTTCAGGGTAGGAGTGTAGGTGCTTATCAATTCCGAAAATAGTGAATCGAACAGGTTTTCCTTGCTCTTGAAATGATAGTTCAGCAGGGCAATATTGATATTGGCTTTGGCGGCTATATCGCGGATGCTGGTGCGCTCAAATCCCTTTTCAAGAAAAAGTTCAAGCGCTGCCTGTTTTATTTTTTCTTCAGTTGACATAATAAGTACCACAAAAATAATACAAAAATTAAACGATGTTTTATACAGTGTTTAAAAGTTTTTCATGTTGGCAAAATATGAGTCGGAGTGCGACTTCAAGTCGTGCTCCGACTTACCAACCTGAAAACCTGTTTTTTAAAAAGCCGTCCCTGCCATGTTTTCCGCTCCTTCATACCTTGCTCAATGAGCTGCAAAACCCTGTCTGCTCTTATCAGCCCCCAAGTGCTTACTTCCAGAAAGCGCGGAGGCGCTTCGCCCGAAAGGCGTTCTATAATGATAGCGGGGTTCAGCCGTTCAAGAAAATCTATAATAAAATCTACGTATACTGAAAGGCTGAATAGCGTTATAGCTGAGGGATTTTTGTTGTATTCTTCAGCCATTACAGTACCTTTCATGATCTGTAACTGGTGAAGTTTGATGCTGTTTATCGGAAGTTGTGAAATGATCTCTGCCTGGTTCAGCATGTCTTCTCTGGTTTCGCCAGGCAATCCGAAGATCAGATGCGCAGAGGTGAATAAATTCCTGACAGAAGTTTTTTTTATGGCTTCAGCAGCCACTTCAAACGTATGGCCGCGGTTGATGGCTTTCAGGGTTTTGTTATAACATGATTCAATGCCGTATTCTATGGAAATAAAATGTTTCTCTGAGAGTTGCTGCAAGTAATCCAGTTTTTCATCATTTATACAGTCGGGGCGTGTACCGACAGAAATACCAGAGATCATAGGGTGTTCCAAGGCTTCGCCATAGATTTTTTTTAGTTCAGAAAGTTCTTTATACGTGTTGGAATATGGCTGAAAATAGGCAATGTATTTTGCCGCCCTCCGGTAACGGAACTTATGAAATTCAATGCCCTCGTCAATTTGCTGCGTAATACTTTTTTCAGGCAGGCAGTAGGAGGGATTGAATGCATCATTGCTGCAATACGAGCAACCGGTAGTTCCCAGTGTGCCGTCGCGGTTCGGACAGGTAAAACCCGCGTCAATACTTAATTTTTGAAGCCTGCTTCCGTAAGTTTTAATACAGTAAGCTGAAAACGTGTTAAAGCGCCTGTCGTTGCCCCAGGGAAATATATCAGAGAGTTTTTGCTGCAATGATTAAATTATTTCTTCAATGGTTTCTATATAGTTAATACCCCTTTCTGCAAGTCCGTTCAGCATTAATTCCACACATTCCGGATAGTTGCCTATGTATTCCGGGACAGACAAGCCTTTTTGAGTATATAGCCCCTGAGCGATCATGCGAAGGGCAACGGTGGCCGTATAACCTGTAGTACGTGCCATGGAATGGGTCTGGGTTTCTTCGTCGTAACGGTCGAGGAGGTCGTAAGTATAGCGGAGCTTTTTGCTGTCTTTTTTTCCTTCAACGATCACCTTCATAATGGTAATGTCGCGCTCACCTTTTTGAAGTTTCCAAATAGGAAATAAAAGTTTGGCGGTAACATCCATGGGCGCTATTTTCACCCCATTTACATCAATTTTTTCCTGGCTGAAAAATCCGGTTTCTCTTAGTACTTTCATCAGTGCGATATGTCCCGGATAGCGCAATGTTTTTTCCTTGATGTTGGCTGCTTTGATGGTACTTCCTAATGAGCGCATACCATCGCTGTTAAAGGCTTCTAAAGTGCCTATACCCGGAAAATTCAACAGTTCGGCCTCAGATAAAGCTTCTTTCGTAACCAGCTTGAAATTTTCAATATAACGGGCAGGACGGGTATATTCTTCAATCACATCTATGGGCGAAAATACAGCTTTATATTCGTAGGGATATTCCCTGATCTCGGGCAATCCGCCGACATAAGTTAGTGCCGTTTCCGTTTCGTCAAGCAGATGATGGACATAGCCGGTGAGTATATGCATCATGCCCGGAGCCACACCGCAGTCCATCACGGCAATGACATTATTTTTCAGGGCAAGTTCCTTCAGCAAAAACGGGTCTTCGGGAAAGAAAGAAATATCTACCACGTTTTTTCCGGCTTCGATGATGGCCTTGAGCGTTTGAAATCCCATAAAACCGGGGACTGCATTGATGATCATGTCAAAATCAGAAACAAGTTTTTTTACTGTTTCCGTATCCGATAAGTCGTGTTGCAAGGTGTTAATTCCAAAGGTTTGCAGATATCCAAAAGAAGTCGGGTCTATATCCGTACAACTGACTTCAAATTCATTATCTTTTGCAAGGTCTATTGCCATTGGCCCGCCTACAAGGCCGGCGCCGAGAACAATAATTTTCATGTTTGTATGTTTTATTTTGCAAATCTACATAAAAAGCTGCATACTAACTATAACCGGAAACCTTCCCGATTGAAATTGTTCCCGAGAGGTTTGCAAAGAAAAAACCGCACTGTAGATTTTCCCTTGGGGCAAAGAACACTGAAAACCTTTGCACATTTTGCATTGCGATATTTTGTGGCCTTATCGGCAAAAAAATTATTAAAACTCCATTTCTGATAGTAATTTTATTTTTAATTTTGTAAAAAAATATATTATATATGAAAAAGGTATTGTTATTATGTTCCATGTTTTTGTCCTTAAACCTTTTTTCACAGGGATATTGGACGCAAAAAGCTGATTTTGGCGGTACTCCAAAATATTGGGCAGTTGGTTTTGCCGTCAACGGTAAGGGTTATGCAGGCCTGGGGCGTGGAAATGGTTTCAGTAATTCCAGTGATTTGTGGGAATATAACCCCGTTACGAATGCCTGGACCCAGAAATCTAGTTTTCCGGGTGGAGCAAGATACTCATCCCATGTATTTGTCATTAATAATAAAGCATATTTTTGTTCTGGTGCTTACTGGAGTGGTATTTCTGGTGATTATACTCCTTATAATGATGTATGGGAATACAATCCTGCAACAGATACATGGACTCAGAAAAATAATTTCCCGGGTCCGGGCAGGCATGATGCTTTTGCCTTTTCTTTTGGAGGTATGGGGTATTTGTGTTTCGGACAGGATAGTAATCAACTTCGTTTAAATGATCTTTGGGAATATAATCCTAATACGGATTCATGGACACAGAAAGCTACTTTCCCAGGTACTGCACGATCAGGAGGAATTCAATTCGGATTTGAAAAATATGGTTATATAGGTTTGGGAAGAGATAATAATAATGTTTCTTTAGGAGATATCTGGCGATATGATTGTTCCACGAACACATGGTCTCAAATGGCTAATTTCCCAAGTACCAGCCGAACATCAGCTTCTACATTTGTTTTGAATCGAAGGGCTTATGTGGTTTGTGGATATAATTTTCAGACTTCATCTTATTCTTCTCAATTATGGGAATATAATCCCAATACGGATACCTGGATGCAAAGGGAAAATTTCCCGGCGGCGGCAAGAGCTTGCGGAACTGCTTTCTCTATTAATAACAGAGGCTATTTTGGATTAGGTAATGTTAATAGTACGTTCAAAAAAGACTTTTGGGAATATACGCCCTGGTGCCTTGATTCTATAAATACTGATGTATTTTTAACGGGAAACACTATTTATGCCAATGCTTCGGGTGCGGTGTATCAATGGCTTAATTGTGACAGCGCCTTTGCTCAGGTGTCTAATGCAACCGGCCAGAGCTTCACACCAGCCTGGGCTGGAAATTATGCGGTGGTGATTTCTCAGGATGTTTGTGTTGATACATCGGAATGTATAGGTGTCTTTTGTTTTGATACCATAAATACCGCAGTTACACTATCGGGAGTATCCTTATACTCGCTTGCTTCCGGTGCCTCTTACCAATGGCTTAATTGCGATATAGGTTTTGCTGTGATTGATAATGAGACCAATCAGAGTTATTCGCCGCCTGTCAATGGAAATTACGCTGTTGTTGTAACTCAGGGTGACTGTAGCGATACCTCGGCATGTATAACATTCAGCGCTTATGGTATTGATGAAACAGAGAATTCCGGCATTTTGATTTACGCAAACCTGTTGCAAAAAGAAAGGCTATGATATGGAATAGTGTGTGTAAGCATATTTTAAGTAGCAAATAATCAATTTATTAAGAAAATACAAAAAGATTTACCCACGAATATAACATTAGATTTATCAATAATTAGAAAAGCAACTACATTAATCCATATCATAGCCAAAAGAAATAATCATTGATATAAAAGGAGGCGAGGTGAAGTCGGATGTCGTGCTCACAGATATGCTTGGAAGGATTGTCAGGACATATCATGTGAACAGTTCGGGCCTGCAAAAATTCAGTATGGGGTCCATTCCGGAGGGATTTATTTTGTTAGCTTTGAAACCAATTATGGGAAAGTCACAAAAAAGTTCTTCGTTACAGAATGATGCCCGTTGTGCGAACTTTGCTCGTTGTGCGAAGTTTGCAACTTCGCACACTCCTTAATTCACCATTTTCAACTTTGCATTTTGCAGCAATAACTGTTTTCGACCGCTGTGCGAAGTTTGTAACTTCGCACACTCCTCAATTTTATAAAAAAATTGTCAATATGTCGATTACAACTCGACAAATTTGTGTATATATGTCGAAAACAATTCGACATGATATTGATTTTAATAAAGTAGCCCGTGTTTCATCCGAAATAATACCAATTCTTAATATAAATTAGTCCAGAGGCTAATTTATATTATAGAATGGTAAATGCCGATCGTAAATATGTTTAGCCCCGCCTTTGGCGGGACTATTACATATTGAGTATCGGTATAAAACTAAAAGAATCATATTTGCTAACACGGCAGTTTAACGAACACAAAATGTGCATCCCTTTTGAAATGCTTTGAAAGCTCTTTGTGCGAAGTTTGAAAATCGCACCCCCGTGGTGCGATTTTGTAAATCGCACTCCTAAGTTGCAAAAAAAATTTATTTATATTTAAAAGTCGTTTGAATTTATGTAACTTTGTTCAAAAAGACGTTTGAATTTATGTGATTTTGTTCAAAAAGACGTTTGAATTTATGTAATTTAAAACAATTTGTCTATGGAAAGATACGCAATGGACGTGCTTAAAAGCTGGAAAAACAAGCAAAATAGAAAACCTCTTATCATACGCGGTGCTCGTCAGGTAGGAAAAACATGGCTGATGAAAGAGTTTGGAAGAATGGAATATGTCCAAACTGCTTATGTGAATTTTGAGAGTTCAAGCTCTTTAAAAATGTTGTTTGCCGAAAATTTCGATATTCCAAGAATTATTACTGCCCTGCAGATTGAGACCGGCATACAAATAAACCCTAATAATACACTGATTATTTTTGATGAAATACAAGAAGCAGAAGGAGCGTTAACCTCATTAAAATATTTTTGCGAAAATGCGCCTGAATATAATATCATTGCAGCCGGCTCTCTGCTAGGGGTGTCGCTTCATAAGCACACTTCGTTCCCGGTTGGTAAAGTAGAATTTTTAGACCTTTTTCCGCTTAGTTTTTCTGAGTTTTTGCTGGCGTTTAAGCAAAAAAACCTGGTTGATTTGTTAAATAGCAGAGATTGGAATCTGATAAAAAGTTTTAAAGAAAAATACATTCAGCACTTACGACACTACTATTATATTGGCGGAATGCCCGAAGCAGTGTCTTCTTTCAGCAGGAATAACGATTTCGTGGAGGTTCGTGCTATTCAGAAACGAATATTGTCTGCTTACGAACAGGATTTTTCAAAACATGCCCCCAACGAAACTGTACCAAGGATAAGAATGTTGTGGAATTCTATATTAGCGCAACTTGCAAAAGAAAATCGTAAATTTATTTACGGCGCTTTAAAAACAGGCTCAAGAGCCAAAGATTATGAGCTTGCCTTATCATGGCTTATTGATTGCGGATTGATACATAAAGTTAGTCGGGTATCAAAACCGGGAATTCCTTTAAAAGCATACGAAGATTACAGCGCATTTAAGTTATTTGCTGTGGATGTTGGTTTACTGGGAGCTATGGGGAATATTGACGTGAAAACCTTGCTTGAAGGTAATGCTGTTTTCGAGGAGTATAGAGGCGCAATGACAGAACAATATGTTTTGCAACAACTGATTTTAAATGATGACATGTTTATTGGCTACTGGTCGGCAGAGAAATCTACTGCTGAAATTGATTTTCTGATACAATATGCAGGTGGTGTATTTCCGGTTGAAGTTAAGGCATCTGAAAACTTGCAGGCAAAAAGCCTTAAAGCATTTTGCATGAAATATAAGAATATATCAGCAGTCAGGATTTCTATGTCTGATTACAGGAAGGAAGACTGGCTGACAAATATACCTCTTTATGGTATTAGTGAGTTTACTAAAGAGTTTGAGTGAAAGAAATAAATTCTTTTATATTCGTAGCACGGTTCAAAGCCCTACTGCGAATTCATTAATTTATTCCGTTGTGCGATTTTGCAAATCGCACTCCTTAATTCACAATCTTCAGCTTCGCATACTGCAGAAGCAACTGTTTTTCGCCTACACCTTCAAACAATACCGTGGTTTTTTTGTTTGGCCCGTTGCCTTCGATGCTCATCACGCGGCCCCGCCCGAAACGCTGGTGTTCCACGGTCATGCCGACACGAATGTCTTCTGTTTCAGAGGCTTTAAAGTCCGAAGCGCTTTTAGAAATATCCGTGATCTTTTTCAGGTTCAGGTGTTTGGTGGTGGCTGCCGGAGTTGTAGTTACTGTATTCACTGTATTTACAGGGTTTGCGCCGCTTGCCTTGTTGATGGGTTTGGGTTTTGCTTTTACCACCCAGGGGTCGCTCATGCGTGACTGTAACATCTTGTGCGGTATGTCGATGTATTTCGGGTCTATCTCGTCAACGAAACGGCTCTTCTCGCTGTAGATCATTTCGCCGTAACGGTAGCGGTTTTCGGCATACGACAGCGTAAGGCGTTTCATGGCGCGTGTGATGGCCACATAAAACAGGCGGCGTTCTTCTTCAAGGTCTTCGCGGCTGTGCAGCGATTGCATCGAAGGAAAAAGATTTTCTTCGAGGCCGGCGACAAAAACATAAGGAAATTCAAGCCCTTTGGCCTGATGTATCGTCATAAGGGAAACACGGTCTGTATTTTCCTTGTCTTCGCTATCCTGATCGGTGAGCAGGGCGATATCCTGCATGAACAGGTCAAGTGTGCGGATAGTGTTTTCTATCGGTGTGCCGTCAGGGGCAAACACCATTTCTTTTTCGGTGAATTCTTTGATGGCATTCAGCAACTCTTCGATATTCTCCACCCTGCTGACTCCCTCGGGCGATTCATCCTGTTTCAGTTCCTTGAAAATGCCGCTCGTGGAAGCGATCTGGCGGGCAATCTCAAAAGCATTTTTTATGGGTATCTGCACGGTAAAGCTGCTGATCATAGTGGCAAAATCTTTCAGCTTCTGAATAACACCGGAGTTGACCTGCAGATTATATAATAACGGGTTTTCGATGATCTCCCATGAGCTTTTTTTCAGAGATGTAGAAGCCAGCACCACCCTCTGTAGCGTAGTATCGCCAATGCCCCGCGCAGGAAAATTAATGATGCGGAACAGGGCTTCTTCATCATGGTTGTTGATAATCAGCCGGAAATAAGCCAGCAGATCTTTGATCTCTTTGCGTTTATAAAATGATAGTCCTCCGTAAATTTTATACGGGATGTTAAGTCGCCGCATGGCTTCTTCGATAGAGCGTGACTGGGCGTTGGTGCGGTAAAGCACCGCGAAATCAGCGTTCGGAAGCTGGAAATTCATTTTGGTTTCAAATACCGAATTGGCAATCATCGAACCTTCTTCGTTATCGGAGGTCGCTTTTATCAGAACTATTTTGCTGCCCTCTTCATTTTCTGTCCAGATCTCTTTGAAATATTGTTTTTTATTCTTCTGTATCACGCTGTTGGCGGCATTCACGATGTTTTGCGTGGAGCGGTAATTCTGCTCCAGTTTAACGGTCTGTGCATCGGGATAGTCGCTTTTGAAGTTCAAAATATTCTGAATGTTGGCGCCACGAAAGCCGTAAATACTTTGTGCATCGTCGCCCACCACGCAGATATTTTCGTTGTTGGCAGCCAGTTTTTTGACGATCATGTACTGGGCATAGTTGGTATCCTGATATTCGTCAACGAGGATATAGGTAAACTTATGCTGGTATTTAAAAAGGATATCAGGGAAATCCCGTAACAACTGGTTGGTGTTGTACAGTAAATCATCGAAATCCATGGCAAAAGCATTTTTCAGCTTGTTGGTATAAATGGTGAATAGCTGCCCGATCTGTGGCTTTCCCGAAGCTTTATCGTAGTCGGTAAGTTCCACATTGCGGTTGTAATCTTCTGCCGACATCAGGTTGTTTTTGGCTGTTGAGATACGGTGCAGCACATAATTAGGAGGATACTGTTTTACATCAAGGTTCTGTTCTTTAAGAATCGCTTTCATGATGCTCTTCGTATCATCGGTATCGTAGATGGTGAAGTTCTGGGGATACCCGAGAAGCTGGCCTTCCACGCGCAGGATACGGGCAAAGATCGAGTGAAAAGTCCCCATCCACACATTGCGTGCATCGGTGGTCCCGACCAGCTTTGTGATACGTTCTTTCATTTCGCGGGCAGCCTTATTCGTAAAGGTAAGCGCCAGGATATTGAAAGGGTCAACGCCATGATTCAGCATGTGAGCCACCCGGTAAGTAAGCACGCGGGTTTTGCCAGAACCTGCCCCTGCCAGCACCATCAATGGGCCGTTGATGCATTCCACGGCATTTTTTTGAGCTTCGTTTAAGTCGAGGAGAATATCTTTAGACATGAGTAAAATATTGTTGCAAAGTTAAGATAATGATTTCAGATTTCAGAGGGTAGTATTGAGAAATACTTATTTTATTTCAACACCCCTGTGTGAAGTGTTTTTTATTCGAACCGCATCGTGACTATCAGTATACAACTTCTGACTTCTGCCTTCTATCTTCCGACTTCCTACTTCTACCTTCCGACTTCCTACTTCTGCCTTCCGACTTCTGCCTTCCGACTTCTGCCTTCCGACTTCTGACTTCCTACTTCTGACTTCTGACTTCCTACTTCTGACTTCTGACTTCCTACTTCTGACTTCTGACTTCTGACTTCCTACTTCTGACTTCTGCCTTCTGACTCCCGACTCCCGACTCCCGACTCCCAACTCCCAACTCCGTGTCCTTTTCCGTGCTCTCCGTGTCTCCGTGGTAAAAAAAAACTCCCAACTCCCAACTCCCGACTCCTGCTTTCCGACTTCTGACTTCTGACTAATGACTAATGACTTCTGACTTCTGCATATTGACTTCCATCTTCCTTAAAACGTTTCCTTTTTCCTGTAAGCCATCCCATGATATTCTGCAATAAGTTCGCCCTGTGCATTAGTGACATTGACATTATAGGTAGCCGTTTTGTTGTTCTTCGAGGATTCTATGGCTTCGGCAAACAACAGCCCTTTCTGTGCAGCCCGGATAAAACTTATACTTGCATTTAATACCACAGCAATGGTTCCATGAGAATTGGCTGCTGCGGCCAGCGTAAAATCGGCTAGCGTAAAAATTGCGCCGCCCTGCGCAATGCCAACACCGTTGAGATGTTCGTCGCAGATTTCCATTTTTGATGAAGCCCTGCCTTCCGACACCTCAAGAAGTTCTATGCCAAGCAGTTTTGCAAATTGATCTCTGCCTAATAATTCCCGAACGTTCATTTTTTTATGTTTTAAAGAATTTTTATACAAAACTACAAAACATAAGGTTGAATCTATATTGAAAATCACTGTTGTCCGGATAAAATAAACAGAAAACGTGAAATGCATGATATATC
>CAZMPB010000064.1:0-15332 GCA_964567775.1 uncultured Bacteroidales bacterium
TATTCTTTCAATGTTCGGGTTAAAAACGATGTGTCGGTCGGCGGAATTTTCATGAATTACGGATTGCAGTATCAGATATTTTTAAAGAATGATTACGTACTGACACTGGGCTCAAAATTCAATCTCCCGATGAACGTGAACGCGAAACAGACATTACTGGCTGAACGTTATTCGGGACAGGAAGAAGAAGATGTGATAAGCATAAAAGACACACTGGTCAATATCGGTGAAGAAAAGGGAAAGATCTATATGCCCCTGACCCTCGGCGGCGGGCTCACGTTTGCAAAGAAAAATATCTGGATGGCCGGCGCTGAATTTGAATGGCAGAACTGGAAAAAATTCAAGAGTTTCGGGGAATCTGATGAAATAGGAAATAGTTTTATTGTTGCTGCCGGAGGAGAATATACTCCCAAAATCGCTTCTCTAACCAGTTATTTTAAACGTATAAACTACAGGGCCGGATTTCGTTTTTCTCAAAGTTATTATGAACTCCGCAATTCCAAGATCAACGATTTCAGTGTCAGCTTCGGCGCAGGTTTTCCCTTATCTAAAACCAGGTCTACATTGAATTTTGCTTTTGAAGCCGGAAGAAGAGGAACTGTCAGTAACAACCTTTTACAGGAAAATTATATTCGCCTGGTCTTTGGCATTTCGTTCAGGGAGTTCTGGTTCTTCAGGCCAAAACTGAATTAAAAATGAATACACGATTTTTTTTGCTGAAAAACCTTATCGTTTTTTCTTTTGCGATATTATTGATATTCACCGCCTGTAAAAATAAAATTGAAGATATCAACGCACTGACCTTATCTGATACCTGCCCGGTTGAAACAGGAAAAAACATAGAGATCATTTATAGTGACTCGGCTGAAATTCAAACAATCATAAAATCGCCGTTTTATAAAAAATATGCAGGTAAAAACCCGTACATCGAAATGCCCCGGGGAATAGATGCTGTTTTCTATGATTCGGCTATGCGGGTAAAGACACGCCTTACCGCAAAATATGCTATCAAATATGACAAAAAAAATGTCATGGAAGCAAAAAATGATGTGGTGGTCATTAACGAAAAAGGCGAAAGGCTAAATACGGAGCATCTGATATGGGATGAAAAACTCAAAAGAATATATACCGATGTTTTCGTAAAGATTACAACCGCCGATAAAGTTTTTTACGGCGACGGGCTGGATGCTGACGATTCCTTTATGAAATGGGTGATAAAAAAACCCAGGGGAACATTTTATGTGAACACCGATGAAGAGGAAAGTGATAATAAAACTGAGAAATGAATACCTATATTATCATCGCTATAATCACCATTATCTTCTCAGCCTTTTTTTCGGGTATCGAAATCGCTTTCATCAGCGCTAACAAGCTACAGATAGAATTAGACAAAAAGAACAGGCGGTTTTCGGGAAGGCTGCTGTCAGGGTTTCAGAAAAACCCGTCTGATTTTGTTTCCACAATGCTACTTGGAAACACCATAACACTTGTAATTTATGGTATCGCGATGACGCATATTCTTGAAGACCCCATCAGCCGGTTTTTACCCATACAGCTGCAATCTGGTTTAACAACAATGATTGTTCAAACCTTGATCTCCACACTCCTGATAATTTTCGTTGGTGAGTTTGTCCCCAAAGCCATTTTCCGAACGGATCCCAACCGCGCGCTCAAAGTTTTTTCATTCCCGCTATTTGTTCTTTACTACCTACTTTTCCCCTTGCAATTTATTTTTGTTGAATTTTCTGAGTTCATTCTTGAATACATTTTCAGGGTGAAACTCAAAACCGAAAAATACAAGTTCAACCATGCTGATCTGGATTATTATGTCAGAGAGTTATCAGCAGCAGATACAGAAGCCGAAAACCATTTGCCTGAAATACAAATGTTTCAGAATGCCATTGATTTTACAAATACCCGGGTTCGTGAATGCATGGTCCCGCGCAACGAAATTGCGGCCATCGAAGAAAACGACACCATCGAAGAACTGACAAAAAAATTCGTAAACACGGGACACTCAAAAATCCTTGTTTATCAAAAACATATTGATAATATCATCGGATATGTTCATTCTTATGATATTTTTAGCAATCCGCGGAATATTAAATCTATCAACAAGCCAATTATCATTGTTCCCCAGACCATGCTTGCCAAGGAAGTCCTCCCGATGTTCATACAGCAGCACAAAAGTGTCGCAGTAGTGGTTGATGAGTTTGGCGGCACTTCGGGTATGGTAACCCTCGAGGATCTGATAGAAGAGATTATCGGAGAAATCAACGACGAATTCGACGCCACCGCTCCTGTTGAAAAACAGATCAGCGATAACGAACTTATTTTATCAGGCCGCCTCGAGATCGATTACCTGAATGAAAAATACATGCTCGGCCTGCCGGTAAATGACGAATACGAAACTATCGCGGGATATATTATACATTCTTTGGAGCGCATTCCTGCTGAAAAAGAAAAGATCAATATCCCACCTTTTGACATAACTATTCTTAAGGCAAGTAATAAACGTATTGAACAGATTTATATGATCAGAAAAGCCGAATAGATTTTTTAACATAAAATCTGTTAATAATTCACTTATTGTTGTACATTTGCAAACTCAAAAAAATAAATTTTTATGGCAATTATAGGAAAATTACGTAAACATTCGGCACTAATTGTAATATTGATCGGTGTGGCTATCGCCGGTTTTGTTTTACAGGATTTATTCAGAAAAAGCGGCAGAGGCAATGGCCCGGACAAATTTGCAGTGATCGGTGGCGAACAGTTAAGCAGGATTGATTTTAATGCGAAAGTTGAAGAACGGATTGCACTTTACAAACAACAAGCCGAAAAAGAAAATCTTACTTCCGAAGAAAATTATCAGATAATGGTTCAGACCTGGGATCAGGTAGAAAAAGAGCTTATCATGCAGAAAGAATATGAAGAGCTCGGTCTGGCCATCGAACATGAAAAAACCGCCAAACCATCCATTTCGCCCGAAGAGCTTTATGATCTCATGATGGGAAAAAATCTGCACCCGTTCATTATTCAGAGTTTTACCGATCCCAATACGGGACGGGTAAACACACAGCAGATTCAAAATATCATCAGCAATTTTGACCAGTTGAAAGATGATGAAAAATTGCAATGGAAACGTCTTGAACAGGGCATCAAGGAAGACAGGCTGAATACTAAATACAACAACCTGATTGAAAAAGCTTATTATATGCCCAAAGTTTTTCTGCAGCGACAGATCAATAATGCTTCCAAAACAGCAAATCTTCGTTGCTACGGGATAAAATACCAGACCATTTCCGACAGCTCCATTACGGTTGCCGATGCCGATTTCCAAAAATATTACGATGAACACAAACACGAATTCGAACAGGAAAATGCCCGTGATATCGACTATGTGATTTTTGATGTTCTACCCTCGAAGGAAGACCTTACCCAGATAAAACAAAAAGTGGATACCTTATATAAAGATTTTCAACTTTTAGAAGCTGACAATGTGGAAAATTTCATTAAAGCCAACAGTGATGCCCCATACGACAGCAATTTCTTCAAAAAAGGCACCCTGCCGGTCACATTGGATTCGTTCATGTTTTCGGCTCCGGTCGGTGCTATTGTTGCGCCTTATATCGACAACAACTCGTATTTTATGGCCAGGCTGATGCAAATCCAGAACCGCCCCGACTCTATTAAAGCAAGCCAGATTCTGATCGCTTATAAAGACGCACCCAACCCTATGCAGAACATCACCCGTTCCAAAGAACAGGCTAAGAAAATGGTGGATAGCTTACTGATGATTGCCAAAGCCGATAAAAATAGTTTCCCGACACTGGCCAGCATCAATTCAGATTTCCCTTCAGCAAAAAAAGACGGCGGAGACCTGGGTTGGATCATTGACGGGAATATGGAAACTAAATTTTTCTTCGACTCGTCATTTAATGCTAAAGCCGGCGATATAAAGATCATTCAGTCAACCATGGGTTATCACCTGCTTTATGTTGCCGAGAAAAAAGCCTCCATGAAAAAAGTAAAAGTCGCTGTGCTTCAGCACGACATTAAACCAAGCAGCGAAACGTTCAACAAATACCTTTCTGATGCCAGTTCTTTTGCCGGTGAGAGCCGTACTGCTGAACTATTCACCAAAAATATTGCAGATAAGGGACTGAACAAACGCTCGGCCCAATTTGTAAAAGAAATGGACTATACTATTCCGGGTATTGTGTCTGCCAGAGAGATCATCAGGTGGGCGTTCAACGAAGATACTGAAAAAGGAATGGTTTCGGAACAGGTTTTTGACTGCGAAGGGAAATATGTGGTTGCCATGTTGTTAGAAAAACATGAAAAGGGAATTGCCACCCTCGAACAGGTCAAATCATATATTGAACCTCTTGTAAAACGCGAGAAAAAAGCTGCCCAGATCATGGATAAAGTTACTGCCGCCTCTGGTTCAACCAAAGACATCTATCAGGTAGCCACCAAACTAAATGCTGAAGTTGATACCGTAAATTCACTGACATTTTCCACCAATAATTTCCCGAAATTCGGCCCCGAGCCTAAACTTATCGGCACGATCTTTACCTTAAAAAAGAACACGCTTTCTGCTCCTATCAAAGGAGATATGGCGGTTTACCAGGTATGGATTGACGATATTGCACAGGCTCCGGCACAGATCAATCCCGATATGATGAAAATGCAGATGGAAAGTTATTTCCGTCAAAGGGTCAGAGGTGATCAGTACGGCCAAAGCGAATTGTTCAAAGCTATTAAAAACGAAACCAAGATCACAGACAACAGGATATTCTATTATTAAAATTACTTGAGCCATCCAACGGGCTCTCTGACTTACTATAAAAAACGGTTCTGGTGATTATTCAGAACCGTTTTTTTTGTGATAGCATGACTGCACTGCAAGCCAGACACACGGTGGTTTCGACTTCGCTCAACCACCGGTTCGACTTCGCTCCGCCTCCATCAATAATATATCCGGAATCCTGCGGTGTCTGAGCGCAGCCGAAGACACCGCTATGGCTTTCGTTTAGTGATTGCATGACTGCGCTGCAAGCCACGCACAAGGCAGTCATACCATCACTTGCATTTCGAAAGTGTTGGGGTGACTGACAAGGGCTAAGCCAGGTGTGCAGTTAACCCGGCACTTTATGAAAAAAACATATTTTGTTGCTAACTGAAAAAATCGTATATTTGTATAACAAAAAATCGAAAAAATGACCGCGATAGAATTAAAGAAATTATTGATAAGCAGGATTGCAGAAATAAATGATGTGTCATTTTTAAATGCCATTAAAATAATTCTTGATTCAAAAACACAATCTTATACCTTGTCTTTGACCGAAGAGCAACGAAAAGAAATTAAGAAATCAAAAAAAGAAATAGAACAAGGGTTGTTTATCGAACAAACTGAACTGGACAAGGAATTCAATAAATGGCTCGTCGCAAAATAATATGGTCGCAGCTTGCGAAAATAAAACTCTTTAATATTCTGGATTTTTATACAGAAAGAAATAAAAGTTCGGTTTATTCAAAGAAGTTATACAAAAAGTTTTGCAAAGAATTATCATTTCTTATTAAGCAACCTGATATCGGAATAGTAACAAATGTTGATTCTATTCGTGGCCTGATAGTGGATAAGTTCATATTATTTTATGAAGTAACTCCTGAAATAATCATTGTTCATACTATCTGGGATTGCAGGCAAAACCCGGACGATTTAAGAATTCAATAAGCATACTACCGGGTGACTGACAAGAGCTAAGTCAGGTACGCATTGTCATTTATTTTTTTAATTCTACTTTTTTAGTATCATTAATTGTAACACCAAATATTTTTTTTGCTGGTAAAAACACAAAACACCGGAATTATTTTTGAAAAATCAAAGGCAATTCGTTTAGTGATTGCATGACTGCGCTGCAAGCAACGCACATGCCAGTCATGCCATCACTTGTATTTCGAAAATTCCGGTAGTTGAGCGTAGTCGAAACTACCGTCTCGATGCCGTTAAACCAACTCAAATAATGTAAACAGTATTTTGCGCTGGCAAAGAATTATTACGTCTTGCTCATTTGCAACACAAAATTCACCGGCATATTTATGACCACCCTTACTTCATGGCCCTGTGTCTTGCCGGGTTTCCATTTGGGCATGAGCCTTGTAACCCGCAGTGCTTCTTCGTCGCAGCCGGCTCCGATGCCCTGCAGCACTTTGATATTTGACAGGCTGCCATCTTTTTCGATGATAAATGACACATAGACTACCCCCTGAATTTTGTTCTGCAGGGCAAGTTGCGGATATTTTATATTGTTGCGCAAAAAAAGCATCCGGACTTGCTCGCCGCCGGGAAATTGTGGCGCTTCTTCCACATAAGTATATACGGCATCACTGTTGCCGCCACCGCCGTCAAGGGTTCCCTGGCTGCTGCCCGTTGAACTGTTGCCATCCGAATTTGTATCCCCGGGATGTGATTCGGTACTGAATTCGTTATTTTCTTCTTCAACGTTCACAGTAATCTGAGGAATAACAAATTTAGCCATCTTCTGTATTTTTCTCATACCTGGAGGTATCTCTTCATCGGTTTTTTGGGGATCTTTCGGCTGGGGTGTTGACATGTATTCAGAATACAAGGGGCCCTCGATCAGCCTTTTTTCTGGCTTTTTAAAGGTTATCAAAGGCAACACCGATAATAAAACAAAAAAAGTCACGGCAATGATGGTGGCTACCATCATGTGTCTATTGTATTTTTTCCGCAAATAGTAAGCGCCATATTCTTTGTTCCTGTTGCGGAAAATAATATCGTCAAGATCGTTCAGATAATTGATCACTATGCTGATTTTGAAGATGTAGACTCAATCTTAATGCCAAAAAAATAAAAAAGTCAATTAATATAACGGATTTTTATTATTTTATTTTGCTTCATTTTTAATAAATCA
The DNA here is from genome assembly GCA_964567775.1 of uncultured Bacteroidales bacterium. GTDB lineage: Bacteria > Bacteroidota > Bacteroidia > Bacteroidales > CAIWKO01 > CAIWKO01. Next base: position 6,945 of record CAZMPB010000064.1, read on the forward strand.
AATAAAAAAGCCCTCACGGTAATTGTGAGAGCTTTCATTGTTATTTCCAAAAAAATTATGCCTGAACCAGTTTAGCATAATCATCAGCTTTTAATAAAGCATCGGCTTCAGCAGGATTTGTAAGTTTTATTTTAACGATCCAGCCTTCACCATAAGGATCTTTATTTATCGTTTCCGGATTTGCTTCAATCACAGGATTCAGTTCAAGAATTTCGCCGCTAAGGGGCAGGTACATATCGGATACTGTTTTTACAGCTTCGATAGTGCCGAAAGCTTCGCCCTTGCCTATGGTTTCGCCAATGCTATCCACTTCCACAAAAACGATATCTCCGAGTTCGTGCTGGGCAAAATCTGATATGCCGATAAAAGCATTTTCACCTTCAATTCTTACCCATTCGTGGGATTCAGCGTACAATAAATTTTCTGCTATTTTCATGATGATAGTTGTTTAATTTTTTTTCAAATATACTATGTTTTTTTGTATTCAATGAATTTATTGTGCCAAAGTAAATCTCAAGCTCAAACCTCCGTTAATATTAGAGTTCGGATATTGCGACGACACGTAGGGATTGTTGATAATATGATCGTAGAACAATCGGATATTGAATTTTTCGCTAATCTGGTAATCGGCAGAAACACCAATGGAAATTATTTGTCCCCCGGCAGAAACCTGATCCATATTTTCGACCAGTTTTCGCAAAGTAGTTTTGTTTTGCCGTACCGAAAAATCGGCTTTAAGGTTCAGGTCGCTTTTTATGTGCCTACGTTTTCCGCCAAGATTCAGATTAAATGAAACGTCTTTGAAACGGTATCCTGCGCCGACAACATATTCGTTGGTAGCAACATCTGTGAGTTGATTATTTGCAAAACTCAGCGCCAGGTTCCTTGATTTTTTCCATTCGAATTTCACCAGAAGGCTGTTGGTCATGGTCATGTCAAAGCCTATCAACGGGCTGAACTGTTCGGTAATTGAAATCTGGCCGATCTCTTTTTGTGCCAGGAAATTACCCATCTGATCCCTGATATAAGAATAGCCGTCGTCACCTTCCTTATACCTGACATTAGTGGCAAATGAGCCGACATTATACGTACAACGGTAGGTATGGCTAATGGTTATTGTTCTGAAATATTTTTTGATAAAGCCGATCTTGGTCAATCCGTTGTAAGTAAGACGCCAATTGGGCAGGGGTATGGCTTTCAGGATTTTTTCGGAGAAAGGCGTCAAAGCGATATTGTCCGCACTTTTACCCAGGTATGCCGCCAGAAAAGCCGGTATCAGCACTTCCTGCGATGTAGGGCCATAGCCGTCGGGAAAGCCGGTAGAGTCTACGAGCTGCTGGGTGGAGTTGGGGTTTTGAGCAGCAAGGCGCGTAGCAATGGTAAAGCGGTAATCTTTAAATTTCTGGAAAATTTTGTTGGAATTATCTTTGTTATCGCCGACAAAGGCAGTTTTTATTCCGATGATTGTCATGCTGAAGTTACCGGATTCAACCATGGAAAAGGGCTCGCTGTGCATGTTTTCACCATTCATGTCGTACCGGTAAAAAGCCTGGTTTTGTTTTGCATAGTTGGTATTCCCGGTAACATCAATACGCATACCATTCAGGGGTTCGAGGGATGCCTGATAGTTCAGCACTTTAGATTGCTTGAAAGCAAAAGGAGTATTCAACATGGTATCGGTGGATATCCATCCATTAGCGAATGCTTTACCCAGAATATCGCCTGTTGAGGCAAACATATCGCCCGGGCTGCCAAAAACAAAACCAAAGGTCGGTGCCATGTTTTTCCAGTCCATACCTAGGGCGACCGGTTTATTCATAAATCCGGGAAGAAACCGTCCATTGCTTTCCTGATAAGAAATATTCACGGTTTTTACCATCATCAGTAAACTCAAGGTATTGTCAAGGATTTCTTTACCATAATTTATCTTCGGCTTTAATGAATCGGGGTTTTCGCCCGGCATATTTGTTTTTACGACAGGTTTAGCAGTAACCCCTTTGCGCTTATCATTGATTTTCTTAAGATATTTAACCTTATTATACAAATTGGTAAGGTTGGCCGTCAGGTTGAGCTGTTCGGTGTTTGAGTTTTCAATAGTGTTGCCAAGGGGATTTTCGATGATCTTATCCAAAGAATCTGTAGACAAAGGCAATGCTGTCCATGTGTAGGCGCCCCCATACCTCGCGGTAAGGTTCATCCAGTTAAAGGCAGGTATTTTATTTATCGGCACAGTATAGTTTATATCGATATTCTGAGTGTAATTGGTCATACGGCCAAAATTCAGTACATTTTCCCAGATAGAATCGCGTTTTTGTTTATAATCCGGTTGTCCTTTCTGTATCTTTCCTGCAGGTTCGTCTACCAGGGCAATAGCGTGCGCCTGATAATCAAGTTTAAGGTTTTGTGTCAAATCCCATTTTAACCCGTAATCGCGTGTCCAGCCAAAACGTTTGATGTAAGCAGGTTCTAAAATGATAATTGCATTTGTCTTGTTCCTCATCAGGTTTTCCTGAAACTGCTTGTTCAGATCTGTGCGGAAAGACAGCATTTTCGGCGCATAATAAAAATTAAAATCTTTTATGATGCGCAGCCATTTTGATTTGGATATCAGTTTCCATTTATCAAGAGGCTTTACAATTTTTGGGGTTGCGGAAAAATTGTATCCCAGGCCACCCATGTGAGTAACCCTTCTGTCGTATTCGATATCCACATTGCGATGAAACAGTTCGGTATAAGCGTATGTCAGGTCAAAATTTTCCAGATCATAGAAATGGTTTTTGGAAGTGGCTCCGACCTTGGTTTTACGTACATTCATAAAGTTCAGGCTCTTTCTCGTGGTCACATCCTGGGTGATTTTTTTTACAGAATCGCGTTCAGTCCTTGAATAGGTCTTGAGATCTTCGCGGTAAAGCACATCGGGGTTTATGGGGTTGTACTCGGGAATGTTTCTGATTTCAGAATAATCGAAGTGCATGGGTATTTTTATGCCCCATTTTTCCGGGAAGAATTTTCCTAATTCAAGGTTGGTGGCAATATCATAAGAAATGATGGTTTCTTTCTGAAGCTGGTTGAGTTTTTTATCGATACTCCCAAATCCCGGCGTGCTGATGGTTCCGGCAAGACTGACATTTCCAAAGTCGGCAAGGTTCGCCGCTATTCTTCCTGTTGCCGCATAGCCTCCGCTTTGATCAAAATCGGTAAGACGAAGTTCATTTAACCATATTTCGGCACATTTTTCTTTACCGTCATCGGAAGGTGTCTGGCTTCCTTTTTTGGGATTTCTGACCCCGAGCATGATCACCTTGACATCGCTGATGCTGGGATTACCGATCACAGTAATTTTATTATTCTTGCTGTCGTAAGTAATATAAGGCAGAGAAGAAGAAACTGATGTCCCGGATTCATGCATCAGAGAATTTCTTAATGTTTTAGCATCAACAAGATTTTGCAGCGAGATCTCCATCCTGTTTTGTTCTGGCCAGATCATTTCGGGATCGCTGTTGTACCAGGAGGTAAATTCGAGGGGTAGTTCGTATTCATAATAATTGCTCTTAAAGTCGGAACCAAGACGAATAAACACGGTAAGATCTCCGTTATGCACCGCGGATTCGGTTCCCATGGCCTCGGCATGAACGTACATTTTAAGTGTTTTAAACTTACGCATGTCAAAATCACAGGTTTTGTAAACAGCTCTTGCATCGCCATCCATGAGATTGCATACTTTCATGGATAATGATTGTTCATTGAGTTGCTGCATGGTAGTACTCTGGTAATTTATCTCGCGTTCGATGCCTGGTGGAATTACATAGGTAACCGGTGAACGCTGGCCATTTTCTTCAAGATTGACCGCCGAGACATCAAAAGTTGTCAGCATCTGATCATCGTTAGGAACATATTCCCCGGGCCCGAGCAGACTGTAATTGTATCTTCTCCAGTCACCGCGAACCAGGTCGAATGTTGCAAACCGGCATATCACAGAGTCGGTAAATCCGCGGAAAAACACCCTGATAAAACGTATGGATTTAAAATCCTGAATTCCGCCAATGATCTTATCGGGCGACTGAACTGGCACTTTAAACTGATACCATTTGATGGTCGTAGATGTTCCGTTAGGCAGTCTTCCGGTGGATGCGTCCAGAATATCGGAAATATAATTCTGACCGATAACCATTTTGGCAGGGTTAAGGTCTATACGATACTGAAAATAACGTTCCCCTTCGCTGAGGGTATTATCCCTGTTAATGTCTTCGCCATCGGGAATGGTGGTTGACTGCATGGGATAATTAACGCCGTATTCATCCTGTGTCTGCTGATCTGTTGGCGAGTTGCCGTCGGTTCCGTTGTAATTCTTGTAACGCTGAAGTATTGTTTTGGCGACATTATCATAATCCGGCCCCCTGAAATAATGGAAATCATCGGAGGAGGGATCTGAAAGAGCCTTTTGGTAAGCACCTGACCCTGACCCATGATAATTTACAATATCATTAATATAGGTACTAAAAAAAAGTGTTTCATTATCATTTGCCAATCCATCAAGCCCTACATCCTGATAAGGGCGTGCAGATTCATTGTTGTCGAAGGAGTTGGTAAGCGGCTGCAGGCTGGGGACAACACCCCATATGGTCGTGTCAACATCATCCATAACCCCGTCGGGGGGCAAGCCATTTTCGATGCTTTTTCTTGAATCCCTCAATACATCTTCCGAGATATCTCCCAGGTCAATATAAACCTGTCCTCCGGCAGCAGAAGGATCATACACAAAAGGATCCATCATCCAAAACTCAATATATTCAATATTGGTTTCTTCAAAGTCGGTAGATTCAATACGACGCATCATGCCTCCCCATCGTGAATCGGGTCCGATAAGCGATCCATCGGAATTTGTACCTAATGAAAATCCCTGAGAGCCATCTACATCATAATTATATGGGCCGCGTTCTTTAGGATAAAAGGCCATATTGAGTACGGCAATATTTGAGGGTAAATTATTTGCCGGCTGACGGTTCGGAAAAACTTCCTGTTCGTAAACTTCGCGGACAAGGTGGTTCGAAATATCATCATTTGTAATATTCGGAGGCAGTTGGTTGTTGTTACGGTAAAACACCGACGGATCAATGACATACCAGGCCAATTTAGCACGGTTGTAGTTAAATCCAAGCCCGCTGTTGTTCACAGCTTCCGGAAACATATCCAACTGATTTTGCGGGGTACTTGCAATAAACCAGCTGCCGACATTTTTCAGGTCGATAGTGGATTTGCTGCTTTCAAAATCATCGATATAGGATGTTCCTGTTTTGCCTATGGCTTTGGAATGGCCGGGGATAAGATTGGCAAACTCAGCATTGATACTGACATTTGATACCGCTTTCGTATTAATCAAAGGGATCAAATCGACAAGTTTGGTCAGCCAGCGGGCTTCGGTTGTATAAGCGCCGTCAACCCCCCAAATGGTATTGGAAATGGGTTCGTCACCAAAATTTACTTTTTGAGTTAAAGGTTTTTCATTCAGATTCAGCACGGTACCACCAAGATTGAAATTCTTATTGACCATATAATCAATACGCAAGCCCATAAGTGTTTTGGTTTGTATGCTGAAGGTGCTGTTGTTTTCAAGCGAAATATTGATAGGCGTTCCCGAATTTAAAATCCCTTCATTGATGATCTTCACGCGGCCCATCGTATAATCTACGGTGTAGTCAACATTTTCTGTCAGGGGAATACCTCCGGCAGTAACCTTAACAGAGCCCTGGGGCACACTCATGGCCCCTAAAGATATCTCAGAACCGGCCGCTGATTTATAAAAACCCTGCAAAGAAAATTTATTCCTGTCGGGATATTGCTGTGCCCCTGTTTTCGTCATGGTATACAAAGAATCGTAACAGTATTTGTCCGCGATCGTATTCAGCGCAGGGTCGCCACCGGTAATTGCTTTACGCAAATCGCTTCCGAAAGGCTCGAGCACAGGGAAAAAGATACGCCCGTTTGAAGCCTGAATAAGGCCGCCCCGGGTTGTAGCTTCTCCGATAAAATCGAATACTCCGTCGGGCAGGGGATTCTGATTGAGGTCGAGACGGTCGCAACCAAGAACACGTATCAGCGGGACCCCGTTTACAGCGCCTTCGGTGATGTAACCCATGGGTATGCCTTGTTCTTCGCCCGAATACAGTACGTTCAACCGGAAATCCTCAGGATTTATCTGGTAGCCGCCGATAGAATACACATTTTTCATCATCAGCTTATACATCGGAACCTTCGTGCTGAGGGTAGTGCTTTTGATGAGTTTCACCAAAAGGCAGCTTGGTGCGCTGATGCCTGTATTGGTAAGCTCCCCAACCTGGTAAACGGTGGTATCGCCCACCAGTGTATACTGATATGCCACTGCCAGAACCTGGTCGGAATTTAATGATGTATTCAACGAAATAAAACCAAGTTTGCTGTTAAAAGTATATTCTGAAGGCTGCAATTTACGCGCAAGTTCCACTTTTTCGTAATCCAGCCCTGCCGTCATTCCAAGTGCTGCCAGATAATTGTTTACGCCATTAAGGTTTCTGAGCTGCGCTTCGTCAACAAAATTAAATAAACTGTTGGCATCGTTGGCGGGATAATATCCCAAAGAAACAAGATTGGGATTACCAATGACCTGTCCTTCTCCCATATCCTGAAAAGCAACGATGTTGCGGTTTTCAGTAGTCGCCGAGCCAATATTGGTGAGCCACACCTCGATATTTGTAATGTTGATATTGGAGGTAACGATAGGAAGTTTTTTTAGGCCTTCTTCGTAATGATCGCGGAAGTACTGAGAGATAAAAAAGTGCTTATTTTCTTCGTACTGGTCTGCTTTGACGTTAAACTCGCTGGTTTGTGCGCCACCGGATACGGTGATATTTTCTGTCTGGCTTTCCTGCTGCGACCAAAGCCCGGTAACCGTGGCCCTTCCAAATTTCAACTTGGCCTTAATACCGAACAGCGACTGGCTTCCAGTGATCAGGGTACTGTTTAAAGGTAATGTAACATCTCCCCCTTCGATAAGTTGGATGATATCATCTTCTTCTCCTTCGTATTTCAGGTTCATTTTGTTCTCAAAATCAAAAGATGATTCTGTGTTATAATTAACGCCAAACTGAATCTTGTCGCCGATCTTGGCGGTCACGTTCATTTGAATTTTTTCCTGAAAGTCGAAATTTGTGGTACGGCGTTGTTTCACATCCAGCGCAGGATTATTTGTCTTGGTGGACACCACGCCAAAAATCAGTTCCGCCGAACCCGAAGGCCTGATGTCGATGGTGTTTCCGCCAAAAATTTTACCGAAGGCTTTTCCACCGATATGTATCTTTGGGATAATATTCCCATCGCCTTTGCTGCCCCGGTTTGCGCTTGTTTTATCGCGCCAGTAATCCTGCAGGGCTTTATCCATATCATAATTGCGGTATTCATCAAACGACATGTAGTTCGGTTGTCGGTAATCAAGATCCCCGATCTTACTTTTTACTATGTACTGGTTCGTTTCAGGATCGTACTCCACGTCAGGGGTTATATTGGAAGGGTTATTCAGATACAAACCGCCGTTTTGCTGGTCATCGTAAGGATTTCCGTTGTTATCATTAAAAGGATAAGGCAATGGATTGGTATCGGGAGGGTTGGTGTCCGGCGGATTTATATATTTATCTCTGATAAAATTGTAATCAGGAGTGGTCTTTACACTACCTGCAATTGCTATCGATAAAATAAATGCTGCGGCAAAAATTTGAAATATATATCTGGCAGGTCTCAATGATCAAATAATTTAATTCTCTTCAATTATAAAATTTTTAAAGCTTTTTTAATCAGCTCTTCCACGGTATCTGTTGACGGCTCTGACCTTATTATTTTATCAAGAGCTTTTTCAGCAATATTCTTATTAAATCCCAATATTAGTAATCCTGACAATGCTTCCTGTTTAATTGCATTGTTTGCGCCTGAAACAATGTCATGTTCTAACGCTATTTTTGAATATTTATTTTTCAGGTCAATGATTATTTTCTGTGCTGTTTTTGAACCGATACCTTTTACCCGCTCAAAGGCAGCCACTTGTCCGTTGGCCAACGCAGAAATCACCTCGTTGGGAGTAAGAGACGAAAGTATCAGGCGTGCCGTGTTGGCGCCGACACCATTGACCGATATTAAATTTATATACAAATCGCGTTCTTCTGCTGAATAAAAACCATAAAGCGTAACACCGACAGGCGTTGCCGCTTCGCTTTTTATGGCCATATACGTTAAAAGCCTGCATTTGGTTCCTTCTTCCCCTAATTTCGAATAGGTATTTAAGGAAATATTCATAAAATAGCCTATTCCACCGGTTTCAATCACGGCAAACACGGGATTTTTTTCAACAAGTGTTCCTTCGAC